>JBOGVK010000143.1:0-19020 GCA_050692375.1 Actinomycetota bacterium
TAGAGCGAGAGCGACAGGATCTCGAGCGCGAGGAACACGATGATCAGGTCGGCCGCGGCCGTGATCAGCGTCATCCCCGCCGTGGCGAACAGCACGAGCGGGTAGAACTCTCCGCGGAACTCGTCGCCGGAGCGCCCGAGGTAGTACGTGCCGAAGAGGAGGCTCATCGCCGAGATCGAGATCAGGAGGAGCCGCGAGACCACCGAGAACCGGTCCACCGAGACCATCCCGGCCATCACGGTGCTGGTTCCCGACCAGTGCCAGAGAGGGAACGTGGCGAGCGCGGCGGAGGCCAGGCCCGCCATGGCGAGCGCCAGATGCCAGCCGCGCTCGGCCTCCGGCGCCAATGCTTCGTAGAGCAGCCCCAGGATCGCGACCCCGAAGAGCAAGAGCTCGGGCATGACCGGCGCGAACTCGAGCTTGGGCGTGGCGAGCGCGATCATGTGCTAGCGCCACCTCCACGGAGCGCGGCGGTCACCTGAGCGCCGACGTCGGTCGCGTGTTCGGGGGCCACGTGCGCGATGACGGCCGTGGTTGTGGGATCGATGCGGTCGGTCAAGAGCTTCGGGAACACCCCGAAGACGAGTAGCAGCGACAGGATGGGCGCCAGGACCAGGACCTCGCGGAGGCTCACGTCGGGAAGTCGCGAATGCTCCTCGTGGACGGGGCCGTAGGCCATCCGCTGGTACGACCAGAACAGGTAGATGGCCGCGAGGATCACCGCGACCGCGGCCAGCGCGCCGAACCACTTGTTCACCGCGAACGACCCGACGATCACCAGGAACTCACCCACGAAGTTGTTGAGCCCGGGTAGCCCGACCGATGCGAGCACCGCGAACAGGAACGCGCCGGTCAGCCACGGCATCACCACCGCGAGGCCGCCCATCTTCCCCAGGTGCCGGGTATGGGTTCGCTCATAGACCATCCCGACCAGCAGGAACAGTGCGCCCGTCGATAGGCCGTGGTTCACCATCTGCAGCACGCCACCGGTCACGCCCTGGTTGGTGAACGCGAAGATGCCGAGGACCACGAACCCCAGGTGAGAGACGGACGAGTACGCGACCAGACGCTTGATGTCGGTCTGGATCAGCGCCACCACGGCGCCGTAGATGATCCCGATCACCGCGAGGATCGAGATGAACGTCGCGAAGTACTTCGACGCCTCGGGGAACAACAACAGGTTGAACCGGATCAGGCCGTAGGCACCGACCTTCAGCAGGACGCCCGCCAGGAGCACCGAGCCCGCCGTCGGTGCCTCGGTGTGGGCGTCGGGCAGCCAGGTATGCAACGGGAACAGCGGGACCTTCACCGCGAACGCCACGAAGAACGCGAGGAAGAGCCAACGCGCGGTGCTGGCCGGCAGCGCGCCGACGACTGGTGCCAGCGCCCGCACGTCGAACGTCCCGTGGCCGACCGGGCCTGTGGCCTTCGAGAACAAGAACAGGATCGCGACCAACAGGAAGGCTGAGCCCGCCATCGTGAACAGGAAGAACTTGATGGCCGCGTAGATGCGCCGCTCCCCGCCCCAGCCGCCGATGATCAGGTACATCGGGACCAGGATCGCTTCGAAGAACACGAAGAACAGCAAGAGGTCGAGCGCGAGGAAGGAACCCACGACCGCGGTCTCGAGGACGAGCATCGCGGTCATGTACAGGCGAACGTTCCGTTCGATCGGCCAGGACGCCAGCACGGCCAGCGGCATCAGGAACGTCGTCAGCAGCACCATCCACAGGCTGATTCCGTCGATCCCGACCAGGTACTGCAAGCCGATACTCTTCACCCACGTGGCCTGTTCCACCATCTGGAAGCCGGCGTCGGCGCGATCGAAGCGCCCCAACACCGCAAGCGACACGATGAACGTGACGACCACCGTCAGCATCGCCGTTGCCCGGGCGGCGTTGTCCGAAGCGCCGCGCCACACGAGCAGGACGCCCGCGCCGACGAGCGGCAGGAACATCACGATCGACAGCAGATGATCGGTCATACCCGGAACCCGATGTAGACGAGGAGACCGATGACGCCCGCAAGGAACGCCAAGGCGTACGTGCGAACCAGACCCGTCTGCCACCGCCGGCCTCCGCTGGCCAGACCGCGAACGGATGCCCCGATCCCGTTGATCGCGCCGTCGATGACCCGGGCGTCGAACACGTAGGCGATCCAGGCAGATACCGCCTTGCCGGGCGTGACGAGCAGCGCCGAATAGTAGTTGTCCACGTACCAGCCGTGCTCGAGCACCCGCTGCGCCGGTTGCATCCGCACACGGAGCGCCAGCCAATCGATGTTGCCGGACGCGTAGACGAACCAAGTGACGAGCAGCCCGAGGACGGCCAGGAACAACGAGATCGCCACCAGCGCCGACTTCGCGACGCCCGCGGTGCCGGCCGGCACCAACCCGAGCACCGGCTGGACGAAGCGCGAGACGAGCCCGTTCGCGGACGTGTCGAGGGCTCCGGCCGCAGCGGCACCGACCGCAAGCAGCATCAACGGCACCGTCATCACGAGCGGCGACTCGTGAGCGTGCTTGGCCGCGTAGGTCCGCGCATGGCCGAAGAACGTGAGGAACACCAGCCGCCCCATGTAGAGAGCCGACAGCAGCGCGCCCACGGTGCCGAGCACATACATCCAGGTGCGACCCGTGCCGTTCGCCACCTCGAGGATCTGGTCTTTCGCGAAGAACCCGGACAGCGGGAAGACACCCGAAAGCGCGAGTGCTCCCACAGCGAACGTGACGCCCGTGACCGGCATCCGTTTGATGAGACCGCCCATCCGCTTCATGTCCGTCTCGTCGTGCATCCCGTGCATGACGGAGCCGGCGCCGAGGAACATCAGCGCCTTGTAGAACGCGTGGGCCACCAACATGAAGAGCGCGATGGAGTACGCCCGGATGCCAGCCGCGAGGAACATGTAGCCGAGCTGGCTGATCGTCGAGTAGGCCAGGACGCGCTTGATGTCGTCCTGGCCGAACGCGCACGTACCGGCGAAGAGCATGGTGACGAGCCCCACGATCGCGACGACCGTGAGAGCGACACCGGAGATCTCGAAGATCACGTGCATGCGCAGCACGAGATACACGCCGGCGGTGACCATGGTCGCGGCATGGATCAGCGCCGACACGGGGCTGGGGCCCGCCATAGCGTCGGGGAGCCAGACGTGGAGCGGCACCTGGGCGGACTTGCCGACCGCACCGGCGAACAGCAGGAGCGCGATCGCGGTCGCCGCACCCTTCGTGAGCGTCCCTCCCGCCGATCCGAAGATCGTCGTGAGGTCCAGCGTACCGACCTTCACGACGATGAGGGCGAGCCCGATCATCATCGCCGTATCGCCGATCCGTGTCGTGACGAACGCCTTCTTCGCGGCGTTCGCGTTCTCGGTCTTCTCGAACCAGAAGCCGATCAGCAGGTACGAACACAACCCGACGCCCTCCCAGCCCAGATACAGGAGAAGGAGGTTCTGCGCCAAGACGAGCATGAGCATGAAGAAGACGAACAGATTCATGTAGGCGAAGAAGCGGCCGTACCGCGGATCGCCCTGCATGTAGCCGATGGAATACAGGTGGATCAGTGAACCGATCCCCGTTACCACGAGGATCATCACCGCCGACAACGCGTCCAGTCGCAGGTCGGCACCGACGGAGAACGACCCGACGTGGAACCACTCGAACAGGTGCCGGACGTACAGGCGAGAGCCCGCGTCGACGGCCACCAGGTCGCGAACGGCGGCGATCGCGAGGACGAAGGCCACGGCGACGAGCACCGTGGACAGGGCGCCTGCGGATCTGCCGAGACGCTTGCCGGCGAACAGGTTGATCGCCGCGCCGGCGAGTGGCAGCGCGGGGATCAACCACATCAGCTTCAGAGCGGACGTGGGCGCGCCCATCGGTGCAAGCGCTAGTGCGCTCATCCGCGCAACGCCTGCGCGTCGTCGACGTTCACCGAACGCGTGCGCCGGTACACCGAGACGATGATCGCGAGCCCGACCACCACCTCGGCGGCGGCCACGACCATCGAGAAGAACGCCAGGATCTGGCCGTCCAGGCTCCGGTGCATCCGCGAGAACGCAACGAGGGCCAGGTTCACGGCGTTCAGCTGCAGCTCGATCGACATGAAGATGAGCAGCGCGTTCTTGCGGACCAGGACGCCGACGCTGCCGATCGCGAACAGGATCGACGACAGGACCAGGAAGTAAATGATGGGCGTGCTCACGCGGTCGCCTCCGAACCGGTCGGGACCGGCTCCGGCTCCGCCACGCGGGCGTCCATCTCCGCCTGGGTGATGGCGGGTGCCTTGCGCTGGGCCAGCACCATCGCGGCGATCGCGGCGATGATCAGCAGGATCGACGTCACCTCGAACGGGAAGAAGTACGTGCGGAACAGCACCCGGGCGATCGCCTGGGCGTTCCCGCCCTTGTTGATCGCGTCGAACCCCGCCGGCACGTGGCGCGAGAAGCCGATCGCCGTTCGCACCGCGAAGAACACCTCCGCCACGAACCCGACGCCGAGGACGATCGCGACCGGCCGCTGTGCGACCAACCGGAGCTCCCGGACGTCCTCCATGCGATCGACGCCCAGCAGCATGATGACGAACAGGAACAGCACCATGATCGCGCCGGCGTAGACGATGATCTGCACCGCGAACAGGAACGGCGCACCCAGGATCAGATAGAAGATGGCCAGGCAGAAGAAGTTCACGATCAGGAAGAGCGCTGCGTGGACCGCGTTTCGCATGAGGAGCATCGCGACCCCGCTCGCGACCGAGATCGGCGCGAACACCCAGAACAGGATGAGGTCGGCCTGCACTACCGACCCTCCCGGTCGACCGGGTCGCTGCCGAGCTCCGGTGGCGGCTCGAGCAGCTGCTCCTTGGTCCAGATGGCGTCCTCGCGCGTGGTGAAGGCGAGGTCGTAGTAGCTGGTCAAGGTGAGCGCTCGGGTCGGGCACGCCTCGACGCAGAGACCACACATGATGCAGCGCAGGTAGTTGATCTGGTAGTCCTTCGCATATCGCTCGCCGGGCGACGTCGGGTTCTCGGGATCGTTGTCTGCGCCCTCCACCCAGATCGCGTCGGCCGGGCACGCGAACGAGCAGAGCTCGCACCCGATGCATTTCTCCAATCCGTTGTCGTGCTTGTTCAGTAGGTGCCTACCGATGTGCGAACGCTCCGGCGACGGGACGATCTCGGCGGGATACTCCTCGGTGTTGTCGCGGCGGAACGTCTGCTTCCAGACGGTCCCCATGCCCTTGGCCATCGCGATCGCGCCGTCGACGATGCCTCCCGACCCGCCCTCGGGGGCGGTCTTCGGTGTGGTCACGACGTTACCTCCTGCTCCGGTTTCGTCGCGAACAACGGCGCGATCAGCGTAACGAGCAGCAAGACGCCGAACAACACCGCGCCGCCGGTGAAGATCGACTTGCGGCTGAATTCCGTGGGTGCCACGACGACGAATCCCGTGACCAACACCCAGACGAGTCCGAACGGGATGAGGCGCTTCCAGCCGAAGTTCATCAGCCGGTCGTAGCGCATACGGGGCAAGGTCCCGCGCACCAAGATGTAGACGTAGATGACGGCCGTGATCTTGAAGAGGAACCACAGGAGCGGCCAGAGCCAGAGCGCGAACCCCGGATGCGGCCCGCGCCAACCGCCCAGGAACAACGTGACCGCGATCGCGGCCACCGTGACCGTGTTCACGTACTCGCCGAGATAGAACATCGCGAACTTGATCCCCGAGTACTCGGTGTGGAACCCGGCCACGAGCTCCGTCTCCGCCTCGGCCAGGTCGAACGGGGGTCGGTTCGTCTCGGCCAGACCGCAGATCAGATAGACGACGAACGCCGGGAACTGCGGGATGACGTTCCACACGCGGTCCTGCGCCGCGACGATGTCGGACATGCGCAGGTGGCCCGAGTAGAGGAGGACGGCGATCAACGCAAGCCCCATCCCCACCTCGTACGAGATCATCTGCGCCGTCGAGCGGATCGCGCCGAGCAACGGGTAGTTCGAGCCGCTCGACCAGCCGGCGAGCACGACCGCATAAACGCCGATCGACGTCATCGCCAGCACCCAGAGGATCCCGATGCTCAGGTCCGCCAGTTGGAACTGCACGGTCCGTCCGAAGAGCGTCACGTGCGTGCCGAACGGGATCACGGCGAACGCGAGGAACGCAGGCATCATCGCGATGACCGGCGCGATCGCGTAGACGGGGCGGTCGGCGTTCGTGGGGGTGATGCCTTCCTTGAAGAAGAGCTTGATGCCGTCGGCGAGCGTGATCAGGATGCCTCGCGGCCCGGCGCGCATGGGCCCCTTGCGCGTCTGGAAGTCGGCGATCACCTTGCGCTCCATCCAGATGTAAAGCATCACCGCGATCAGCAACGCGAAGAAGACCACCACCACCCGAACGACGAGCAGGATCCAGTCGAGCCAGTCCACCTAGACCTCACCCCCCACGGCGACCTCGACCGGCTCGTCCGTTCCGTGGGCATCGGCTACCGGTTCGAGGGTCGCGGCGACCGTGAACGATCCCGCAAGGAGGGTGTTCGCGGCGAACCCAGGCTGATTGAAGGGGACGAAGACGGTCCCGCGTGCGAGGTGCTCAGTGACACGAACGGGGAGCTCGACCTCTCCGGCCGACGTGCGCACGATCGCGCGTGCGCCGTCGGCCAGTCCTCGTGCGACCGCATCGACCCCGTGAACCTCGACGAACGGCTCGTCTCCCAACGCGGCTTTCAGCTCGTCGGCTGCCTCCGAGAGTCGCCCCTCGTCCACCAAGAGCGGGTACGAGAACAGCTGCAGCGATCCCTCGGGCAGGACGATCGGACTGGGTCTTGAGCCGGCGATGTTGCGCTCCCCCGGCTCGCGTGGCGCCAGGAGCCGGCCCATCTCGTCGTGGAGCTCGTCAAGGCGTTCGAAGCCGAGGTCGCCACCGGATGCGAGCGCAAGGCTCGCGAAGATCTCCCAGTCCGGGAGCGAGATGCCGGCGGCGCCGCGGATCGGTCGGATCCGCTGGTTCCGCCCCTCCCACGTGGTGACGTGTCCGTCCTTCTCCAGAAACGCGGCTGCCGGAAGGAACGCATCCGCGTACGGCGCGAGCGTCCCAAGCTCGAGCGACTGAACCACCTTGTACCGGACGTTCTCCAGCGCTCGGAGCGCGAGCGCGGCGTCGGGATAGTCGCGGAGCGGGTCGACGCCGATCAGGAACACGACGTCGATCCTCCGATCGGCGCACGCTTGCAGGATCCCCCGCCAGTTCCGCCCTTCGTCGCCGACGATGATCGGGCCCCAGACGCTCTCCACCTCGGTCCGCTCCTCGGCGACGCCGAACGCCCGCCCACCGGGGAGCAACCCAGGGTGCACTCCGGCAACGAGCGCTCCCCGGTCGTTCGCCCGGCGGGTCACGTAGGCGAATCGCGCGCCCGCGGCGGCCGCGACCTCGGCGACGGAACAGACGAGGTTGCCATCGGCCAATCGCGGTCCCGCGATCACCACGCCGAGCGGTCCCGCCTCCTTCAGTGCCTCGTTGATCTCGGGACGCTCTCGCAAGATCACGTTCTGCTCCTCGCCTGGCCGGCACAGGATGTGCTCCGCAACGTCGAAGAGCCTGGTGCGGCGCGGGTGCAAGACATAGATCTTCGCGCCGCGTCCGGCCGCCTTGCGCAGACGCAGATGCAGGATCGGCACTTCCTGTTCGGCGTCGAGACCGGCGACCACGATCACCTTGGACCGCTCGATGTCCTCATACGTCACGGCCTGTTCACGCGTGGCGCGCGAGGCGATCACATCCTCGGCGAACCCCGCGCCGTCGTCCCGACGGTGATCCAGGTCGTTGGTCCCGAAGACCGTCCGCGCCAGCTTCGAAAGCGCGTAATAGTCCTCGTCCATCAGGCGGCCACCGGTGAGGAACGCGACCCGCTTGCCGGCACACCACCCGGCGACCTTCATCAACACCTCACCGAACGAGGCCGGCTCCAGACCGCGATCGCGGATCAGTGGGGTGGTGATGCGATCCGGCGAGTCCGGGAAGCGGAACGCGAACCGCCCCTTGTCGCAGAGCCACGCGTCGTTCACCTCGAGGTTGTCGCGCGCGAGCTGCCGCACGACCTCGCCGCGCCGCATGTCGAGCTTGATGTTGCAGCCCGCGCTGCAGTGCGGGCAGACCGTGTCGACGGTGGACAGGTCGAACGGCCGGGCTACGAACCGGTAGGGCGTAGCGGTCAACGCGCCCACCGGACAGATCTGGACCGTGTTCCCGCTGAACGGCGACCGGAAGTCCTCTCCGGGCGCGATCGCGACCTGCTCGGCGGAGCCGCGAGCGAACAGCTCGATGAACCGGTCGCCGGAGATCTCGTCGCAGAACCGTGTGCAGCGGGCGCAGAGCACGCATCTCTCGCGGTCGAGCCCCACGAGCGGTGAGAGCGCGAGCGGCTTCGGGTAGGTGCGCTTCGCCTCGATGTAACGGCTCTCCCCTGGGCCGAACACGAGCGCCTGGTCCTGCAGCGGACACTCGCCGCCCCGGTCGCAGATCGGGCAGTCGAGCGGATGGTTCAAGAGCAGGAATTCCAGGTTCGCGACCTGGGCGTCGTGGACCTGATCGCTCGTGTTCTGCGTCTTCACGACCATGCCCGGCGCGACGGTCGTCGTGCAGGAGGTGAAGAGCTTCCGCTGCCCCTCGATCTCCACGTAGCACTGCCGGCACGCCCCGACCGGCTCGAGCAACGGGTGATCGCAGAACCGGGGGATCTCGATCCCGACCTGCTCGGCCGCGCGGATGATCAGTGTCCCGGGGGGGACGGTGATCTCCTTGCCGTCGACGGTGAGCGCCACCATCTGCGAGCTCACGACGCGGCCACCTCGGCGGAGGCCGTCTCCGCGCTGCGTGGGCACCGGCCCAGGCGAACGTGCTCCTCGTACTCGTCCATGAAGTACTGCAACGTGGACGTGATCGACGACACCGCGCCGTCGGCCAGCGCGCAGAACGCCCGGAACAGGATGTTCCCGCCAACCTCGGAGAGCAGCGGCATGTCCTCGTCGCGCCCGTAGCCGTCCTCGATCCGGCCTAGGACGCGAGCAGCCCACCACGTTCCCTCGCGGCACGGCGTGCACTTGCCGCAGGACTCGTGCGCGTAGAACTCCACGAGCCGACGGGCCGCCTCCACGATGCAGTCGTCCTGATCCATCACCATGCACGCGCCAGTCCCGAGCAGCGATCCGGCGGCGGCGATGGACTCGAAGTCCAAGCCGACGTCGACGTGATCGACCGTGAGCATCGGGGTCGAGGAACCGCCGGGCGTCCAGGCCTTCAGCGTCTTGCCACCGAGCATGCCGCCGCCGAACTCCTCGAGCAGGACGCGGAAGGGCGTGCCGAGCGGCAACTCGTAGTTCCCTGGCCGTTCGACCTTGCCGGAGATCGTGAACATCTTCGTACCGGGCGCCTTCTCGGTGCCCTGGCTCTTGAACCAGTCAGCCCCCTTGCGGAGGATGTGCGGTACGTTGCAGAGCGTTTCGACGTTGTTGATCACGGTCGGGGACTCGTACAACCCCTCCACGGCGGGGAACGGCGGGCGCAATCGCGGCTGCCCCCGGAAGCCCTCGAGCGAAGACAGGAGCGCGGTCTCCTCGCCGCAGATGTATGCGCCGGCGCCTCGGTGCAGCACCACGTCCACGTCGTAGTCCGACCCCAGGATGCCCTTGCCCGCATAGCCGTTCGCGTAGAGCTCGGCGATCGCACGCTGGACCACCGTCCCCGGCCACAAGAACTCGCCCCGGCAATACACGAACACGGTGTGACAGCGGATGGCGTACGCCGCGATCATGGCTCCTTCGAGCATCTGGTGGGGCTCGCGCTCCATCAGTTCCCGGTTGTTGCACGTCCCGGGCTCCGACTCATCGAAGTTGACGGTGACGTACGTGGGCTTGCCCGTATCCTGCGGCACGAACGACCACTTCATGCCGGTGGGGAAGCCGGCACCTCCGCGGCCGCGGAGCCCCGAGTCCTTCACCACCGCGATCACGTCCTCCGGCGACATCTCGAGCGCCTTGCGGAGTCCCGCATAGCCGCCTTTCGCCTCGTATCCGTGAAGCGATTGAACGCCCTGGTCGCCCCAGTTCGCGGTGATCACGCGCTCGAACTCGAGGCTCACGCGTCCACCTGATGCTTCGGCTCCTGCACGACTTCGAGCCCCGCAAGAACGCGCGAGGCCGCCCGGAAGTCGCGCATGGGCTCGCCGCGCGAGGGAGCAGGTACCTCGCCGCGGCGGAGTGCGTCGATCATCTCGCTGATCCGCGCCGGCGTGACCTCGTCGTGATACACGAAGTCCACCGTCACGACCGGCGCCTTCTCGCACGCACCCAGACACTCCTCTTCGTGAAGCGTGATGATCCCGTCGTCGGAGAGCTCCTGCCCGTGCGGGATGCCCGCGGCCCGATGGGCAGCCTCGTAGACCTCCTTCGCGCCGCGCAGGGCGCACGACAGATTCGTGCAGACCGACACGACATGCGTGCCGGTCGAGCGCAGCCGGATCATGGTGTAGAAGCTCGCGACGGCTTCCACTTCGGCGGTTCTTAGACCGAGCAGAGCCGCCACCTCTTGCAGGCCCTCTCGCGTGACCTGCCCGTCGACCGATTGCGCCAGGTAGAGAAGGGGCATGACGGCCGAGCGTTCGCGTCCTTGTGGATATCGCTCGACGATCGTCCGAGCATCATCGAGCGTCGCGCCTTCGAAGATGGTCATCAGCGGTCGCAGCCCCCCATGACCGGATCGATGCTGGCGATCGCCGCGATGGCGTCGGCGATGAGGTGCCCCTCGACCATGACCGGGGTGGCTTGCAGGTTCACGAACGAGGGATCACGGATCTTCACGCGGTACGGTTTGTGCTCACCGTCGGACACGACGTAGAAGCCGAGCTCGCCCCGGGGGGACTCGACCGCCTGATACACCTCGCCCGGCGGGACCTCCACGCCTTGCGTCACCATCTTGAAGTGATGGATGAGTGCCTCCATCGACTCCTCCATGATGTGCCGGACGTATTCGGTGGAGTTGCCGATCCCATCGGGGCCCACCTCGAGCTGTGCGGGCCAGCGGACCTTCGGATCCTCGACCATTACGGGTCCCGGCTCCTCCAGGCGCTCAAGGCACTGTTCGACGATCCGCATCGATTGCCGCATCTCGTCCAGCCGGATGGCGTATCGCGCGTACGAGTCGGCCTCGGTTCGCACCGGTACGTCGAAGTCGTACGTCTCGTAGCCCGAGTACGGCATGTCCTTCCGGAGGTCGGCCGCGACGCCCGCTGAGCGCGCCATCGGACCGGTCACGCCGAGTGCGAGCGCGTCCTCCGCCGAGAGCATGCCGACGCCACGGTTACGCTCCACCCAGATCGGGTTGTCCGAGAGCAGCGACTCGAACTCGTCGATCCGCCCCGGCATGACCCGGAGGAATCCGCGGATCTTGTCCATCCCCTCTTCGTGGATGTCCATGATCACGCCGCCGATCCGGATGTACGCGTGGTTCATCCGCAGCCCGGTGACCGACTCGAACACGTCCATCAGCACTTCGCGTTCGCGGAACCCGTAGAGCATCACGCTTACCGCGCCCAGCTCCAGTCCGCCGGTGGCGAGCCACACCAGGTGCGAGGAGATGCGGTTCAACTCGCAGAAGAGGACACGGATCACCTGTGCGCGCGCCGGCGCTTCGATCCCCAGCAAGCGCTCGACAGCGAGGCAGTAGCCCAACTCGTTGAAGAACGGCGACAGGTAGTCGGCGCGGGTGACGTAGGTGATGCCCTGCATCCACGTGCGGTACTCCGTGTTCTTCTCGATGCCGGTGTGCAGGTAGCCGATGATCGGTTTGCAGGTGATCACGATCTCGCCGTCGAGCTCCAGCAACAGGCGGAGCACCCCGTGCGTCGACGGATGCTGCGGGCCCATGTTGATGATCATGGTCTCCTGCCGGATCTCACCGGAGGAGTCGCGGAGCGGGGCGTCGGTCGGGGTTCCTTGCATCGTTCTACGTCGTCGTACGCTGGTCGACGGGCGGGATGAACGCGCCGTGGTACCGCGTGTTCACGCCTCCGAGCTCTTCATCCTTGCGGAGTGGGAAGCCCTCCCAATCGTCCGGGAGGAGGATCCGCGTCAGGTCCGGATGGCCGTCGAACACGATCCCGTAGAAGTCGAAGACCTCGCGTTCTTGCCAGTTGGCCGTGGGGAACATGGCCGTCACCGACGGGACGCGCGCATCCGTCTCGGGAACGCCGACCTTCACGCGCAACCGATGCTTCGCGGCCATCGACCGGAGCTCGTACACGACCCAGAACCGAGGATCGTTGTCGGGCCAGTCGGCGGCGGTCACGCACGACAGGAAGTCGAACGAGAGGTCGGGGTCCTCGCGGAGGGTCGCGAACGCGGAGTGCAGGTCGTCGCGATCCACGATGATGGTGACCTCGTCGCGAGCCAGGAGGACTTCGGAGAAGTGCTCGCGAAGACGGTCCGCCAGCGCGGCCGGCATCATCTGAACGGCTCCGCCGTCCGGACCTTCTCCTGCAGCTTCAAGATGCCGTGCATCAGCATCTCCGGCTTCGGCGGACATCCCGGCACGTAGACGTCGACGGGCACGATCGTGTCCACCCCTTGGACGATGGCGTAGTTCGTGAACATGCCGCCGGCCGAGGCGCAGACCCCCATGGAGATGACCCATCGCGGCTCGGGCATCTGGTCGTAGATCCGACGGAGCACCGGCGCCATCTTCTGGGACACGCGACCCGCCACGATCATCAGATCGGCCTGCCGGGGCGAAGCACGGAACAGTTCCATGCCCCAGCGCGACAGGTCGTACTGTCCGGCGCCGGTCGACATCATCTCGATCGCGCAGCAGGCAAGACCGAACGTCGCCGGCCACATCGACTGCTTGCGCGCCCAGCCGACGGCACGATCGAGGCCGGTCAGCAGGATGCCCCGCCTGACCTCCTCTTCAACTTCCTCGGGAGTCACGCCGAGATGCACGCCCTCCAGCCGCTCAACGGGCACCGACGACCTCCCGCGGCGACTCGAGACCGGCGGCTGCCTCGATCGGCGCAACGGTGATCCCCGACCATTCCAGACCACCCTTCCGCCACACGTAGATGTACGCGACGAATACGAGCCCGATGAACACCGTCATCTCGCCGAGGCCGAACAGCCCAAGCCCGCGGAATGCCACCGCCCAAGGGAAGAGGAAGATCGTCTCGATGTCGAAGATGATGAAGAGCATCGCGACCACATAGAACTTGACCGAGAACCGTTCACCGCGCGGCAGCCGGATCGGATCGTTGCCGCACTCATACGCCGAGAGCTTCACCGGGTTCGGACGGTTCGGTCGAAGGACCGACGAGGCCCCAAGCGAGCCAACCGCGAATACGAGCGCCAACCCGGCCAGGATCAGGATCGGCAGGTACTCGATCAGCACGGGGCGCATCCTACTTCCGCGGTCACGAAGACGCCTTCGCCAGCCGTTCCAGCAGGTAGAAGAGCTTGTCCTGGATGTCACCTTCACGGCCGTCGCTCAGGTTTCCCATCACGCGGAGCGCGAAGTTCATCACCGCCGGACGCGGAAGCATGAAGCGGGTGGCCAAGCCCATGATCGTGGGTTTACCGACCGCGCGAGCGAAGCCCCTGCCGATCGTGAAGTACCGTCCGTAACGCTGCTGAAGCACCGTCGGATACGACATGGTGAGCCCTGGGCGGTCCTGTACCAACGCCTCGTGCACGAGGTCAGCCGCGATCTCACCGGTCTCCATCGCGTAGGCGATCCCTTCACCGTTGAACGGGTTCACGGCGCCGGCCGCGTCGCCGACGAGCAACATACCGGGGACCACTTGCGGGACACGATTGAAGCTCATCGGCAGCGGCCCGGAGAGGAGCCGGCCCTCGGCCGTCTCCTCCGAGATCCCGAACGAAGGCGGCAGCATCGTGGCGAACGCGTTGAACAGTCGCTGGGCCGAGACGTCCTTGAAGTTCTTGAAGGTGTTGAGGAGACCCGCGCCGAGGTTGATCGTCCCCCCGGCGACCGGGAACAGCCAGCCGTAGCCGGGCAGCAGGAGGTCTCCCTCCCACAGATCGAGCCACGACTCCAACCACGGACCCGGGTGATAGTCGGTGCGGTAGTAGCGGCGTGCCGCGATGCCAAGCGGCCTGGTCTCGTTGCGCGCGACCCCCGCTGGTTTCGCGAAACGGGAGGCGGCACCGTCGGAGGCGATCACGAATCGGGCCCGAACTTCCGCGGGTTCGACATCCTTGTCTTGGACCGAGCGGATCCTCGCGCCACGCACCCAGCCGGCGTCGTCGAGGATGGGCCCGATGGCCTCGGTCCGTTCCATCAGGCGCGCACCTGCCTTCTGCGCGCGCTCCACGAGCAGCGCGTCGAAGTCATGACGGGTTCGGACGAGGCCGAAGTCCGGGAAGCTCGTGAGCTCCGGGAACGGCAATTCGATCAGCGCGTCCCGCGAGTGGACCCGAAGACCCTTGACCCGCTCGAACCCGGGTTCGTCGGGGTCGACGCCCATCTTCAGCAGGGCGGCAACGCCACGAGGCGTGAGCCCGTCACCGCAGACCTTCTCGCGTGGGAAGGCAGAGCGCTCGACGAGGGTGACGTCGACGCCATGTCGTGCCAGGTGATACGCGGTGGCCGACCCACCCGGGCCCGCCCCCACGACCAGGACGTCCGTCTCGAACCGGTTCACGCGCTCCCCCTCGGCGAGCATGTGAAATCCCTCACAAGCTCAGGCTACCGGCATGTGAAAGGCTTCACAAGGCAGCCTACGCCCGTCGTCTCCAGACGGCGAATCGGCGCCGGATCCATGTCATCCTGCGCGATGGTCCCACGCATGCACGGTCGTGACCTCGACACGAAGGAATCCGAGACCCGAGACCCGCTTCGTGAGGAGCTCGAATCCGTCCCCCGCGAACATCGAACGGTACTTCTCGTGCCACGCGGACATCACATGGCGGATCTCGGGATGCTCCGCAGGCATGGCCGCGGCCGCGCCATCCACACGCGCGCCGGTCAGCTCCAGCCAGTCGCGACCGCGATCGATCACGACGGAAACGCGCGGGTCTCGGACCACGTTCTCCCAGCTCGAGTCATCGCGTCGCGTGCAGACGAACAGACCGTCCTCGAGCCAGACGAACCATCGAGATGCGGCGTGAGGCACACCGAGAGGCGCGACCGTTGCCAGGTGACAGCTAGGCACGTCGCGGAACGCCCGCCGAAGGAACTCGAGATCCCCGCTCATCCCGCCACCAGGTCGGCCAAGGCACGGAGGGAGGCGACGGCCGCGGACTCGAGCCCGGGCGCGTCCAGTGCGGCTCGTCCTTGGACGATGAGTTGGGTCACCCGGCCGGGCACGACCGGGATGTCGCCATCCCGCTCGTCGTCACGGAGCTGGAAGGCGAGGCCGACGGGGGCGCCGTAGTCCGCCAACGCCGCCAGGACTTCGGGGCCGCCCTGCGCGAGGAGCGCCCCGATCTGGAGCGGCCCTTCCACCGTGTAGGAGCCACCCTTGAGCGCGGCGACCACGATCGGGTCTGCGTCGGCGGCGACGTCGAGGCTTTGACCCAAAGCCATGTCGGTCCTCATCCGGTGGTACCGATCGAGCGCGGGCACGAGGACGTCGGCGTCGAATCCGGATGTGAGCATCAGACGATCGGCCAAGACGACCGCGAGATCCCCCGCCAGCAAGGCGAGCGAGCGGCCGGTGTGGTCTGGATCTGACGACCCACCCCTTCGCGCCTCATCCGCCAGGTGGCGGGCGCTCGCTGCAACGCCTCGGCGTTCCGAGCTCCGGTCCATCAGGTCGTCGTGGATCAGGGCCATGGTGTGAAGCAGCTCGAGCGAGGCCGCGGCCCGTTCGATGGGCTCACCGTCGGAACCGCCCCCAGCCCGGAACCCCCAGTAACAGAACGCCGGCCGCAAGCGTTTCCCACCGGCGGCGATCAGCCGGATGACTTCGTCGATCGGAAGCAACGCCTCGGGCGCGACGTCGGCCATCTCGCCGCGAAGATCGGCCAGGAACGTGTTCAACGTCCCATCGATACGGGTCCGGATGGAGCGGAGCTCGGCCGAGAGTTCGGACTGGAGCTCGCCAGAGAGTTGGGCCGAGGATCCACGTGGCGCTTGCGAGATCGGGTCGGGGAACATCGCCATCAGTATCGCAAGCCTCGCTTGATGCCCCGACGGATATCATGAGCCGGGCTCGGCCCCGACCACATGAACCGCTTCCAGAAGCTCGCGCTCTCAACCGCCGCCGCGACGATCGTGCTGTTCGCCGTGGGCGGACTCGTCAGAGGAACCGGCTCGGGACTTGGATGCTCGTCGTGGCCGCGATGCACACCGGGGGAGCTCTTCCCATCCGGCACGGTCCATTCACTGATCGAGTTCTCGCATCGGTTCCTGGTCTTCGTGGTCACCGTCTTGGTCGTGGCGACGGCGATCGTGGCCTGGCGCCAACATCGCCAGATCGCCTGGATCGTCTGGCCGGCCCTCGCGGCCATCCCGTTGGTCATCGGCCAGGCCGTCCTGGGCGGCGTGGTCGTCCACACCGATCTCAACCCGTGGTGGGTCACGGCTCACTTCGCCGTCGCGCTCGCGTTCGTGGCGGACGTGATCCTCGTGGCGGCGAACGCGATCACGGTCACGAAGTCCCAGGAGGAGACGGCGTCCTCGGGCGGCGACCCGTCGTTCGCCCGGCTCACGCTGATCACCGTCGCCGCTACCGAGGCGTTGCTGTTGGTCGGCACGTACGTTCGCGCGAAGTCCGCCGGGCTCGCCTTCACGGATTGGCCGCTGATGAACGGCCGCTTGGTCCCGGCACTCGGGGGAGCGGCGACGGCGATGTTCCTGCATCGGGTCCTCGCGGCAGGCGTCTTCCTGGTCGTCGTCTGGGTCGCGATCCGTGCGCGCACCATGGAGAGTCGACCGCCGGATCTGGTCGCCCTCTCCACGCTCGCTCTCGCGCTCTTCGTGGGGCAGATCTTGTCCGGAGCGCTGAACGTCTGGTCACGCCTGCGACCGTGGGCGGTCGTGCTCCACGTGGCCCTGTCGGTCGTGATCTGGGCGACGCTCATCGCGCTCGCAACCGTGTCGAGGCGGATGGCGACGCACGCGCGAGCCGCCGGCGATCCGGCCGGCGACGGGACACCCAGGCCTGCGGACGGCACCGTACGCGACACCATCACGGCCTATGTCCGGCTGACCAAGCCGCGGATCATCCTCCTGCTCCTGATCACGACGCTGCCCGCGATGATCCTTGCCGCGCATCACATCCCACCTGTCGGCCTGATGCTGGCGACGCTCGTCGGAGGCACGGTGGCCGCCGGCTCGGCGAACGCGATCAACATGTACCTCGACCGCGACATCGACCAGATCATGCGACGGACCCGGAGCCGCCCGCTCCCCTCTCACACGGTCACACCCGATCACGCCCTCCGGTTTGGATTCGTGCTGGGCGCGGCTTCGTACTTCTTCCTCTCGATCACCGTGAACGTGCTGGCGGCGACGCTCGCGCTGTCGGCGATCGCCTTCTACGTGTTCGTCTACACCATGTGGCTGAAGCGGACCACAACCCAGAACATCGTGATCGGCGGCGCGGCGGGAGCGGTACCGGCACTGGTCGGATGGGCCGCCGTGACCGGGACGCTCGCGGCGCCGGCCTGGATCTTGTTCGCGATCATCTTCGTGTGGACGCCGCCGCATTTCTGGGCGCTCTCCATGCGGTACCAGGGCGACTACGCGGCCGCGGGCGTACCGATGCTGCCGGTCGTCAAAGGCGAGGCCGAAACACGGCGCCAGATCTTCCTGTACTCGCTCGTGCTGTTCGGAACGACGCTCGTCCTGTACCCGATCGGGCACATGGGGCCGATCTATCTGACGACGGCGATCGCGCTGGGCGGCGTCTTCGTCTACCGAACGCTCCGACTGTGGTGCGAGGCCAGCTCGGACCGAGCGTGGGGCGTCTTCAGGTACTCGATCGTGTATCTCGCAGCGCTCTTCGGGGCCGTCGCGCTGGACGCGCTGCTGCCGTTCGGCCGCTGAGCGCGATCACGATGGAAGCGCAAGCACGCGATCGATGAGCTGCTTCAGCTGGGTCGCGTCGGTTTGCCCGAAGACCGTCCACCGGATCGTCCCCGAGCGATCGATCACATACGTATCCGGCAGCCCGAAGAACGCGAAATCGTCGGCCCATGCGCCGGGTTCGTCGACGATGCTCGGATACGGCACATGGAATTCCTTCACCCATGCGCGCGCCTTCGCGGTGTCGTCACGTTCGGAAACGCCCAGGAACCTGACCCCGCGGTCGTGGTAGTCGTTGGCGAGCTGGACGAGGTCCGGCTGCTCGTTGCGGCATGGCGCGCACCACGTTGCCCAGAAGTTGACGACGACCACGCTACCCCGGAGATCGGAAAGGACCGCCTTCCCCCCTTGCACCGTGTCGCCGGCAAGCGCGGGAGCCGGCATGCTCACCGACTTCGCCCCGAGCCCGCTCTCCACACTCCCCGACCCACCGCCGGAGCAGGCGGACATCGTCGTCACCAGCGCAAACAGCAGACCAGCACGAACGACCGTGGGACGGCGAGGCATGTCGCCCACGCTAGCAGGGGTGCAGCGTTGCGCTCAGCCGGAGGGCGACGCGCTCGGTGGAGCGCCGCCGGGTGCGGCGACCACCACCGTTCCGTTCATCGTGTTGTGCACGTCGCACTGGAAGTAGTACGTCCCGGGATCGAGTGCGGGGATGTCGTAGGGCTGCGAGGCGACGCCGGGGAACTGGGCTCCCCGGAACAGGTTCTTCGCCTTCGATGAGTCGGTGTAGATCGCGATGTTGTGCGGGATGCCCGCGTCCTGGTTGTCGAACGTGAGCGTGACCGCCTGCCCCGCCGGCAGATCGATCTCCTTGGTGCTGAACGCGAGGCTCTTCGCGGTGACCGTTAGCCCACCGCCGCCCCCACCGACGTCGATCGTTCCGAACATCGTGGTGGGGTGGACCGCGCAGTGGAAGTAGTACGTCCC
>JBOGVK010000144.1:0-21495 GCA_050692375.1 Actinomycetota bacterium
GTCATCGTGCAGAACTTCCGGGCCAAGCCCGGTACCGCCATGCAGCACGCGCCCGAGCCTGCCGACGAAGAGTTCCTCGCCGCGGTCGCCACCGCGCGGGTGGTCCTGGGTCCGCACATGAGTGTGCAGGCGCCGCCGAATCTCTCGGATCCCGAGCAGCGCCTGCGGTTGCTCGACGCCGGTATCAACGACTGGGGAGGCGTGTCGCCGCTCACGCCCGACCATGTGAACCCCGAGAAGCCCTGGCCTACGCTCGAGGCGCTCGCGGCGACCACGAGCGAGCGCGGAAGCACGTTGCGCGAGCGCCTCACGATCTACGGGCGATACGCGACCCGGCCGGACCTCTACCTCACCTCCAAGATGCGAGCCCCGGTGGCCGCGCTGCTCGCAGCCGACGGTCTGGCAGTCGAAGGGCAGATCCCCCAGCCCGTGGCGTGGCAGGACCCCGACGTCCGCTGGAAACCCCGCACGATCTCGATGACGTTCGCCAAAGGACCGGACGCGGGGCTCCGCGAGGATGCCTTGGCCGTGTACGGCGACTTCGATGCGCTCGATGTCACCCGAGAATGGATCACGAGGGACGTGCATCCCGAGCGGCTCGACGCGGACGTCAAGCGGGCTCTCTCGAAAGCCGAGGCCCACCTCCCGATCTCCGACCCGGATGCGCTCGCGTTGTTCCGCGCGGAAGGTCCGGCCCTGGACGCGCTCTGCCGCACCGCCGACGATCTCCGTGCGGAGGCCGTCGGCGACGAGGTCACCTACGTCGTCAACCGCAACATCAACTTCACGAACGTCTGCTACGTGGGATGCCGGTTCTGTGCGTTCGCGCAGCGGGAGGTCGACGCCGAGTCCTACACGCTCACGCTGGACCAGGTTGCGGACCGGGCCCAGGAGGCCTGGGCGTGGGGCGCTACCGAGGTCTGCATGCAAGGGGGGATCCACCCAGACCTCCCCGGCACCTTCTATTTCGATCTCCTCGGCGCCATACGGGCCCGCACGCCGAGGATGCACATCCACGCCTTCAGTCCGATGGAGGTCTTGAACGGAGCGACGAAGCTCGGCATCTCCTATAGAGAGTTCTTGCAGGAGTGCCACGCCCACGGTCTCGGGACGATACCCGGCACCGCGGCGGAGATCCTCGACGACGACGTCCGTTGGCTGCTTACCAAAGGGAAGCTGCCCGCCGACACCTGGGAGGAGATCGTTCGCACCGCCCACGGTCTGGGCATCCGCAGCAGCTCAACGATCATGTTCGGCCACGTCGACGCGCCGCCTCACTGGGTGGCCCACATCCGTCGTATCGGCCGGATCCAGCAGGACACGGGGGGGTTCACGGAGTTCGTTCCCCTGCCGTTCGTCCACCAGAACGCCCCGATCTACCTCGCCGGGAAGGCGCGTGCAGGCGCAACCTTCGAGGAGAACCTCCGGATGCACGCCGTCGCTCGCATCCTGCTCGACGGACTTATCCCCAACGTGCAGGTCTCATGGGTCAAGCTGGGCATCGAGGCCTGTCAGTCGATCCTCCAAGCGGGCGCGAACGACTTCGGCGGAACGCTCATGGAGGAAACGATCAGCCGGATGGCCGGTGCGGAGTGGGGGATCCTCATGACGCCCGATCAATTCGACGACGCGATCCGCGCGATCGGCCGGAGCCCCGCGGTTCGCACGACGACCTACGATCGCGTCGGCGGAGCTCGAACCAGTCAATCTGCTTGACCGATACGGTCAAGAGAGTTGACCGCCGGAATTTCTGTCTCTTGCGCTTGCACCCGGCGTTTTGGCCGCACACGATGGTTCCGAGAGGCGATGAAGAGGGACGCGAGGCAGGGAACTTTCTCGGATTTTCTCTTGTCACCGAGGATGTTCTTCCCTCAGAATCACATGGATGTGATTTCGGGGGGAGACGAGGCGTGCATCACTACATCCCATGGCAAGAGCGAGCACGGTGTCGCGAATACGACCCAGAGGTTTTCTTCCCCGAGAAGGGAGGCTCATCGAGGGAGGCCAAGCGGATCTGCAGTGAATGCCCCGTTCGGATCGAATGCCTCAACTACGCCCTCCGCCGCGACGAACGATACGGCGTGTGGGGCGGGATGAGTGAACGGGAGCGTCGACGCCTGAAACGCATGGCGTCCTGATCCTACGGAACGGCGAAAGGGGGCAAGGAATGGCGATGGCCAAGAAGCCCGCGGCTCGCAAGAAGACCGCGGCTCGCAAGCCTGCAGCTCGCAAGAAGACGGCTGCTCGCAAGCCCGCGGCTCGCAAGAAGACCGCGGCTCGCAAGCCTGCAGCTCGCAAGAAGACGGCTGCTCGCAAGCCGGCAGCTCGCAAGAAGACGGCTGCACGGAAGAAGACCGCGGCTCGCAAGCCGGCAGCTCGCAAGAAGACGGCTGCACGGAAGAAGAGCGCGGCTCGCAAGCCGGCAGCTCGCAAGAAGACGGCTGCTCGCAAGCCGGCAGCTCGCAAGAAGACGGCTGCTCGCAAGAAGACGGCTGCTCGCAAGACCGCAGCTCGCAAGAAGACGGCTGCTCGCAAGCCTGCAGCTCGCAAGCGCTGAGCATCCGTCGCATCGACGTGTGAAGGGGGGCGGTGAGCCCCCCTTCCGCTTGTTCCGGTTCGGGCCGTGCTAGGCTCCGCGCCGCGCGGGAGCGCATCGCATGACTGGATCTTCCACCGAAACCCCCTCCGAGCTCGCGCCCTCCGTTCTGGTCGTCCTGGTAGTTCGGGACGCCGCCGGATGGCTCCGCGGATGCCTGTCGGCGCTCGGCGCCCAGACCTATCCGCGGATGGGTGTCGTTGCCGTCGACAACGCCTCGAGTGACGGATCGGTCGATCTCTTGACGCAAGCGCTCGGCGAACGGCGCGTGATCGCTTCGGAGCAAGAGCGAGGACTGGCCGGCTCCGTCCAAGCGGCGCTCGAGATCCCGGCCGCGCGCGAGGCTGACTTCCTGCTCGTCCTCCACGACGATACCGCGCTCGATCCCGATGCGGTGACCCGGCTCGTGGAAGCGGCTATCGGGATGCGCGTCGAAGATGTGGGGATCGTGGGCCCGAAGGTCGTCGACTGGGACGAGCCCCGCCTCCTGCGCGACGTCGGGCGCTCGGCCGATCGGTTCGGACACCCCTACACGCCGCTGCAGCCCGGCGAGATCGACCAAGGGCAGTTCGACCGCGTGATCGAGGTCCTCTGCGTGCCAACGTGCGCCATGCTCATCTCCCGCGAAGCGTGGCAACGCACGGGTCTGTTCGACGAACGTCTCGACACTCGGCATGAGGATCTCGATTTCTGCTGGAGAGCTCGTCTCGCTGGGTTCCACGTACTTATGACGCCCCTCGCTCGCGCCCGACACCGCGATGCGTCGGCCGCGGGTGAACGCCCGGAGGTCCGCCGCCGCCGGAGCGATCGCTACTACGAGGATCGCGCCGGGCTGACTGCCATGCTCAAGAACTACGGGCTGCTCTCGCTCCTATGGATGTTGCCGTTGGACCTGGCTCTCGGGCTCCTTCGGCTCGGCTACCTCGTGCTCACCAGACGGTTCGAGGGCGCCATCGATGTCCTCGCTGCTTGGGGATGGAACATCGTCCATCTGCCGGGAACGCTCTCGCGTCGCGTGCGCGCGCAGTCCGTCCGGCGTGTTCCCGATCGCCGGCTTCGCCGATTCATGGAGTCCGCGGGTCTTCGATCGCCAAGGTGGTTCGCGGCCGCGGGACAGATCTTCGAAGAACAGCGAGAGATCGATGAGCAGGATGAGGACGCGACTCCCGGTCGGCGTTTCCGCGACCGAACCGCTTCGCTCGTAGGTTCGCACCCCGTCCTCGTCGCGTCGGTCCTCGCGGCGGCCGTGGCGGCGGTCGCGTTCCGTGGTCTGTTCGGACCCGAGTTGTTGCACGGCGGCGCGTTGGCGGCGTTCCCCGACTCGTGGAGGGGGTTCTTCGCGGAGCTGTCGTCGGGCTATCGCACGACGGGTCTTGGGGGGACGGTCGCGGCGAGTCCCGCCCTTGGGGCGATGGGCGCCATGTCGTGGCTGACGTTCGGCAGCGCCGCCCTCGCCCAGAAGGTGCTGCTCGCGGCCGGACCGATCCTCGCTTCGATCATGCTCTATCGCGCGCTTGCACGGATCACCGGTCGGCCCGGCGCGGCGGTTATGGGAGCCGCCGCTTACGGTTTGTCCGCACTCACGCTCTGGTCGTTCTCGGAAGGCCGGATCGACCTGTTGGTGACGCTCTCGGTGCTGCCGGCACTGACCGAGCGGATCGAAGTGGCGTTCGGACGCCACGATCTGCCCGATGGGCGGTGGCGGTTCATCGCCGGCGTTGCCGTCACGATGGCCGTGGGGGTCGCGTTCTTGCCAGGTGTCGCCCTGGCTGTCGCCGTGGTGGTCGCTGTGCAGCTCGTGTTCGGGTCGTCGCGCCTTCGGGGGCTCGGGCTTGGGGTCGCAGCCGCCGTCATGGCGGCGGTCCTGTTATTCCCGTTCGTCCCGACGATCGCGGCCGGAGGTGCCGCGGCTCTCGGATCGCGCCTGGGGACGACCGACCTGAGTGCTTTGGGGCGTGTGGCTCTCGGGGGCGGACCGGGGACGTGGCCGCTGGCGGCGTTCCTCCCGATCGCCTCGGTGCTCGCGTTCGGGCTGGTCGGCCGCGAACACCGAGGGGTTGCAGGCCGTGCGGCGTCGATGACCGTGATCGGGTTGGCGCTCGCATGGTTCTCCGCGGCCGGTTATCTCCCGGCCTGGGCCTCGAATGCACCTGTGTACCTGGCGCTCGCAGCCGCCGGTGAGGCGATGATCGTCGGCTTCGGGCTCTCATCGGTCTTGTCCGGCCTGGGGCGCGAGTCGTTCGGGTTCCGACAGATCGGCACCGCGCTGCTGGCGGTCGTGCTCGGTGGGGGTCTGCTGCTCCAGTCGGCGAGCGCCATGGCGGGCGGTTGGTCGATCGGCGGTCCGGCCGCGTTACCACCCGCGTGGGCGGTCGTCTCGAGCAGCGCCAAAGGCGACTTCCGCGTGCTGTGGGTCGGTGCGGATACGGGTGCGAGATTCGTGGCTCCCGGCGGCGACCCCTCGGGAGTGGCTCCGGACGGGGCCTCGTCTCTTCGATACGGACTGACCGGACGTGAAGGCATGTCTGCCCTCGACACGGGGCGCGCGCTGACCGGCGGCGGAGCGACGTACCTGGGCCGAGCGCTCGGACAGATCCTCTCAGGAGCGACCACGCACGGCGGTGCGCTGCTTGCACCGCTCGGGGTTCGGTTCCTTGTCGCCCAGCGGGGGGACCTTCCTGCGGACGTCACGAGCATCCTGGATGCGCAAGTAGATCTGGACCGCGAAGGAACCACTGGACTCGTCATCTATCGGAACGCCGCCGCGCTTCCACCGGCGGGCGTGTTCCCGGCGAGCGATGGGGTCGCGGCGATCGCCGGCACCGCCGATCTCGGGGCCATCACCCAACTTCCGCGATCGCATGCATACCCACTGTCAGCCGTCCTCGGAGGTTGGGCGGGGGTGTCGCCCTCGGCGGGGATCGTGGCGGTGTCAACGGCGTTCAGCGCCGACTGGCGGCTCGAGGCACTGAACGGCCCGCAGGTCCAGCCGCGCGAAGCCTTCGGGTGGTCCACGTCGTTCGAGGCGCGGGCGGGAGCGCTACATATCCGATTCGTCGGTCAATGGGCGCGGACCCTGGAGATGGTCGCGCTCGGACTGCTGTGGCTGGTTGCCCTATGGATCACCAGGAAGCCGGTGACGCGATGAGATCGGATCGACACGTCGTCACACGGAGTCGGGGGCAGGGGGCACTCGCGGTGATCGTGCTCGCGGCAGTGATCGGTGGAGGCTTCGCGCTTCAGAGGGGGCTTGGTCAGCGCCTTCCCGAAGCTGCCCCTTCGGGGACCGCTCGTTCGGGAGCATGGTTCTGCCCGCATGGCGGTGGCACCAAGGAATGGAAGGCCACGCTCTATCTCGCGAATCCAGGCGTCGACCCGGTGACGGCCCGTATCACGTCGCTCGTAGCCAGGAAGCCGAGTACGACGCAGGGCGTCACGGTGCCACCAGGAACGACGGTGGGGGTGACGGTTCCCGCCATCGGCCGAGAGGCGTCGACGTACGTCGAGTACTTCGGTGGGTGGGTGGCCGCAGGATGGGTCGCTCAGGGCGGTGGCGGCGAGATCGGCGTCGGGGCCGAACCGTGCGCCCCCTCGGCCGCGCGCACGTGGTACGCGCCCGATGGCACGACCGAGCAGGGGCAGGACGCATATCTCATCGTCATGAATCCGTTCGCTGTGGACGCGGTGTTCAACGTCGTGCTCCTCACGCCCAAGCGCGCGCCGATCCGGAACGCGAAGCTGACGGATCGCGTGCTCCACCCCGGGCGGAGCGTCGCCTTCCGGCTGAATGCCTATGCGGAAGGCGATCCTGCGGTCGGCGCGGAGGTCGATGTCTCCCTCGGTCGTGTGGCAGTGTCGTCGCTCGGCATCTCTCGCGAGGGGGGGATCCGGAGCGTGATCGGGAGCACGGGAGCCACGTTGCAGGTCGATCTTCCTGCGGGCGCGGGAGCAGGGCAATCGACGCTCGCCGTCATGGTTCCCGGTGATGCGCCGCTCCGCTTCGGCGCGACACTCATCTCCGGTGAGTCGCCCGTTCCGGCCGGCGGCCTCACCGAGTCGGATCAGAACCCGACCTCGGCCGACGCGTACCCGATCACCACCTCTGAAGCTTCGTCGACCGACGTCCTAGCGCAAGGCTCAACCGTCTTCGCCGCGACGCAGCGGTCGATCGGCGTTGGGAACGACGACGCGGCAACGGGCGGCGCTGCATCGGCTGCGTCCGATTGGGTGATCTTGCCGGCCATCGCAGGCGAGCCGGCGCGGCCCGGGCTCGTCCTGGTCGATCCGGGCAACGCTTCGGTGACCGTCACGCTCCATGCGCTCGCGCCACAAGGACAGACACCGCCGCCCGACGTCACGGTCACGATCGCAGCCGGATCGGTCGTTCAGGCGCCGAGTGGGTTCCTCGCCCAGGTGCCTCTGGCCGGCATAGAGGTCCGCTCCGTAGGTGGCGACGTCATCGCGATGGCCGCGTCGACCTCGCTCGGGGTCAAGGGTCTTTCCACGTACGCCTTGGCGGTGGGGGTCGCGGTTCCCGCACGGCCGTGAGGGGTGGCGAGATGCCGGTGTCCGGGACGCAGATGATGCCCCTACGTCCGTTCCCGTCGTTCCTCGCTATCATCGTGGAACCCGTTGCCCGGCACCGACGTCTGGAGACGCATGGTTCGAGGACGACATATCCAACACCGAGCGCGCACGTGGCTCGTCGTGGCGATCGCCGTCGGCATCGTACTCGTCGCTCTCGGCGGGGTATCGTTCGCGGCGTACCGCTACGACCGGGCGAGCTCCGACCGGATCCTCCCCGGTGTGACCGTCGGTGGTGCCGAAGTCGGGGGATTGACCCGCGCCGAAGCCATCGATGTGGTTCGGTCCGCCGCGGAGGAACGGTTGATGCGCCCGCTGACGATCCAGGCGGCGGGGACGTCGTGGTCGGTGACTCCATCGGAGCTCGGCGAAACGGCCGATGTCGACGCCGCGGTGGATCGCGCGCTCGCGGAATCGGCCTCGGCCGGGTTCCTCACTCGCGTGTGGCATCGTCTTCGCGACGAGCCCGTCAACATCGCGATCGACCTGACGTTCTCGACCACGGGAAGCGGTGTTCAGGACTTCGTGTCGAACGCGACGTCAGACGTGGCGCAGTCCCCGCGCGACGCCTCGGTGGCCGTGCTCGACGGCAAGGTGACGTTCGTCCACTCGCGCCCGGGACATGCGCTCGGTGTCCATGTCGCCGCGAGGAGGCTGCAGTCTGCGCTCGCCGAGGGCTCGACCATCGTGCGGCTCCCCGTGAACATCGTGAGACCAAAGATCCCCGATGCGAAGATCGGGAAGACGATCGTGGTCGATCGGACGATCAACAAGCTGTACTTCTACAACCGATTCGATCTGATCCACACCTACGATGTCGCGACCGCCGCCGACGGGTACGTCACCCCGGCGGGTGATTGGACGATCGTGGACAAGCAGGAGAACCCCACGTGGACCAACCCCGCGCCCACCACGTGGGGTGCAGACCTCCCGGCGTCGATCCCTCCAGGCCCGGGCAACCCGTTGGGAACGCGCGCGTTCTATCTCAACGCGCCGGGCATCCGGATCCACGGCACCTACGACGTCGGATCGATCGGGACCCACGCATCGCACGGCTGCATCCGGATGTTGATCCCCGACGTCGAGGAGCTCTATCCCCTCGTGCCGATCGGCACCCGGGTCATCGTGTTCTGAAGGCCGGTCGCCGTCCTCTCGCTCGGTGCTTGAAGATCACATCTGTGTGATTTAGCCTGCCCCCCATGCGTACCTGCGCCAAGATGCGCTGCAGTGTCGAGCCGGCGGCCACCGTCTCGCTCCGTTATGCAGATCGCGAGGTCGTCATCGCCGATCTCACCGAGGAGCGAGACCCGAACCTGTTGGATCTCTGCGAGGAGCACGTTGCTCGGATGACGCCCCCGGTCGGTTGGACCGTTCGGGACGACCGCGCCTCCGTCTCGGTGCTCGCGGGCTGAGCTGGTCATCGGGCTACGACCTTCTGACCGATGTGTCCTGCGACCGGGGGATACGTACGTCCCCCACGATGGGTGACAGGACGGCGCCGCAGCCCACGCGCGCGAGGGTCCTCCGTGGCCAGGGAAATGAGTGTGGGGTGCTATGGCGGTCGAGCCGCCCGAGCGTCACTCTTGAACGATCATGGCTGAGACCACCGGAACCTGCCCTACCTGCCGATCAGGCGATCTCATCTCCATCACCATGACCGTTGCCGGCCGCGAGCTCGCGTTCACCACGTGCCACCTCTGTGAGGCCAAGTGGTGGTTTCGCGACGGTGAGGTCGTGCCACTGCAATCGGTGATCGGACTCGTCGTTCAGCAGTAAGGAACCGCACCGACTGACGGTCGACCGCATGCCTTCTAGGATGCGGTTCGTGGGCGTCGGCGACCTGGACCGCATCTTCAAGGCGTACGACGTCCGTGGGGTCGTCCCGGACGACCTCGACGAAGACCTGGCCCGCCGCATCGGCGCGGCCTTCGCTGAGTGGTCGGGCGCGCCGAAGATCGTCATCGGACGCGACTGCCGGCTCTCGTCGCCCGATATGGCAACCGCGATGGCCGAGGGCATCACCTCGCGCGGGAGCGGAGTCGTCGATCTCGGGCTCGCATCGACCGACCTCCTGTACTTCGCCTCCGGCTCGCTCGACCTTCCGGGCGTCATGATCACCGCGAGCCACAACCCGAAGCAGTACAACGGGGTGAAGTTCTGTCTCTCGGGCGCTCGCCCGGTCGGCCAGGAGAGCGGCCTCCTCGAGGTCCGGGCGTTGACCGAGCAGGGACTCACTCGAACCGCGCACCCTGGTGTCGTCGAGCATCGCGATCTGCTTCCGGCCTATGTCGACCACGTGCTGACGTTCCTCGATCCCTCACACATGCGTCCGCTGACGGTCGCGATCGATACCGCCAACGGCATGGGTGGCCTTGTCGCGCCAGCGGTGCTCGAGCGTCTCCCGGTCGAGCTCCACCACCTGTACCCGGAGCTCGATGGCACGTTCCCTAACCATCCTGCGGATCCCATCGACCCGCAGAATCAGCTGGATCTCAAGGCGTCGGTGTTGGCGCATCACGCGGACATCGGGCTCGCATTCGACGGCGACGCCGACCGCGTGTTCTTGATCGATGAACAGGCGCAGGACGTGAGCGGCTCGATCGTGACGGCCCTCGTTGCCAAGTCCATGCTCGCCCGCGAACCCGGCGCGAGCATCATCTACAACGTGATCTGCTCGTGGACGGTCCCGGAGGTCATCCGCGAGAACGGAGGGGTGCCGGTGCGGACGCGCGTCGGTCATTCGTTCATCAAGCAGGTGATGGCCGATACCGGCGCCATCTTCGGCGGCGAACATTCAGGGCACTACTACTTCCGCGAGAACTATCGCGCGGACTCCGGGCTGATCGCTGCCGTGGTCGTTTTGGCTCAGCTATCAGAGGCGAACGTCCACTTGTCCGAGTTGCTGCAGCCGTTCCGTCGGTATGCCGACTCAGGAGAGATCAACTCCCGTGTCGATGATCAGCACGCCACGATCGATCGGATCGCTCAAACGCTGTCCCACGGCCGCGAAGACCGTCTCGACGGTCTCACGGTAGAGTTCGAGGATTGGTGGTGCAACGTACGGGCGTCCAACACGGAGCCGCTCTTGCGTTTGAACGTCGAGGCAAAGACCGAAACGCTCCTCGAAGAGAAGACGTCTATGGTCCTCGAGTTGATCAGAGGGAAAGCCAATGGAAAGGCCACAGGAAAGAGAGGTGGATCGTGACACTCGACGCTGAGTTGCTCGAGATCCTGGTGTGCCCGAACGACCGCGGCGACGTGGACTACCTCGAGGATCAGCAGGTCATCGTGTGCCGCAGCTGTGGGTACCGATATCCGGTCCGCGACGACATCCCGGTCATGCTCATCGACGAGGCGGACAAGCCTGGGGGAACTCGTTGATCGATCTCGACGACCCGCAGGCGCTCCGACTGGCCGATCCCCAAGGCATGCTTGACGCGGTCCGCGGCCTTCCAGGCGATTGCAGGGCCGCCTACGACTCGGCGCGGCTGGCCGAAGGACTCCCTTCGCCCGACGGAGTCTCCACCGTGACGTTCTGTGGGATGGGTGGTTCGGCCGTGTCGGGCGATGTCGTGCGCTCCGTATTCCTGGAACGCCTGGGCTTCCCGATCGAGGTGAGCCGTTCGCCCGTCCTGCCGGAGCATTGTGGTCCGCGCACGGTCGTGGTGTGTTCGTCCTATTCGGGGAACACGGCGGAAACGCTCGCCGCGTTCCGCGAAGCGCTCCATCGGGGTTGCCGTGTGCTCGTCGTGACGTCGGGAGGCACCATCGCCGATGAGGCGGCCGAGGCGGGAGTGGCAACGGTCCGGGTGCCCGGTGGCTATCAACCGCGTGCCGCCCTGGGTCACCTCGCGTTCGCGTCGCTGGGCGCCCTCGAGACGGTCGGACTCCTGCCCCCTCTCGGGGTAGATGTGGCCGAGGCAGTGGCCGAGGTGAGCGAGGTGCTCGGCGAGCTCGGTCCAGACGTCCCCGCGGCCGACAACGCGGCGAAGTCGCTCGCCGCACGGATCGGTGAACGCTCGCCGGTCATCTGGGGCGCCGACGGGATCGCCGCGGTCGCGGCAGCGCGCTGGAAGACGCAGATGAACGAGAACGGGAAGGTGCCGGCGTTCTGGTCGTCGATGTCAGAGCTCGATCACAACGAGGTCGTCGGGTGGACGGCACCCTTCGGGGAACGGTTCTTCGTCGTCGCGCTCCGCCACGATGGTGAAGACCGGCAACTGCCACCCCGTTTCCCGCTCTCCTTCGACATCGCCCGCTCCGCGGGAGCGGAAGTGGAGGAGGTCCATGCCCGCGGCACATCCTCGCTCGCGCGGTTGATGTCGCTCATCATCGTCGGCGACCTGACCAGTGTGTACCTGGCGATCGCCCATGGTGTCGATCCCACGCCCGTCCCGGTGATCGAGCGCCTGAAGGCCGCGCTCGCGGGATCGATGACGGCGTGAGCGAGGGCCTGCCCGGTCCCGGCGACGACCTTCCGCAGCGTGCGGCGAAGGTGGTGCGTGCCGAGTCGGATCTGGTTCCGCGGTTCGGCGTCATCCTGGGATCCGGGCTCGGTCCTGCTCTCGGCGATGCACTCCAGGAGGAAGCGTCGTTCGCGTTCGCCGATCTGCCGGGGTTCCCGCCACCGGGTGTTCCGGGTCACGCGGGGCGGCTCGCGCTGGGGCGTCTCGCGGGTGTGCCGGTGGTGTCGTTCTCGGGGCGCGTGCACTTCTACGAAGGACACGGGATGGACGTGTCGGCGTTGTTGCCCCGATTGGCACGCGAGTTGGGTGCCGAGACCATGATCGTGACCGCAGCGGTGGGAGGCGTGGAGCCGGGGCTCGCCGGAGGAACGGTGGCTGTCGTCACCGACCACGTCAACCTGATGGGGACCGCGCCGCTTCGAGGTTGGCGTTACCCGGACGGGATGCCGGCGTTCGTCTCCATGAGGGCGGCGTATGACCCTGATCTGATCGAGTTGGCTCTGGAGCGAGCCCGAGCGCTCGGGATCGCGGCGGCCCCCGGCGTGTATGCGGCGATGTCGGGTCCGGCCTATGAGACGCCCGCGGAGATCCGGCTTGCCGGCCAGGCCGGCGCCACGGTCGTCGGCCTGTCGATGGTGCCCGAGGTCCTGCCGGCCCGCGCGCTCGGGATGCGTGTGCTGGCGCTCGCCATCGTCACCAACGCGTTCGGTGAGCCAGTGAGCCACGAGGAGGTCGTTCGAGTGTCGAACGAGACGGCGAAGGCGGTAGGCAGGCTCTTGGTGGACCTGTTGCCGCTGATCGATGCCGAAAAGAGATAGAGGAGTCTGAGATGGGATGCGACGTGAGGGACCTGGGGCTCGCGCCGAAAGGGCGGGAGCGCATCGAATGGGCCGCGGGCGAGATGCCCGTGATGGCGCTGATCCGCGAGCGGTTCGAGAAGGAACGTCCGCTCGACGGCGTGCGGATCGCCGCATGCCTGCATGTCACGACGGAGACGGCGAACCTGATGGAGACCCTCGCTGCCGGGGGGGCGGAGGTGGCGATCTGTGCCTCGAACCCGCTGTCGACGCAGAACGACGTGGCTGCGGCTCTGTGCGAGCAGAGCGGGATCGCCACGTTCGCCGTCAAGGGTGAGGACACCGAGACATTCTTCCGGCACATCAACGAGGTGCTCGACACCCATCCGCACATCACCATGGACGATGGCGCCGACATGGTGAGTGTGCTTCACAAGGAGCGACAGGATCAGATCGCCGAGATCATGGGCGGCACCGAGGAGACGACGACCGGCGTGATCCGCCTACGCGCGATGGCTGCGGACGGAGCCCTGAAGTACCCCATCGTGTCGGTGAACGACGCCGACACGAAACACCTGTTCGACAACCGGTTCGGAACCGGGCAGTCCACGATCGACGCGATCATGCGTTCGACGAACCGGTTGATCGCCGGCCGAACCGTCGTGGTATGCGGGTACGGCATGTGCGGGCGCGGCGTGGCATCTCGTGCGAAAGGCATGGGTGCGCATGTGATCGTCACCGAGGTCGATCCGACGTGCGCGCTTGAGGCCGTGATGGAGGGCTACCGCGTGATGCCGATCCGCGAGGCCGCCCGTATCGGAGACATGTTCGTCACGGTGACCGGCGACACGAGCGTGATCCGGCGCGAGCACATGGAGCTGATGAAGGACGGCGCGATCCTCGCGAACTCGGGGCACTTCGACGTCGAGATCGACAAGCCGGCGCTGGCGGACCTCGCCGTGCGAACGCGCAGGATCCGGGAGTTCGTCGATGAATACACGATGGCCGACGGACGCCGCCTCCATCTCCTGGGCGAGGGACGGCTGGTCAACCTCACGGCGGCCGAGGGTCACCCGGCGGCGGTCATGGATATGTCGTTCGCGGACCAAGCGCTCGCGGTCGAGTGGGTCGTCAAGAACCATGACAAGCTCACGCCCGAGGTGTACCCCGTACCGGTTGAGATCGACAAGGAGGTCGCACGTCTCAAGCTGCACGCGATGGGCGTGGAGATCGACACGTTGACCGCGGAGCAGGATTCGTATCTGCACTCATGGCAGCAGGGCACCTGAGCGCGGCGGGCGGGATGGACGAGCGGGTGTCGATCCAAGCGCACTTCGAGCGGTTCCCGGCGACGGTGAAAGGGGCGTTCGTCCTTCGGGCCGCCGACCGGGATCCGCACCAGGTGCGCATCGACGCCGCGCGCGTCCGCGAGATGTCGGGCCTCGGCGCGTTCCCCATCGGTCTGGAACCGGTCACGCTGGATGTGGCGCCGAACCTCGACCTGTTCGTCCCGTTCGAGTTCGCGATCAGCGAGCTTTCCGCGGGTTGGTACGACCTCGAGTGCGACGTGGCGATCGATGGCGACCGGGAGAACGTGCGGCCGCCGAAGCGCTTCGCCGTCCCATGGCCCCGAGCCACGGTTCGTCGGGGCAACCTCAAGGTGGACAAGACCGCCCGTGTCGAGGGCGGCGGGCCGAAGGTGCACGTGGAGCAGGTCGAGTGCGGCGGGGACACGATCCGTGTGGCATACACCGTGTCTCCCGCCGAGGAAGTCACGATCCGTCTCGCCATCGATGACGTCCCGCTCCCCATCCTGGAATCCGAGTTCGATCAGCGAACGGGGAATGGCCGCGTGACGGCGTATCCGGTGATGCGGACCCAGTCGCTCTTGACGATCGATGTGCGTGGGCTCCCGGCACCGATCCAGCTGCGCCTGCCCTAACGCGATCCGAGCGTGTCGGTGGCTCGGGCTACCGTTTCGCCGTGCTCTCCCGGGCGCTCGACATCGTCTTCCCGCCCCGGTGTGCGGGTTGCGGAGTGGGGGCGTGGCCGTTCTGTGACGACTGTTGCCTTGCGCTCGTCGCACTGGAACCACCGTGGTGCGAGCGGTGTGGCCGGCCGTGTGCTGCGTCCGTTCCCCGGTGTCGCGACTGCCCGCCGTTGCCGGTGACGACCGCCCGGGCGCCGTTCTTGTACGCAGGTCCGGCCCGTGCCGCGATCCATCGGTTGAAGTTCTCGGGGTGGCGGAGCGTGGCGTCGGCGTTGGCCGATGCGATGGTCGCCGCGGGTGCGCCGGCGGCCGACGCGGTCACGTGGGTGCCGCTCGCACGCCGCCGGCTGGCGGAACGGGGCTACGACCAGGCTCGAGCGCTCGCCTCCGCCGTCGGCGCGCGGCTCGGTCTCCCCGTCGTTCGGCTGACGCGTCGTTCGGTCGCGACGGCGCCTCAGGCGCGGCGTCCAGGCGACGAGCGGCGATCGGCCATGCATGGCGCATTCGAGCCGCTGGCTCGTCCGACCGCTCCCGATCGAGTCGTGTTGGTCGACGACGTGCTCACCACCGGGGCAACGGCTGCGGCGTGCGCGGAGGCTCTCGCGGCATCCGGGGTTCGCGAGGTTGCGCTGCTCACCGCTGCGCGAGCATTCGCAGGGAAACGGGCCGAGAAACGGGCCGAGAAGCGGGCCGAGAATCAGGCCGAGAATCAGGGTGGATATACTCGGGCGGGCTCTCAACCGGGTCTGTGGTTGCCCGGGGAACCTCCCCGGTAGTCGACGCCAGCCGCGGGCGAAACGACCCACGTAAGGCGACCGTTGGTCGGCCGAGCATGGCGCGGTTTAGATGTAAGTCCTGCCCCGGAACGGGGAACCGGTTCGGGAGAAGGCGCTAAGCCGTTCCTTCGGGGACGGCGACCCCCTCTGCAGGCGGGTGTGGGGTCAAAGACCAGGTCAGCCGGATGGGAGCCCACCGGACCGCTTCACCGGAACGCGAGGAGAACAGCAGAGGATGGACCTCACCTTCACGGGTCGCGGGATACACGTTTCCGACGAGGTCCGCGAGATCGCGGAGCACAAGCTCGCGTCGATCGTTCGGCTGGAGCCTCGGACCACGCGGATCGATCTGGAATTCATCGCAGAGCATCACCCGGGCGATGGGGCCACGCGTGTCGAGGCGGCGTTGTACGTCCCCCGAAAGACGTTCCGCGCCGAGGCGGAGGCGGACGACGTCCCGACGGCTCTGGATCGGGTGGTCGAGCGTTTGGAGCGGCAGATCCGCGATCATCACGGCCGGCGGAAGAAGCGGCTGGCCAAGAGGAATGCACTAGAATCCGCACGCCCGGCCTCCGAGCCTGTCGATACGCCGGTGGAAGAGTCCGAAGAGAGCAGGGGGAGCGCGTGACGGGGAAAGGCGACAGCGTAACGAGCGAGCGGCTGCGCGTGATGGTCGTGGACGACCACGCGTTGTTCCGCCGTGGACTCGAGATGGTCCTGCAGGGTGAAGAGGATCTGGAGCTCGTCGGTGAGGCTTCCGACGGGGCCGAGGCCGTCGAAAAAGTCACCGAGCTCATGCCCGACGTCGTGCTGATGGACGTTCGCATGCCGAAACGTTCGGGGATCGAGGCGGCCGGTCAGATCAAGGACCTGTTGCCGCACGTGAAGATCCTCATGCTCACGATCAGCGACGAGGAGGCCGACCTGTATGACGCCATCAAGGCGGGAGCCTCTGGTTATCTGCTGAAAGAGATCCCGATCGAAGAGGTCGCCGATGCGATCCGAAGCGTTTGGGCCGGCCAATCCCGGATCTCGCCCTCGATGGCGTCCAAGCTGTTGACGGAGTTCGCAGCCATGTCGAAGGCATCCGATGAGCGTCCACAGATGCCGGCGCCGCGACTCACCGATCGAGAAATGGAGGTCCTGAGGCTGGTCGCGCAGGGACTCAACAACCGCGATATCGCGAAGGAGCTCTTCATCTCCGAGAACACGGTGAAGAACCACATCCGCAACATCTTGGAGAAGCTCCACCTGCATTCTCGGATGGAGGCGGTCGTCTACGCCGTCCGCGAGAAGATGATCGAGATCAGCTGAGCGGGTCGGAGGCAGGGGACAAGGTGACCTCGACCGACCCCACGCTCGAGGCTGCGCGGAGCATCGTCGATCGATCCTTGGACGCCATGCGTGCCGCGATCGCGGGAGCCTCGGCCGATTCGTTGAACCGGCGACCCGCCGGGGACGACACGAATCCGATCGCGGTCTTGGTCGTTCACGCGTCGAGCAGCACGCGCTGGTGGTTGAGCGTCGCCTTGGGCGAGCCGGTCCCCGAGCGGGATCGTCCGTCGGAGTTCCTCACGACCGTCGCCGATGCCGACGAGCTTCTGGCGGTGTTCGACCCGATCGCCGCGGACTGTCGAGCGTTGTTGAGCACCGATGCGGCGTTCGACGCCGGAGCGATGCGCGAGGACCCGCGCGACGGCGACCGCGTGACCGCGGTGTGGGCGCTGATCCACGCCGTCGAGCATCTGCGCGAGCACGTCGGTCACGCGGAGCTGACCCGGCAGATCTGGGAGGACGCCGGGGTCTGACGAAGCCGTTCACCGCCGTGCGAGAGCGAACACGACGAGCGCCGACCCTCGGCTAGGCTCTGGGTGTGACCACGTCGGCGAACCGCAACGTCGCGCAGCTCCTCGTGGCGTGCCTCGAGAACGAAGGCGTCGAGTTCGTATTCGGGCTGCCGGGTGAAGAGAACCTTCACATGGTGGATGCGCTCGCCGACTCGTCCATCCGGTTCATCACGACGAGGGACGAACGCGGGGCGGCGTTCATGGCCGACACGTACGGCGCGCTCACCGGCAGGCCCGGCGTGTGCCTCGCCACTCTCGGACCTGGGGCGATCAATCTGATGCTCGGGATCGCGAACGCGCAGCTCGACTCGCACCCGCTCGTGGCCATCGCCGCGCAGGCTGGTCTGGGCCGGATCTACAAAGAGTCGCACCAATTCGTCGACCTGGTCTCGCTGTATCGACCGATCACCAAGTGGGGCGACATGGTGACGGTTCCGGATGCCGCCCCGGAGATGATCCGGAAGGCGTTCAAGCAGGCTCAGACGGAACGCCCCGGCGCGACGTTCATCATCCTGCCCGAGGATGTCGCCGAGCTGGCGGCAGAGGGCGAGCCGCTCACGGTGAACGTCCCACGCGATCCGGCCCCGTCGGAGGACCAGGTGCATCGAGCGGCGCACGTATTGGAGACCGCCGTGCATCCCGTCGTCCTCGCAGGTCCCGGGGTCGAGCGCGATGGTGCCATGGACGCCTTGATCCGGTTCTCAGAGCGATTGAACCTGCCGGTCGCGACGACGTTCTTGGGAAAGGGAGTCTTCCCCGACGATCATCCCAACGCCCTGGGGACGATCGGCTTCATGGTCAGGGACTACGCGAACTTCGGCTTCGATCGGGCCGACGTCGTGGTGGCGGTGGGTTACGACCTGGTCGAGTACTCGCCGGCGCGATGGAACCCGAACCGCGACAAGCGGATCGTGCACATCCACCGGACCGTCGCCGAGGTCGATGCGCACTACACGTTGGCGGTCGGGCTGCAGGGTTCGATCGGCGAGGCGCTCGAGGCGATCGCCGGGTCATCCGACATCCATGCGATCCCGGGCGCGGTCCCGCCCGTCCGCGGCCTCGTCCGAGAGGAGTTGGAGCGCGGCGCGGCCGACGACGCATTCCCGCTGAAGCCCCAACGCCTGGTGGCCGACATCCGCGCAGCGATGGGTCACGACGACATCGTGCTGTGTGATACGGGCGCGGTGAAGATGTGGATGGCGCGCCTGTACCCCACGTACCAGCCGAACACGTGCCTGATCTCGAACGGCTTGGCGACGATGGCCTTCTCGCTCCCCGGGGCGTTCGCCGCGGAGCTCGTCCATCCGGAACGGAAGGTGCTCGCCGTCATGGGCGACGGGGCGTTCCTGATGAGTGTGGCGGAGATCGAGACCGCGGTCCGGGAGCGCGTGCCGTTCGTCATCCTGGTGTGGGTCGACGGCGGGTACGGGCTGATCGGATGGAAGCAGGACATCCATTTCGGACGGCGGGAGGCGGTCTCCTTCGGGAACCCGGACTTCGTGCAGCTGGCGGAGAGCTTCGGAGCGCGCGGCTACCAGATCGGCTCGGCGGGGGAGTTGCTTCCCACGCTTCGAAGAGCGCTCGATGACGACGTGGTCTCGGTGATCGCCTGCCCGGTCGACTATCGCGAGAACGCGCGCCTCATCGAACGCCTCGGTGCGCTCACCGAACCGATCTGAGCATTCGGGTCCGGCAGTGCTGCCGGGGGTTGAACCTGAGGCCCGGTAGAATCGAATCTCCGACCCAGAGCTCCTGACATCCCCCGGAAGGCCTGATCACTTGGTACTGGACAAGATCGCGAACCTCGGCGAGGGGCGCAAGCGCAAGGAACTGGACTCGATCGCCCAGATCGTCCTGACCTACGAACCGGAGTTCGAAGAGCTCTCCGACGCCGAGCTGTTTGCGAAGACCGCGGAGTTCCACCAGCGCCTGGAGAACGGCGAATCGCTCGACGACCTGTTGCCCGAGTCGTTCGCAGCCGTTCGTGAAGCCTCGAAGCGATCGACCGGCAAACGGCACTTCGACGTCCAAGTGATGGGCGCCGCCGCGCTGCACCGGGGCAACATCGCCGAGATGAAGACCGGCGAGGGCAAGACGCTCGTCGCCACCATGCCGGCGTACCTCAACTCGCTGACGGGCAAGGGCGTGCACCTGGTGACCGTGAACGACTACCTGGCTAAGCGCGACTCGGAGTGGATGGGTCCGATCTACCGCGCGCTCGGTGTCCACGTCGGCTTGATCCAGTCGCCGATGACCCCGGCGGAGCGCCGCCCCGCGTACGGCGCACCGATCACGTACGGGACGAACAACGAATTCGGGTTCGACTACTTACGTGACAACATGGCGATGCACATCGATGACTGCGTCCAGCACGGCTATCAGTACGCCATCGTGGACGAGGTCGACTCGATCCTGATCGACGAGGCTCGCACGCCGTTGATCATCAGCGGCATGGTGGCCGACAGCGCGAAGTGGTACCAGACGTTCGCGCGGATCGCGCCGCGGATGACCCGCGACGAGGACTACGAGGTGGAGGAGTCGAAGTTCCAGGTCGCCGTCACGGAGTCCGGCGTCGCCAAGGTCGAAGAGATGCTCGGCATCGAGAACCTCTACGAGCACGTGAACACGCCGCTCGTGCATCACATGCAGAACGCCCTGCGCGCCAAGGAGCTCTACAAGCGCGACGTGGAGTACGTCGTGCAGAACGGCGAGGTGAAGATCGTCGACGAGTTCACCGGCCGTGTGCTGGAGGGCCGCCGCTACTCCGAAGGTCTCCACCAGGCGATCGAGGCGAAAGAGGGCGTGCGGATCAAGGAAGAGAACCAAACGCTCGCCACGATCACGATCCAGAACTACTTCAAGATGTACGAGAAGCTCTCGGGCATGACCGGTACCGCCAAGACCCAGCAGACCGAGTTCGAGGCGACATACGACATCGGCGTCGTCGAGATCCCCACGAACCGAGACATGATCCGTTCCGATGAGCAAGATCAGATCTACAAGAACGAGGAAGCGAAGTGGAACGCGCTCCTGGAAGACATCATCGAGCGCCATGAGCAGGGCCAGCCGATCTTGGTCGGCACCGTCTCGATCGAGAAGTCGGAGCTGCTGTCCGGCAAGCTCGATCGCCGCGGCGTCCGGCACCACGTCCTGAACGCGAAGAACCACGAGAAGGAGGCCATGATCGTGGCCCAGGCGGGGCGCAAGGGAGCCGTCGTGGTCGCCACCAACATGGCCGGCCGTGGCGTCGACATCCTGCTCGGCGGCAACCCCGAGTACCTCGCCCGACAGGAGATGGCCGCGCGCGATTGGGACAACGACCGCTACCTGCTGTTCGAGATGGACGAGGAAGAGCGTGCGGGCTACGAGGCCGAGTACGAGCCGCTCCTGCAGAAGTTCCAGACCCAGACGGACGCGGAGCACGAGGAAGTGGTGGCGCTGGGCGGGCTCTACGTCCTGGGGACCGAGCGGCATGAGTCCCGGCGTATCGACAACCAGCTCCGAGGCCGTTCCGGTCGCCAGGGCGACCCCGGCGAGTCGGCGTTCTACCTGTCGCTCGGGGACGACCTGATGCGCCTGTTCGCGAGCGATCGTGTCGCCTCGATCATGGATCGCCTCAAGTGGCCCGACGACGAGGCCATCACCGCGAAGATGGTGACGCGCGCGGTGGAGAACGCTCAGAAACAGATCGAGGAGCTCAACTACGAACGCCGGAAGAACGTCCTGAAGTACGACGACGTCATGAACCACCAGCGCGAGGTGATCTACGGCGAGCGCCGCAGGATCCTCGAGGGCCACGACTTCGGCGAGCAGGCGCGCGAGATGGCGGAAGAGGTCGTCGGGCGCACCGTCGAAGCCTATTGCCCGGCCGACGTGTTCCCGGAGGAGTGGGACCTGGACGCGCTGTTGGTAGGGCTCGCCGAAGTCTTTCCCTTGACGTCCATGAAAGCCGACATCGAGGACGTCCGCGACGTCGCGGCGATGCAGGCTCGGTTCATGCAGGAGGCCCTGGACGCCTACGAGGCCAAGGAGGCCGCCGTGACGGCGCCCATGATGCGGGACCTCGAGCGCATCGTCCTGCTGAACATCACCGACACGAAGTGGCGAGAACACCTCTCCGAGATGGACTACCTGCAGGAGGGCATCCACCTGCGGTCGTACGCCCAGAAGGATCCACTGACCGAGTACCAGCGGGAGGCGTTCGACATGTTCAACGAGCTCACGGAGTCGATCCGCGAGGACTTCGTGCGCTACATCTACCGGGTGGAGTTCGTGCGACCGGAGGCGCAGCAAGCGCGGCCGCAGCGCGTCTCGGACAACCGGGCGGCGGTCGAGAGCGGCGGGGACGAGGCGGCCGCGCAGGCCGGCAACCCTGCACAGGTCATCAGCGACAAGGTGCCGAGGAACGCCCCATGTCCGTGCGGCTCGGGCAAGAAGTA
>JBOGVK010000145.1:0-4303 GCA_050692375.1 Actinomycetota bacterium
GGGTGATGGAGCTGTTCGGCGGCATGCGAGAGGCCTGTGAGGAGTGCGCGCTTTGGCTCGTGGGTGGCGATCTTTCACGCGGGCGTGAGGCCTCGATCGCGGTCACGGTGACGGGAGAGGTGGCGCCGGGCCGGGCCGTCCTGCGGTCCGGAGCCCGACCCGGCGATCACGTCGTCGTCACGGGAGAGCTCGGGGGGAGCGCGGCCGGCTTTCGGCTCACCGGCTTGCGCACGATGCCGACCGAGGCACAACGCGCGCTGATCCGACGCCACACGCGGCCGACCGCGCGCGTGGGAGAGGGAGAGGTCCTCGCCGGCCAAGGAGCGACGGCCATGATGGACATCTCCGACGGGTTGGCTTTGGATCTCACTCGCCTCTGCCGCGCGAGTGGTGTGGCTGCGACGATCGCGATCGCCGACGTGCCGGTGGCGGATCTGGCGACGCTCGAGGAAGCGCTCGGCGGCGGCGAGGATTACGAGTTGCTCGCCACGATGCCGAACGAGGCGGCGATCGAAGCGGCGAGGGCCGAGCTCAAGGGAACGTTCGGCGTCCCGCTCTCGGTGATCGGGACGATCCTCGAAGGGGCCGGGGTGACCGCCGTCGACGCCGACGATACGGAACGGCCGTTGGAACCGATCGGTTGGGACCACTTCCGATGAGGGCGAACCTCCGCGCGCCGCGAGTCCGGGCGCTCAGCATCGCCGGATCGGACCCCGGCGGCGGCGCGGGGATCCAGGCCGACCTCAAGACCTTCACAACGCTCGGCGTGTTCGGCATGACGGCGATCACGGCGATCACGGTCCAGAACACGAACGGCGTCGCGGCATCCGAAGCCCTGTCGCCCGAGATCGTCGAGGACCAGATCCGAGCCGTGGCGAGCGATATCGGCGTGGACGCCGCCAAGACCGGCATGCTGGCGAACCGCGAGATCGTCGAGGCGGTCGCGGACGCGGTGGCGGATATGCGGATCCCGAACCTGGTCGTCGATCCGGTGCTCGTGTCGAAGCACGGTCACGCGCTCCTGGCCGCGGACGCGGTCGAGGCGCTCAGGATGCGGATCCTTCCTCTCGCCGTGCTCGTCACGCCGAACCTCTCGGAGGCGAGCGCGCTGGCGGGGTTCCCGGTGGAAGGACGTGAAGACATGCGACGAGCGGCAGATGCGATCATGTCGCTGGGCGCGGCCGCCGTGCTCGTGAAGGGTGGTCACCTGAAGCAACCGGCCGCGGCCACCGACCTGCTTCTGGCCGGCGGGATCGAGGTGTGGGTCGAGGCGGAGTGGATCGACACGCCCAACACCCACGGAACGGGATGCACCTTGTCCGCCGCGATCACCTCGCATCTGGCGAAGGGGAAGAGCGTGCTGGACGCGGTTCGGGCTGGGAAGGCGTTCGTCACGGAGGCTATCCGTCACTCGCTCGCGATCGGCGAGGGGATCGGACCGGTGGATCAACTGTGGTCGATCCCGCCGGGCAACGCCGAGTAGGGCAGGGAGCCGAGTCGCGCGCTACGCCACGCGATGCGGGATGCGCGTGACTTTGCCGGCCTTGATGCACGACGTGCAGACGTGCAGACGGCGAGGGGCTCCGTCCACCAAGGCGCGAACCTTCTGGATGTTCGGGTTCCAGCGCCGGTTGTTGCGTTTGTGGGAGAAGGTCACCGCCTTGCCGAAGAACGGCTTCTTCCCGCAGACCTCGCATACCGCAGCCATAGGCCGACCAGGGTAACAGAGCTCGTAAGAGCCTCTTGTCCGATCCTTAGGCGAGTGCGCCGTTGATGCCGTCGCCCAGGGCCGACCGGGTGAGTTGACCTTCATAGCGCGACACCATCTTCCCGTTCGCGTCGTAGAAGAGCGTCCCGGGTTGTCCGAAGACTCCCAAGGAGTCGCGGATCGCGCCCGTAGGGTCGAACAGGCTGGGGTAGGCGATGCCGTGTTCGGCGATGAAGGCGCGCGCCCCGTCCAGCGAGTCCAGGATGTCGACGCCCAGGAATTGCACGCGATCGCCATACTTCGTGGATGCGCTCTGCAACAGCGGAGCCTCCGCCTTGCACGGACCGCACCAGGCCGCCCAGATGTTCACGACGACGGGGGTCCCGTGGAGCTGGGTCAACAGCCGGTCGAACGCGTCGACGTCGAACATCGGAAGCGTAGCCACGTGGGTCGGCAGGAGTGACGCGGTCGCCGCGTTCCGCGCGACGGGGCCTACGTTCGTGTGGGGGCTCGGCGCGCTCGACGGGGAGCCGCCACAGGTCGCCGCGACCGAAAGCATCGCGACGAGCGCGAGCAACGACCGGAAGGAACGCCAGCGGGGGAGCACCATCCCTCGCATGATAGAACCGGTCCCCGATGAGGAAGTCCCGATGAAGCTCTCGCTCGACGCCCCGGTCGTGGAGATCGATGCACGCGTCGCGACCCGTCGTGTCGGATCGCGGACGAAGGGCGCCGAGGCGCACGAGGTCCTCGAGCGCGCCTTCGGGATCCGGACGGTCGGTGATCTGCTGCGGCACTATCCGCGCCGCTACATCGATCGCTCGCGCGTCGAGACGATCCGCGGGCTCAAGGTCGGCCAATACGCCACGGTGATCGCGACGGTCCGCAAGGTGGCGAAGCGCCAGACGCGCCGCCATCAAACGATGGTCACCGTCACCCTCTACGACAAGACCGGCCTCCTCGATCTGACTTTCTTCAATCAGCCGTGGCTCGCCAACGTTTACAAGGAAGGGCAAGAGGTGGCGGTCTCGGGTGTCGCGACGTTGTACCGGGGCCGGACGCAACTCGCGAACCAGGAGGTCGAGCTGCTTCGCGGCGACGACGCGGACCTGATCCACACGGGGAGGATCACGCCGGTGCACCCGGCGTCGGACGGCATCGCCTCCCGGACCATCCGGGAGCTCATGTACGAGGCGCTGAACCGGCTGCCCGGGATCCCCGACCCGCTTCCCATCGAGCTGGTCGAGGTCGAAGCGCTCGGTTCCTACGACGAGGCCGTTCGGAAGATCCACTTCCCCGCAGATCCGGCCGAGCTCGCCCGTGCTCAGGAACGGCTGAAGTTCGACGAGCTGTTCACCCTGGAGCTGGGTGTCGCGTTCCGCAAGCATCGGGTGGAAGCCGAGCAGGCCGGCGTGTCCCACGTCGTCGGGGGGCCACTCACCACGCGGCTTCGCGAGACCCTGCCGTTCGAGCCGACCAAGGCCCAAGCGCGAGCGATCGAACAGATCGATGAGGCCATGGAGCGTTCGCGGCCGATGAACGTCCTGCTGCAGGGGGACGTCGGGTCCGGCAAGACGCTGGTGGCCGTGCACGCGGCGCTCGTCGCGATCCAATCCGGCCATCAGGCCGCGATCATGGCTCCGACCGAGGTCCTGGCCGGTCAGCATCAGCGCTCGGTCGCCGCGCTGCTCGAGGGCGTCGGGGCGATGCCGTACCTCGACGAGGCGAACGGCGCCGGTCAGGCGTCGCTGCTCGACCCGGAGCCGTCCGCGCCGGCCGTAGCGCTCACCTACGCTCTGCTCACGGCCGCCGTGACCGGCAAGGATCGTCAGCGCATCGTTGCCGGGATCGCCGGCGGGTCCGTTGACCTGGTGGTCGGCACCCACGCACTCGTCCAGGAAGGCGTGACGTTCCACGACCTGTCGCTCGCGGTCGTGGACGAGCAGCATCGGTTCGGGCTGCACCAGCGGATGGCGCTGAAGGGCAAGGGGGCGGACCCGGACGTGTTGATCATGACCGCGACCCCGATCCCCAGGACGCTGGCGCTCACGTACTACGGAGATCTGGACGTCGTCGTCCTGGACGATATGCCGAAGGGACGACAACCCATCGATACCCAGGCGGTACGTACCGCGGAGGATCGAGCGCGGACCTACGACCTCGTCCGCGCCGAGGTCGCAGCCGGCCGCCAGGCGTTCGTCGTGTGCGCCGCGATCGACGAAGGGAACCGCTCGCAGGTGAAGGCGGCGGAGGCCGAGGCCGAGCGGCTGGCCACCGAGGTCTTCCCCGATCTCCGCGTGGAGCTCCTCCACGGTCGGATGCGACCGAGAGACAAAGAAGCCGTCATGGACCGCTTCCGAGTCGGCGACACCGACCTGCTGATCTCGACCACCGTCATCGAGGTCGGCGTCGACGTGCCGAACGCGACCGTGATGATGATCGAGGGCGCCGACCGTTTCGGCCTTGCGCAGCTTCACCAGTTTCGCGGCCGCGTCGGCCGCGGCTCCGCGGAGAGCTTCTGCCTTCTCCTCGCCGACGATCCCTCCGCCGCGACGCGGGAGCGCCTTCAGCTGGTCGCGGGCACCACAGACGGAT
>JBOGVK010000146.1:0-43694 GCA_050692375.1 Actinomycetota bacterium
CAACGGGATCCCCCAGTCGAACGTCGTCCGGCTGATCGAGAAGTCCTGGAGGCCGCCACGGATCGTGGACAGGACCTCGTTCCGGCGGGTTTCGGGCTCGATGGCCGAGGGGTTCCGGTCGTAATGCTCGAGCAGGCGGTCCGCGTAGGCGGACAGGCGGAAGAAGTAGTTCTCCTCGGTCATGTGCTCGATGGGCCGCTCGTGGATCGGGCAGAGCTCTCCGGGCAGGAGGTCGGCCTCGGTGTAGTAGGCCTCGCAGGACACGCAGTAGAGGCCCTCGTAGTTCCCCAGGTAGATGTCGTCTCTGCCGTTGTCGTGAACCGCGTTCAGGAGCTGCTCCACGGCGGCGGTATGGCGCGCCTCGGTCGTCCGGATGTAGTCGTCGTAGGCGATGTCCAACCGTGACCAGACTTCCCTCCAACGCGGCTCCATCTTGTCGACCCACTGCTGCGCGGTCATGCCCCGCTCCTCAGCGGCCCGCTGGAGCTTGAGTCCGTGTTCGTCGGTGCCGGTCAGATGGAAGACCTCCTCGCCCCGGAGGCGATGGAAGCGCGCGATGAAGTCGGTCGCCACGGCGTTGTAGGCGTGCCCGATGTGGGGCACGTCGTTCGGGTAATAGATCGGCGTAGTGATGTAGAAGACATCGCGGCCCATGGTCGAGTCATGGTACCGGTCGGACGAACCTGGCGGTTCCGGGCCGCCACTAGTCTGTATCAGACTAGTGATAACAGAGCGGCGCCGCTCCTATCGGGGAGCCAGGCAGCCGGCGTTCCGGCCGAGGAGCCGGAGTCCCTCCAGGTCCCCTGGGCCCCAGTCCGTCTGGAACGGATCGGGCTGGTCGTGTGGCCGGACCGTCGGCGACCACATGATCTCGTTCCCCGCGCCGACATGAGCGAGACCCATCACGTGACCGAGCTCGTGCATCAACAGGGGTCCCATGCTGAACCGCGACCCGAAGCCGGGCGGGATCGGTGGCCCGATGTCGATCACCACCACGCCGCTCACGAACTCATGCGCCAGCGCTCCGTCACCTCGATACGGCATCCCGAACGCGATCGCCTGTTTCGTGTCCACGATGAAGTGGAAGTCCTGGTTCGTGACGAACGTGATCAACAGCGGGAGGTATCGAGGTCGCCCCGGTATGTCCTCCTGGAAGACCGAGCCGATCTGTTGATCCGCGGTGTAGACCGACGTTCCGTCGTCCACGAATCGGATGCCCGTCGCGGTCGACAAGCGAGCGATCGCCTCGTGGAGGTCGGCCTGCGCGCCGGCTGGCTCCTGATCGGGGTTCACGACGTAGTGGATGGCCTGGCAGGGGTTCCATCGATAGGGAGAGCCGTCGGTGGCTCGGTCGAGGAACGCATGCGCGCCATGCGGCGTGCCCGAGGTCTGCAAGGCTCGCGTCCCGACGAGCGCGAAGGACACGAGGATCGCCGCCGTAACCAGCAGGGCCATCCCCACGAAGAGCCCTCCACGGTGCGACCGGGGCTGGGCCCCACCGGGAGGTGGCGGGAGCGCGAGGACCGGTGGCGGAGGCAGCTCCATCAGACCCGACCCGATCCGACTCCGTCGCCGACGCCGGCGATGAGCCGCCGATAGATCGCGTTCGCCGAAACCCCCTGCCGTTCGGTGACGGCTCGGGCCGCCTCGCGGGACCGCATCCCGCCTGCCACGAGCGACCGAGCTCGTTCGACCAACGCCTCTTCGTCGACCGGCCCGCCCTCCTTCATCCCTCCGACCACCACGACGACCTCCCCTTTCAACGTGGTCTCGTCGATACGGGCGAGCGTTCCCGCGAGCGTGCCGCGCAACACCTCTTCATGGAGCTTGGTCAACTCGCGGGCGACGGCGACGGGGCGGTCCCCTAGCGCGTCGAGCGTCTCGGTGAGCATCGTCTTCAGTCGCCTCGGGGACTCGAAGAACACGATCGTCCGGGGATCGCTCGCGAGCGCTTCAAGTCGCCGCTTCCGGTCCCCTGCCTTCCGAGGGAGGAAGCCTTCGAATGCGAAGCGATCCGTCGGCAGGCCGGAGATCGCGAGGGCGGCGATCGCCGCCGACGGCCCGGGTACGACCCGAACGTCGATGCCCTCCGCGGCGCACGACCGGACCAGTCGGAACCCGGGGTCGGAGATCGTCGGCATCCCGCCGTCGGTCACGAGCGCGACGGTCGCTCCGTCTCGCAGGCGTCGGAGGAGCTCCTCGGTCCGCTCGCGCTCGTTCCCTTCGAAGAACGAGATGAGCGTGCGGTCCACGAGCTCCAGGTGCGCCAGGAGACGACCGGTCCTTCGGGTGTCCTCGGCGGCGATCAGATCCACCGTCGCGAGCGCCTGGGTCGCGCGCGGCGAGACATCGCCCAGGTTGCCGATCGGCGTCCCCACGAGGAAGAGCGTTCCGGTCATCCCTCGATGGTGGCAGGATGTGCCGCTACCGGCCAAGCCTTGCCGAAGGACGCTCCGTGGCGAACGATCACAAGGACTACTCGGGGACCCCGCTGCCGAAGAAGCTGGGGATCCGCGACGGATCGCGTGTGCTGCTCGTCAACGCGCCCGACGGGTTCGAGCAACTGCTCACCCCCATGCCGGACGACGCTCAGCTCGTGAAGCGACCCGCCAAGGGACTCGACGTGGCGGTGCTGTTCGCCACCGAGCAGGCCGATCTGATCCGGTGGTTCGACGCGCTCGTCGCCTCGATCGACACGGCCGGACGACTCTGGGTCGCGTGGCCGAAGAAGGCATCGAAGGTCGACACCGACATCGACTTCGGGTTCGCGCAGGGGATCGGCCGGGACGCCGGTCTGGTCGACAACAAGAGTGCGTCGATCACCGATGTCTTCCATGGCCTGCAGTTCGTCTACCGCCTGAAGGACAGACAGCAGGATCGCCCGCAGCGCTGAGCGTTCATCCCCACCTCCATGCGTCGTTCGCGGCCAGGATGCTCCGGAGATGATTGACCTCGCCCGCGTGGTAGAGGTCGTGCTGTGCGATCGTCGAGACCAGCCACCGGGTCTCCCGGAGCTCTCCCCAATTCGTGGAACGGAGCGTCGCAAGATCCTTGTCGCGGAGCGCGCGAACGTGTTCCACGAAGCGTCCGTGCGCATCCTCGAGCCAAGCGATCGTCTCCTCGAACGGCGCCTCGCCGCGGGCCCAGGGCTGGACATCCAGATCGCCCCAGAAGAGCTTGCCCGGTCCGAACGCGTATTCGTCGTACATCACCTTGCAGCTCCCCACGTGCAGCGCGATCGACTCGATCGTTCGGACACCACCGGCCGGGAGCGCCCGCCACATCGACTCCTCCACGCTCCTGAGGTTCTGGAGGAGGGATTGCCCCTCGTTCGACTCCTCGATCCCCGAACCCGAGAACGCCTCTTGAAGGATGTACACGACCTCGTCGACGGCGGTCACGGCTGCGCCGGTTTCCTCGCGATGACCCAATGGAAGGTCGCGTCGCCTTCATCCTCTTCGATCTCGGTCCGGGTCTCCGAAAGCTCGAGCTCGAAGCCGGCTGCGAGCAGCGATCGCTCGTTCACGGCGGGTTCGAAGCTGGCGAAGAACATCGGAACCCCGAGCCACTCCTCTTGCACCTCGTCCTCCGACTGCCCGGCGCCGAGCGAGAGCATGAAGCGCCCGCCGAGCCGGAGCCACGAGAACACTCGCGCGAACATCGGGGCCTGCTCAGCGCGCGGGACGTGGTTGAAGACGTAGAACGAGACGATCGCATCGAACGCCGCCGCGGGGAGCGGGATCGCCGTGAAGTCTCCTTGCACGAAGGCTCCACCCGGCAAGCGCTCGCGAGCGATCGCCAGCTGCTCGCTCGAGATGTCCACCCCCGTGTACGACCGGCCGTTCGCCAAGGCCGCGGCAGCCGTTCCCGGTCCGCACCCGAGCTCGAGCACATCGGCGCCTGCCGGGAGCCGCCGGAGCACCTCGTCTTGGAACCATCCCCGGACACCGGGCGGGTTCGCCGCGACCCACGTCGCATACCGGCCGGCGATCCGGTCGTACCCCTCCTCGATGATCCGCTTGGGGTCCAACCGCTGTCCTCTCCCGATGATGGCTGCACCGGTACCCTGACCCGGTGTCCACCCTTCTGCAACGGCTGAACCGGCCGGTGATCGCCGTCCTCGCGGTGACCGCGATCGCCGGGGCCGTCCGATTCACCCATCTCTCCCAACCTCCGGAGTTGTTCTTCGACGAGAATTACTACGCGAAGTCGGGATGCATCCTGATCGGCGGAACGGACAAGGTCTGCATGGTCAACAGCAATGACGAGCACTACTGGCGCGACAACAAGTGGGACGTCGGCTCGTGGGTCCACCCGCCGCTCGGCAAATGGATGATCGGCATGGGCGAGAAGATCTTCGGCGTGACGCCGTTCGGCTGGCGGTTCTCCTCTGCGATCGCCGGGACCCTGGTCGTGACGCTCGTCGCGCTCACCGCGCAGCTGCTGTTCGGCAGCGCGCTCTGGACGTTCGTCGCCGGGCTGTTGTTGGCGGTCGAGAACCTGAATGTCGTGCTCTCGCGTTCGGCCTTGCTCGACATCCACCTCGAGTTCTGGGTGGTGCTCGGGTTCTTCCTCCTCTTATTGGACCGGCGATGGATCGATCGACGGACGCCTCCGGAGCATGAGGCGCCGGATCCGGACGCGGTGATGGACGAGGCGGACGACCCCGAGACGCCGCATCGCCTGCGCTCGTCGCTCCCGATGCCCGTTTGGCGTCCGTGGCGGTTCGCCGCCGGCATCGCACTCGGCGCGGCCTTCTCGGTGAAGTGGTCTGGCGCCATGGCGATCTTCGGCGCGTTGCTCCTGTCGTTCGCGTGGGAGACGACGCGACGACATCGCGGCGAGACGTCGCTCGGCCGCGCGTTCGCTCGCACGGTGAGGCAGGAGAGCTTCGGGTTGATCATCGCGTTCCTGGTGCTGCCGGTCGGCGTCTACTTCCTGGTGTACCTGCCCTGGTTCCATCATTTCGGATGGAGCCTGAAGTCGTGGTGGGAGAACCAGACGGCCATGCTCGCGTACCACCACGGCCTCCAGGCAACGGCGCTCGACACCGCGACCCACACGTATACACCGACGCATCCGTACTACTCGCGTCCGTGGACGTGGCTGTTCATGCTGCGGCCCGTGAACTTCTACTCGAAGGACCTTGGTCCGCAGATCGCGCAGATCCTGGCGATCGGGAATCCGGCGATCTTCTGGACGAGCCTGTGGGCCATCCCGTTCGTCGCGCTCATGTGGCGCCGGCGCGGCGACTGGTGCGCGGGGTTCATCGTCACGGCGATGCTCGCGCAGTACCTCCCGTGGTTCCTGGTGTCGCGCCCACAGTTCTTCTTCTACGTGGCCCCGATCACTCCGTTCATGGTGCTGGGGATCACGTACGTGATGCGGGACCTCGCGAGCGCCACGATCGTGCTCCGCGATCCCGACTCCGGGGACCGGGTCGAATCCACCAGACACCCGTACCTGCCGTTCGTCTGGGGTTACGCTACGATTGCCGTCGGCCTCTTCCTCTGGTTCTGGCCGGTCCTCACCGCGAGTCCGATCTCGGACACCTTGTGGAAGGATCGGGTGTGGTTCCGCGGTTGGGTCTGATGTGACCGTGGGTCTCTTCGGACCGCTCACCTGCCGGTAGCCTTCCCCGTCGACATGTCCACGAAACGGCACGAGTTCATCCCGATGGGCGACGGCGTTCGTCTGGCCGCATCGCTCTTCGTTCCCGACGGCGACGGACCTTGGCCCGCCATCCTGGAAGCGCTCCCCTACCGCAAGGACGACGACACCGCGTCCTACCGCCCGGAGTACGAGCGCCTGGCCGAGGCCGGCTACGTGATGTGCCGCGTCGATCTCCGCGGGACCGGCTCGTCGGAGGGGATCGCCGAGGACGAGTACCCGGCCGTCGAACGCACCGACCTGCTGACCGTGATCGATTGGCTCGCGACGCGGGAGTGGTCGACGGGCAACGTCGGGATGTACGGCACCAGCTACTCCGGTTTCAACTCGATCCAACTCGCGATGGAACGCCCGCCGGCGCTCAAGGCGATCATCCCGATCTACGCGACCGACGATCGGTACGCCGACGACGTCCATTACTTCGGCGGCGCGTTGAAGCAGCTCGACCTGGTCGACTACCCGACCTACATGATCGCGATGAACGCGTTGCCGCCTGTTCCGTCGATCTACGGCGACGGCTGGCGTGAGGAGTGGGAACGGCGTGTTCGCGGGACCGAGCCGTGGGTGCTGACGTGGCTGGCGCACCAACGCTTCGACGACTACTGGCGCTTCGGTTCACTCCGGCCCGACTACGACCGGATCGCAGCCGCGACGATGATCGTCGCCGGATGGGCCGACGGCTATCGCAACAACTCGCTGCGGACCTTCGAACAGCTCCGCTGCCCGGCGCGCCTGGTGATCGGCCCGTGGGCCCACGCGTCGACCGACACGTCGCTGCCGGGACCGAACATCGACCTGGTTCCCGAGATGCTTCGCTGGTGGGACCGGTGGCTGAAGGGCGAGGACAACGGCATCGACCGCGAACCGCCGATCGCGCTGTTCGCGCAGCGCTCCACCCGGCCGGGCGCGACCCGTCCGGTGATGCGAGGCGGCTGGCGGTACGAGCCGACCTGGCCGGCCGAGCGTCTTCGGCCGACACCGCTCGCCCTGAGCGCCGCGGCCGGTCCGATGGAGCGCACCGACCTGCGCGACCTCCTCGAGGTTCGTGGCGACGTCGGCTGGACCGCGTGGATCTCGTGCGCCGGACACCTGCCGTGGGGCCAACCGGACGATCAGCGTCCGGACGAGGCGTTCTCGTTGACGTACACGTGGCCCGCGCTCGCGGACGAAATCGAGATCTTGGGGCACGCCCGTCTGGCGGTCACCGTGACGTCGTCGGCACCCATCGCCTACCTGTCGGCGAAGCTCTGCGACGTCTTCCCCGACGGCGCGTCGTCGCTCGTGTCTCGCGCCATGCTGAACCTGGCGCATCGAGACTCGCGCGAGGAGCCGTCGCCTCTCGAACCCGGCCGGCCCTACGATGTGGCCTTCGACCTGGAGGCGGCGTCTTGGACGTTCGAGGTCGGGCATCGCGTCCGGCTCGATCTGGCCGGGACCGACTGGCCGAACGCGTCGACGCCGCCGGAGCCGCTGACGCTCACGATCGATCGCCCGTCCGCGACGCTCACGCTGCCCGTGCTGGACGGCCCGACGCCCGCCGCCGGCTCGCCCTCATTCGCGCCACCCCTCCGCGGAGCAGAAGCGATCCCGAACCGTGGACACACCGGCTACGACTGGCGGATCGAGCACGACGTGCCGACCGGCGAGTCGCGCGCCGTCGTCGGCAATCACGGCGACTACCCGGCCAAGGACGACGTCCCGTCGTTCGCCGAACGGTACGCCGGCACCGTGACGGTGCGACCGAACGACCCCGGCCACGCGTCGGCACACGGTGAGGCGTCGTTCGAGATGCGATGGCCGGAGGCGACCTGCGGCGCGAGCACGACGATCGACGTCCGCAGCGACCGGGGCAGCTACTCCATGCAGATCGATCTGTCCGTGACCGAGAACGGCGAAGAGCGCTGGCACCGGACCTGGGATCGGACCTTCCCCCGCGACCACCAGTAGAAACACGGAACCCCGGCGCACTGGCCGGGGTTACGGTCTTGATGGGATATCCCGACGCCAGGTTACCAGGGTCGCGGCTTCGAGCAAGACGGAGACGGGAACCGTCCCCAGACGTTCACCGGCTCGCCACCTCTGCAACCACGTCAATGGAAGCCCGGAAGATGGTGCCGGAATACGATGAACCCGATCCCTGCGGCCGCGTCCAGGAGGAAGTGCGCGACGACGAACGGCCATGTCCGCCGGAGGCGCAGGAACGCGATACCGAAGAGCACGCCCATCGCGAGGTTGCCCGCGAACCCACCCCAGCCCTGATAGAGGTGGTACGCGCCGCGCAGGAGCGCGGAGGCCGCCACCGCGGCGAAGGGACTCCACGACAGTTGCCGTAAGCGTGTCACCAGGTACCCCAGGACGATGACCTCTTCCAGCAGCGCCGCGGCCGCAGCGCTGGCGAGGAGCACCGGCACGGTCCACCAGTGCCCGAGCGGAGGCACCGGCACGACGAACCGATTGACACCGAGCGCGACGGCGCCGAGGTAGAAGCCGAGACCACCGAGGCCGACAACGACGAACAGCGCGCCGCCCAACTTCAGATCGCCGATCGGACGATCCCGGGCCAGGCCGATCGATGCAACGCCATCTCCGGTCCGCCGGAGGAGATGCACCACGAGCCAGACCGGCGCCAGACCGAACGCGATGCCGACGACCTGTTTGGCGAACTCGTTGCTCTGATCCACAGACGCGACGTATCCGCCCTTGAGGGGGCCAGACAGCAGATCCAGCACGGCGTAGGCGGCGCTTGCGAGGAGCGACAATGCCAGCACCACGAGGATCTCTTCGCGGAGCGTTCGTCGATCCACGTGATCGGGCGACCTCACAGGATCCATGTGGGTCACTGTACGTTCGTCCGGATATCACGTTGGAGGCGAGGACGCATGGCGAAGAAGGAGACCGCAGACCTGGTCGTGGTCGGCGCCGGCATGGTCGGTGGCTGGGCTTCATGGTTCGCCGCGACGAGCGGCGCCGATCACGTGGTCGTCCTCGAGAAGGATCTGGCGGGACAGGGCGCATCGAGTCGAGCGGCCGGAGTCGTGCGGGCGCAAGGCGGAACGCCGACCACGGTCGCCCTCGGCCGGTTCTCGATCGACTTCTACCGGGCACAGCAGCAGCTGCTCGGTACGGACTCGGGGTTCCGCGAGCTGGGCTACCTGATCCTCGCGTTCACGGAACGCGACGAGCATGACGGCGCCCTGCGCGTTGCCATGCAGCGTGAGGCGGGGCTGGACGTCCGGTGGGTCGACGCAGCCGAGGCGTGCGAGCTGAACCCCGCGCTCGCCACTGACGGACATCGCGGCGGGAGCTATTGCCCGACCGACGGCGCGATCGACCCACCGCGCAACGTCCGTGCGTACTCGCTCGCGATGCAGAAGGCCGGCGTAGACCTCCGCGAGCGAACCGCGTTCTTGGGTCTGCGAACCGCAGCCGCTCGCGGCGGTCGCCGACGCGTGACGGGTGTGCACACATCGGACGGCGTCATCGCCACGGACCGAGTGATCCTCACGGGCGGACCCACGTTGCGGGCGGTGGGCAAGCTCGTCGACGCGCGGATCTTCGCCGGTGGAGCGAGGCACCAGGTCGTCGTGACCGAGCCACACCCCGTGTTCGACGTCGAACGCCAACCGATGGTCTTCGACGTTCACGCCGGGATCTACTGGCGCCTCGAGGAGGGCGGCCTCCTCTGGGGCATGTCCAACCCGAAGGAAACGCCCGGTCCCGCGCGCGAGATCGACTGGCCGTACCTCCGAAGGATGCAACGCCGACTCGGCGTGCTGGTCCCCGCCGCCAAGGGGTTGAGGATCCGCAAGGCATGGTGTGGCACGATCGACTACACGCCGGATCACCTGCCGATCCTCGGCCCCGTCGTCACCACCGACGGCACGGTGATCGAGGGAGCGACCGTGGCGTCGCCCGGAGGTCACGGCATGATGTGGGGCCCGGGTGTCGCCCGAGTGGCGGCCGATCTTGCACTCGAAGGCCGCACCGACGTCATCGACGTGACCGATCTGGGTATGGATCGATTCGACGCGCACGGGCAGAGCCCGTTCTTCGACCCGATCGCGCTGCCGTTCCCCCCAAGTGCCGAGGAAGCCGACGACACGAACTGACGGCCGCGACCGTCAGCGAACGAGCGTCGCGAGGTAGCTGAACGGCAAACGATCCTCACGCGACAGCCCGTTGCATGAGTAACCCTCGCCGGTCCAGCACCGGAAACTCGTGCCGGCGTTCGCGTAGACCAGGACGACCCGACGCACCTGCGTCGATCCGAACGGCACGAGGAGGTCCGCGTCACCGTGCTGGTCGAGCACCACCGGGATGACGCGGAGGAACCCCGACCGAAGGAAGAGCAAGAGGCGAGCTGCAGAGCCGATCCGCGTGGCGGGCGCGTCGAGCGTCAGACGGAGAGACGCTCTCGCCGGTGATCCCGAGCTCGGCTCGAACGAAACGGCGCCGGTGCTCAGGTGGTTCAGGTGCAACGTGCTCCAGCCGGCGGTCGGATGGCTCACGCTCATGCGGTGGTACCGATCGATCGGCGCCGTCGGATACCGCGCCCCTTCCTCGTAGAACGCGGCCGGCGCAAGGTTCCACACACCGAATCCCACGAGCGCGGAGGCGAGCGATCGGCGCCGCGAGTCGAGCACCTTGCGAAGAGCCTGGGCAGAGAACAGGTTGGGATCGCCGGGAGCGTCGGCGGCCAGCTCCCAGACGCGGCGCACAAGGGACGCAGATGAGCCCCCGGCGTCATCGGTCTCGCTGAGGAATCGCCAGAAGATCCACGCGCCGTACTCGTTCAGACCCTGGCTGCTGTCGACGGGCACCCAGGGGTGTGTGAGCGGACTCTCGCGGAGCCAGATGAGGTTCGCGTTCACATCGTCGGCAACCTGATCCTCCATCCACACGGCGGTCCCCTCGACGAGCCAGGGGTCCTCGCCGGAGTCGTACGCGTACTGCACCGTGTGGAAGAACTCGTGAGCGGCGGTCACGCGGAGACCGCCTTGACCGCCGCTCGGACCGAGCTGTGAGGTCGAGAAGTCGTTGTCCACGACGACGTAGGCCGAGTAGTCGCGGTACCGGTAGTTGTCGTTGCTCGCGTTCGGATCGTCCGTCGCCACGTACCCGTCGAGGTTGCGAGCCCCCACGTCCGCCAGATACACGTCGAGCCGTCCATCGGGACCGTGGTCGCGAGACGTGATGTCGGACTTCGGCGCGCGGAACCCCATCCGCACGACCTCGGCCGTCCACGCCACCTCGAAGGCCGCCAGGGTTCGATCAACCTGATCCGGGACCTGGTTGTGGTTGAGGTCGGCGGGCGGGGGCGCATCGGCGGTCGAGGAAACCCAGTGGACGCAGATGTGCGGGCCACACACGTGCTTGCTCGGCACTGAGTATCCGTCTCCGTGCGTGTCGCCGATGCCGCCGGTGGGACGGAGGGAGATCGGCGGCCCCGACCCGGCGCCGGCCGCCAAACGGGAGGAGCCGACGGCGGCGTCCCAGCCGACCGCGGTCGAGTCCCCGGACTGGGCGAACCACGAGGAAGAACCGACCGCGGTCGACGGGATCAGCGCGATCAGCGCGATCAGCGAGACACGACGAACGACGGTACGCCCGAACGAAGACCCGGTCATCTCCCTCCCCACGCCGGATGGCGGTGCGCCCGGGCATGATCAGGGGGGTCCCGGGGTCACCGTCGCCATCCTCGGTGCAGGGGACGGGCTACGTCAATCGGCCAGAAGACCAGGCGACCGGCGGACGCCGGAGGACGGAGGGACGGGGTCGAACGCCGACGACTACAACGACAGGACCGGGCAGGTGAGGGTGCGCGTGATGCCTTCGATCTCCTGCATCGGCATCACGATCGACTTCGCCAGTGCATCGAGATCGTCAGCCTCTGCGCGCGCGATCACGTCGTACGGTCCCGTGACTCCATCGGCGTTCGCAACCCCCGCGAGCGCCTTGATCTGGGCGGTCACCTGCGCCGCCTTTCCCACCTCGGTCTGTACGAGGATGTATGCGCTGACCATCTCGCCCCTCTCTTCGACCTTTAGCCGACCTTTGGCCGACCTGGGCCGACCGTGGTTGACCGTTGGACGTGCATCGTATGTCGAGCCGTACCGGTCCGCATCTCGAGTCAGCCTTCGGACGCGTCTCCATCCTTCTTGTCACTCGACAACGCGCCCTTGGCCTTGTCGAACAGGCTATCGGCGAGGTCGCCCGCCTTGTCCACGAGCGGCTTGGCCTTCTCGACCACGTCGCCCGTGACGTCCTTCGCCTTGTCGAACGCGCTGACCGCGGCCTCGCCCGCCTTGTCCACGAGCGGCTTCGCCTTCTCGACCAGATCGCCGGTCACGTCCTTCGCCTTGTCGACTGCATCCCCCGCAGCGACCTTCGCCTTGTCCAGGATGTTCTTGTCCTCGTCACCCATCGGGACTCCTCCTTCGGTCGGCTCTCTGACAACCATGGTGCCAGCCGGGGCGCGGAACGTCGAACCGGTCAGCTCAGTCGAGGCGCTCGCGAACGCCCGCCAAACCGCGCTCGACGAACGCCGGCTGGGCGGTCTCCACGCCGTGCTTGACCTCGTGCCATGGCATCAGCAGGAAGACGAATCGCGCCCGCACGAAGAACCGGTCGTCCGGTGGCCCGCCGTAGGCCCCGAGGGCGCGCTCGCCCTCGGCCAGCATGGCGTGCAACATCCAGGCCAGGTCGAACACGGGATCGCCGACCTCGATATCGCCCCAGTCGATCACGCCGGCGAGATCGCCGGTTTCGGTCACCAACACGTGCTCCGGGCCGATGTCCCCGTGCCGCAAGCACGGGGCGAACCGGAAGTTGTCGCCGTCGTCGAAGAACTCCCCGACCGCGCGCTCCGCGCGCGATCGCTCGCCCGCGTCGAGCAGTGGCAGAACGTGGACGCTGAGCGACGCCACCTCCTCGAGGAATCCGTCTCGCACCGCGGCCGCCGTCGTGGAACGCATCCCGACGAATTCGGGCGGCGTCAGATGCAGGTCGTAAAGGAATCGCCCCAGTCGTTCGGGCCAGATACCATCCACGCTCGAGGACATCGGCCGGCCGGCGATGCGGCGGTAGCCGACGCAGACCGGATCGGTGGACACGTACATCGGGATCGGCACGGCCGACGACACCTCCCGCGCGATCTCGGGCAACACGGCGATCTGCTTCCGCAACCGCTCGCCCGCGCCCGGGAGCCGCGGGAACTGAAACACCCACTCGCCGTTCGCGAGGTACGTGAAGCAGTCCCAGCCGCCTCCCAGCGGTTCGAACGATCCAACCCCGAGCTCCGGCCAGTGCTCGACGACGAACGCACGATGATCGTCTGGATCGGTCACGTGGCGACGGGCTCTGGCTCCTCTTCCGACTCCGGCTCGGGGAACTCGGGGTCGGACAGCGCGGGCGTGGACAGAGCGAACCATGCCACGAGGCCGCCGCAGAGCGCCAGACCCGACGCTCCCGAGTACAGCACCACCGTTCCGGCGTGCTGATAGACGAACCCGCCGATCCCGGCGCCGATGATAGGACCGACCCCCAAGGCAACCATCCCGATCATCGCATTCCCCGTCGAGTAGAGCGTGGATGGGAGCAATCGACCGACCACGACCACGCTCGTCGTGAACATCAGCCCGAAGGCGGCGCCTTCGAGCACCGTCAGGAACGACACGATCGTCGGATCGTCGATCAGCCCTCACAACAGGAAGCCCGTCGCATACACACAGCAGCCCAAGACGTACACGCGGCGCAAGCCCCAGTGCTTCTGGAAGCGCGACGACACCCGCATGACCGGCACCTCGATGAGTCCACCGAGCGCGGTCCCGAGGCCGATCAAGAGCGGCCCTCCACCCTCGCTCACGATCTTGAGCGCGATGAAGTTCCACGCCGCGTTGAAGCCCACCCAGACGAGGAGAACCGCCGCCAGGAACCCCCAGAACCGTGGAGCCTCGCGGAAGACGGCGCCGACCGCGCCGAGACGTCCGTGCGCTTCGACATCCTTCGGTCGGTCTCGAACGATCGTCGAGGTCCACGCAAGCACCGCGATGCTCGTGACCGCATAGATCGGCATCGCCCAGCGAACGCCCGCCAACTCCAGGATCGTGCCGAACACCAGGCACCCCATCGCATATGAGGCGCTCTCCCATCCGCGGATCCGGCCGTAGTCGGACATCCGCTCCTCGCCCAGATGGACCAGTGCGATGGAGTCGATGTTCGCGCCGGTCGCCACCCAGAACGCCGCGATGATCGACGCGACGATCGTGATCGCCGGTAACCCATGCACCAGGTTCATGGCAGCGGCGGCCAGACCCGCGCCGATGGTTCCGATCTGCAGCGCGGTCAGCCGGCCGATACGCGTGTCGGCATAGTGCCCCCACAACGGATTGGCAACGACCCGAGCGAGCGCGGTGAACGCGATCACGACGCCGATCTGATCGGCGGACAGCCCGCGGCCGTGCAGGTAGATCGAGAAGAAGGGGAAGAACGCGGCGATCACGAATCCGAAGACGACGAACAGACCGTGAACGGCAACTTCCGGTCGGAGCTCGGTCTCTCTCCTCACGCCGTGCGCTCGCCGGTCGCCGGCATGGCCTTGCTGGGCCCCGCCACGTCTGCCACCATCCCGCGCATGCCCGGCATCGTATCCGCGCGTCGCGTACCCGCCGCCTCCGTCGCCGGGGGAGTTCGATGCGCGGTCTGACCGGCAAGGGCGTGCTCGTCTCCGGCGGCAGCAGCGGGATCGGGGAAGCGACCGTTCGACGGTTCCTTGAAGAAGGGAGCCGAGTCGCGTTCTGCGGGATCGACGCGGATGAGGTGCGTGACGTCGTGAGCGAGCTCGCGCCGCTCGGGTCCGCCCACGGTCTGGTGTGCGACGTGAGCGTTGAAGGAGACGTCGTCCGGCTGGTCGCCGAAGCCGAGCGGGTCCTCGGGGCGATCGACGTCCTCATCAACAACGCGGGCATCGCGCGGAGGGACCGGTTCCTCGACATCACGCCGGAGCAGTGGGATCGCGTCCTGCAGGTGAATCTCCGCGGGATGTTCCTCGTGGCCCAGGCCGTCGCGCGACACATGGTCGCGAAGGGTGGCGGCGTCATCGTGAACATGGCCTCGACGAACGCCCTCGGCGGCGAAGAAGAGCTCGCCCATTACAACGCGTCGAAGGGTGGCGTCCTCCAGCTGACCAGGACCATGGCCGTGGAGCTCGGCCGTCGAGGGATCCGCGTCAACTGCCTCTGTCCCGGCTTCATCCGCACGCCGCTGAACGATGCGATCAGCGACGAGGCGTTGATCGAGGCGTACGAGCGGGACAAGATCCCGTTGGGTCGCGCCGGCGCGCCGGAAGAGGTCGCGGCCGCGTACGCGTTCCTCGCTTCGGACGATGCGTCGTTCATCCACGGCGAGGCGCTCGTCATCGACGGAGGTCAGCTCGCGGTCATGTGAACGTGTCGCGACGATCAGCGGCACGGATGGTACGGCGTGGCGAAGAGCGAGAAGTTGCGGCTCTTCTTGATCGCGTTGATGCCCAGCGCATCGGCGTCGTCGCAGAACCCGCGGCGTGTCAGCCGGTACTCCACCTCGAAGACAGCCTTCCCTGCCTGCACGAACGCGACCTCGCCGGGCGAGGGGTTCCCCGAGCAGAAGTGGTACTGGAAGCATTGCTCCACGATCGCGAAATCGAAGTACGGCAACAGATCCTTCACCTGTGACGGATCGTTCTTCATGGCGACCGACATGCCATAGCTGTGCGCCATGTTGGCGAGGCGCGTGTTGAACATCAACTGCGAGCGGTAGCTGATATGGAACCCCGAATGCGGGTCTTCATAGGTATCGATGATGTCCCATTCCACGCTGTCGAACCCGGCCGCGGCGCACTTCTCCACGCGGTCCCGGTTCACCTTCAGGATGAACGCCCGCTGCCCCTGGTCGTTGTTGATGTTCAGGAAGAACTCGTCCGGGAAGACCTGGCTGAACGGGTTCCCGATGAGGCATCCGTCGCAGTGCTTGTCGAAGTCGACGAATCGTTGGTAATCGGGGCGATAGGTCTCGGCGTCGCCCGCGTCCAGATAGCAGATCGCGTGACCGCCCGCGGCGTGGATCGCATCGACCGCCGCCGTGTCCACCACGAAGTTGCCGGGGCCCGAGACCTTCGTGTCGACGTACAGGTCGATGTCGAACACCGTCGGCGTCACACAGGCACTGCCATCGGCCGGCGCTTCGCAGATGTCCACCTTGATCCCGCCGGTGGCGTCGGCGACGCCCGGCTTCGCTTGCAGTTGATACTGCCAGCGCGCGTCGAGCGGTGGTTGCCAGCAGTTCGGACAGGGTGACGGCGACGGGCAGTTCGGACAGGCGGGATCGGCCGTGGCCGAACGGGCGTGACCGGTACCGACCGCCGGGACCCTCGTCACGCTCGCAGCCGCGTCACCGACCCCGAGGGTCGAGACCAGGAGAGCCGCACAGGCCGTTGCCCAGACCAGGCTCTTCATGCGCGCACACTAGCCCACGTGGTCGAACTTGTCGCTTTCGGTGCCCGATGGAACAATGTCGCGCATGCCGAAGATCGTGATCGTCGGAGCGGGAAGCGTGGAGTTCACGCTGGATGTGCTCTCGCACACGCTGTCGTTCCAGGACCTCGACGATATCCAGGTCGTGCTGCACGACATCGACGAGGTACGCCTCGAGACCGCCGGCGCCATCGGCGGATATATCAACAAGGCGACCGGTGGACGGGCGACCATCGAGACCACGCTCGTCCGTCGGGCGGCGCTCGACGGAGCCGACTACGTCATCAACGAGATCCAGGTGGGCGGGCGCGATGCGTTCCTGATCGATTTCGAGATCCCGAGCCGGTACGGCGTCCGCCAGACCATCGCCGACACCTTGGGTATCGGGGGCATCTCGCGGGGCCTCCGCACCTTGCCGGTGATGGTCAGCATCGGCAACGACATGGCCGACCTCTGTCCGCACGGGACGCTGCTCACGTTCACGAACCCGATGGCGATGGTGCCGTGGTCGGTGTACGAAGGCTCGCGGTTCGATCGAGTGGTCGGTCTGTGTCACTCGGTCTTCTACACGCATGGCTTCCTGGCCGAGACGGTCGGCGTGCCGGTCGATCAGATCACGTTCCAGACGTCAGGGTTCAACCATCAGGCGTTCGTCACGCGGTTCGAGCGCAACGGTGAGGATCTCTACCCGCTGCTCGACGCGGCGATCGAACGCGACCCGGAGGGCCTCGGTCGCCGCGTCCGCGTCGAGCTCTACAAGCAGCTCGGCTATTTCCCCACCGAGTCGAGCGAGCACTCGGCGGAGTACGTCCCCTGGTTCATGCGGCACGACGACATGATCGAGCGCTACCGGATCCCGGTCGACGACTACATCGGCCGGACGGAGGGAGCGCTCGAGGAGTACCACGCGATCGTCGGCAAGCTCGAACGCGGCGAACCGGTTGAGGTCGAGCCGGGGAACGAGCTCGCCTCCGACATCATCCACTCCATCGAAACCGGCACCGCGAGATCGCTCTACGCGAACGTGAAGAACACCGGGCTGATCCCCGACCTCCCGGCCGGATGTTGCGTCGAGGTTCCATGCTTGGTGGACAAGGCCGGCGTGCAACCGACCGCCGTGCCCGCGCGTCCAGCACACCTGACGGCGATGAATCGAACGTTCCTGAACGTCGTGGAGCTGACGGTCCGCGCCGTGCTCGACGGCGACCGGCAACAGGTGTACCGGGCGGCCATGCTCGATCCGAACGTCTCGGCGACGCTCACGCTCGACCGGATCCACGACATGGTCGACGACCTGATCGAGGCCCACGGGGACATGATCCCCGACGCGATCCGCCGAGGCTCGAAGGCCCGGGCTTCTTAGCCGCCTACCTCGCCAATCCCGCGATCAACCGGCGAGCGTTCGTTCCATACACCGTGCGCAGCACGTCATCCGGCAGGCCGAGGCCCGAGATGGTCCATCGGCCTTCCGGCGGCACATCCTCGGTCGAGTAGTCGAAGACCTCGTCCTCGGTCTCGAGGAACCGGAAGTGGATCGCGTACTCCGCGGGGTCGGGCGGGAACAGGTCCAGGCCGAACAGCACTCGATCGGCGTGCTCCATGAACAATCGTCGAGCGGCGCGCGGTTGCCGCCCCAACTCGGCGATCCGCGCGGCGATGTCCACGTGGAAGTTCGCGTACGTCGACAACATCCGGGCGACCCACGCAAGGTCTTCTGCGAAACACCCCACGTGCGCACCGATGAACGTCGTCGACGCGTGCGACGCGATCACCGCCTCGAGCGAGTCGATCAGTTGATCGAACCGGGGGAAGCGAGGATCCGCGAACGACCACTCCGGATGGACGAGGAGCTCCTCCAGCCGTTCGTTCCGCGCGTCGACGGGTTCGAAGAACGCCACCGGATCCGCGACGTGGATCAGGACAGGGAGACGGAGCTCCCCCGCCGTTGCCCACACGGGCGCGAGGCGTTCGTCGTCGGGCAGCAGAAGCTCGCCGCGCTCGTCGCGAAGGTGCAGACCCAGGTGCTTCCAGACCTTCACGCCCCTCGCGCCCGCCGACGCCGCCGCCCGCAACCGATCCACGAGGCGGTCGGGCCAGCCGGGCTCCGACAGCCTCGACCAGTCCAGGTGACAGAACGTCGCGAATCGCCCGGGATACGCGCGGTCGTAACGGTCGAGGTTCGCCTCCAGCTCGTCACCGCACTGACCGTCGAGGTTCACGACGGCCTCGACGTTGCATGAGTCCATGTCGGCGAGCAACGCGCCGACGTCGGCGGCTGCCCATCCTCCGTCCACCGTCAGCCACCGCCCGAGATGGTTGTGCGCATCAACCACCGGAAAGCGTCCGCGCGGAACGTCATGCGTCGCCGAGCGAACGGAGGCGCGCGGCCGGTACGCGCGGAGCGGCAGATCGCGCAGCGACGGATCGAGCGCGGCCGGTTCCAGGCCGGGGGACTTCACGACGTCACAACCTCACACCGTGGTGATCGCGACGCCGGCCGCGGCGATCGCCGCGAGCGCCTTCGCATCCGCACCGACATCGGTGATCAGGTCGTCGACTCGCCCGATCTCGCAGATGCGCGCGAACGCCGCGTGGCCGATCTTCGAGCCGTCCGTCACGACCACGACCCGGCGCGCTCGGTCGATCATGGTGAGGTTCGTGTGCGCTTCGACCTCGTGGTGCGTGGTCAGCCCGGCCTCGGCCGAAATGCCGTCGACGCCCAGGATCGCCAGATCCAGATTGATGTCTCCCAAGCTCGCCTCGGCAAGCGGCCCCACCAACTCGTACGAAGCGCTGCGAGCCATCCCCCCCGTGACCACCAGGCGCAGGTTGGGTCGCACCGCCATTTCGGAGGCGATGTTGAGGGCGTTGGTCACGATCGTGAGCTGTTCGCGACCGACCAGTGCGCGCGCCACCTCCGTCGTCGTCGTGCCTCCGGTGAGCCCGATCGCGGCCCCCTCGGGGATCAACTCTGCGGCGGCGCGGGCGATCCGACGTTTCTCCTCCTGGTGACGGGCGCTCTTGTATCGCAGGGGCAATTCGTACAGAAGTCCCTGCGTGACGGCGCCGCCATGCGTGCGTCGAAGCAAACGGTGCTCTTCGAGCAAACCCAGGTCGCGGCGGATCGTGGCGGCCGAGACGCCCAGTCGCCGGCAGAGATCGGCCACGTTGACCGACCCGCCGTCCGAGAGATCCTCGAGGATCACGCTCAATCGGTCGGCCTGGCGCATCTCGGCACGGAGTATAAGAAGGAAACGCTCCCAAGCGTCTTGCTGAGATGATCGTTCATGGAATAAAGTGCGCGCGAATGAGCGAAATCGTGCGTGAGCTCACCAGTCAGCCGGAGACGTGGCGACGGGCCGCAGCTGAGGCGATCGGCGCCGCGGACCTCCTCCCGCGCCGGGGCGATCGCGTCGCGGCCGTGGGCTGCGGCACCTCTCTGTTCGTCGCCGAGGCCTACGCCGGACTCCGCGAGACGTCGAGCCAAGGCGAGACCGACGCGTTCGCCGCCTCGGAGGCGCCCATGGCACGTACCTACGATGTGGTGATCGCGATCTCTCGCAGTGGGACCACGACCGAGGTCGCGCGCCTGCTCGCTCGACCGTGGCCGGGCGCGCGGTCCCTGGCCATCTGCGGCGTGGACCAGACTCCCGTCGTCGAGGCCGCCGCCGATCGCGTGATCCTCGGGTTCGCCGACGAGCGTTCCGTGGTCCAGACTCGGTTCGCGACCGGCGCTCTTGCGTTCTTACGCGCGAGCCTCGGGCAGGACCTCGAAACGGTCGCCAACGACGGCGAACGAGCGCTCGCCGCGGACCTGCCGTTCGAGCCCGGCGCGTTCGAGCACTTCGTGTTCTTGGGTCGCGGTTGGACGGTCGGTCTGGCGAACGAGGCGGCGTTGAAGATCCGGGAGACGAGCGGCGCCTGGGCCGAGTCCTATCCCGCTTTGGAGTACCGCCATGGACCCATCAGCGTTGCGGGACCGCGATCGGTCGTCTGGCCGCTCGGCGACGTCGAGCCCGACCTGCTGCAGGACGTCGCCGCCACGGGCGCGACGGTGGTTGATCCCGGCCTCGGTGGCATCGACCCCATGGCCGAGCTGATCCTGGTGCAGCGGACGGCGGTGGCTCTGGCCCACGGACGGGGGCTGGATCCGGATCGCCCGCGGCACCTCAGCCGTTCGGTGGTGCTCTCGTGAACGTGATGATCGGAGGGAACGCGATGAAACGCAGCTGGCGTGCGGTCGTATTCGTGTTGGTGTTCGCGCTCGTCGGGGCGGCATGCAGCGGCGGCAAGGACAACGGGAACAAGGGCGATTCCGGCGGGAAGGTCCAACTGACGATGTGGATGGGGTATACACCGCCACCGCCGGTGAATCAGTCGTACGAGTACCTGTCGATCCAGCGGATGGTCAAGGATTTCGAAGCGCAGAACCCAAACATCACGATCGACTACCAATACGTGAACAGCGACAACGCGCTGCAGAAAGCGACCGTCGCGATCCAGGGGAACCAGCAGCCCGACATCTCGTATCAGTACGGCACGAACATGGCCCAGCTTGCCGAGAGCCCGAAGATCGTCGACCTCACGGAGCGCGTGAAGGAGGCCGGCTTCGATTGGGCCGACTTCTATCCGGGCGAGCAGGCGGTCGCGACCGTCGGCGGTCGCGTGCTCGGCGTGCCGGCGCTCGTCGACAACCTTGCCGTCGTCTACAACAAGGACCTGTTCGCGAAGGCCGGTGTCCCCGAACCCACGGCCGATTGGACGTGGGACGACTTCCGCGCCGCCGCCAAGGCGACCACCGACTCGGCGAACAAGGTGTTCGGGATGGCGTTCCCCGCCGACGGGAGCGAGACCACTGTGTGGGAGTACGAGGCCATGCTCTGGGCGGCCGGAGGAGAGATCCTGAACAGCGACAACACCAAGGCCGCCTTCAACTCACCGGAGGGCGTTCGCGCACTGACGACGCTCACCGACATCAACCAGGACGGCTCGACCTACCTCGATTTCGCACCAGACTCCGGCAAGTCCGAAGAGCTGTTCAACTCCGGCAAGATCGGGATGTTGATCACGGGCCCCTGGGACCTCTCCTCGTTCCCCGACGTCAACTACGGCGTGCAGATCATGCCCTCGTTCGATGCCGGCGGCAGTCACCAGACGATCGCCGGGCCGGACAACTGGGTCATCTTCGACAACGGCCAAGCGCGCGTCGATGCGGCGTGGAAGTTCTTGACGTTCATGACGTCGCCCGACCAGTTGCTCAAGGACTCGCTCGACACGAGCCACTTGCCGACGCGGGCGTCCGTCGCGGGCATGTCGGCGTTCCAGGCATTCTTCACGAAGTATCCGGGGACGCAGGTGTTCGTGGACAACCTGCAGAACGTGTTGCAGGCGCGACCATCGATCACGCAGTACCCGCGGATCTCCACCGCGCTCGGCCAGGCGATCGTGACGGCGCTGCAAGGGCAGGCGTCGCCGCAGGATGCCCTGAACCAGGCGGCGGACCAGGCGACCGGGTTCCTGGCCATACCGGGATAGCCATGAGGAGCGACGGAAGCACGCGGGCGTGAACGTCCGCCGGATCCTTCGGTCCGACCACGTGGCCGGGTGGGCCTTCGCGTTCCCCGCCGTAGCCCTGATCGTCGCGTTCGGCGTCGTGCCGATCGTGTGGTCGTTCCTGATGTCCTTCCAGAAGACCAACCTGCTATCCACGCCCGAGTGGATCGGGCTCGCCAACTACCGGGCGCTCTCGAAGGACCCGCTGTTCAAGACGTCGGTCGTCCACGCCATCATCTATGCGGCACTGTTCGTCCCGCTCTCCGTGGCGGGTGGGTTGTTCGCGGCGGTCGCGTTGAACCGAAGGATCCGCGGGATCCGCTTCTACCGGCTCGCCGTCTTCGTGCCGGTGGTCGTCTCGACGATCGCCACGGCGATCATGTTCCTCTGGCTCTTCGATCCGCACTTCGGGCTCGCCAACTGGCTCCTCGGAAAGGTCGGCCTGGGACCGTTCGGGTTCTTCACGAGCTCGAACGGCGCGCTCTACTCGATCATCGTCATGACCGTGTGGGGTTGGGTCGGCTTCGACGCCATCATCTATCTGGCCGCGTTGCAAGGCGTGCCACAGGAGCTCCTGGAGGCCGCGTCGATCGACGGCGCCCGCTCCTGGAGCATCTTCCGCAACGTCACGCTCCCTCTGCTCGGCCCGGCGACGTTGTTCCTCGTCGTGTTCTCCTCCATCAACGCCTTCCAGGTGTTCGACGAGGTCTTCTTCCTGACCAAGGGTGGACCGGGGACCGCCACATACGTTCCCGTCTACTACCTGTACACGCTCGCGTTCCAGCAGGGCATCGCGGGATACGCGGCGGCGATCGCCTACGTCCTGCTCTCCGCGATCTTGGTCCTCACCGTGCTCCAACTCTGGGTGGGCAAGCGGATGGTCTTCTACGCGTCATGAGTGAGTCGGTCGAAGTCCGCGCGGCCGCCGCCCTCCAACCGCTGGAGGAGTCGCGCGGCGGCGAACCGAAGCACGGTCGGTTCCCGTTCAGCGCGTGGCACCTGGTGCTGTTCCCGCTGGCGTTCTTGATGGTCGTGCCGATGATCTGGATGGTCGTCACGTCGGTCGAGACCCTGAGCGAGACGCGACATTTCCCGCCGATCCTCGTGCCACATACCCTCCGACCACAGAACTATTCCGACGTCTTGCAACAGGCGCCGTTCGCGCGGTGGTTCCTGAACACCTTGATCGTCACCGTGGTCGTCGTCGCGGCCAATCTGCTGTTCTGCAGCCTTGCCGGGTACGCCTTCGCACGGATCAAGTTCTTCGGGCGCGAGGTGGTCTTCATCCTGGTGCTCGCGACCTTGATGATCCCGTTCCAAGTCATCATGATCCCGACGTTCCTGATCGTGCGGAAGCTCGGTCTCATCGACACGCTCGGGGCGTTGATCGTGCCCAACCTTGCGGGAGCGTTCGGCATCTTCCTCCTACGACAGTTCTTCCGTTCGCTCCCTATCGAGCTCGAGGAGGCCGCCAGGATCGACGGAGCCTCGCGCCTCGGCGTGCTGTTCAAGATCATCCTCCCCCTGTCCGGCCCCGTGCTCGCGACGGTCGCCGTCGTCACGTTCCTGTGGACGTGGAACGACTTCCTGTGGCCGCTCGTCACGCTCTACAACCCGAACAACTACACGCTGCAGCTCGGACTGACGACGTTCCAGGGCGCGCATCAGACGAACACGCACCTGTTGATGGCGGCGAACGTGATGAGCGTGCTTCCCGTACTCCTGTTGTTCTTCGCGGCCCAGCGATTCTTCATCCGTGGGATCGCCACCTCCGGGCTGAAAGGCTGACGATGCCGGGACTCACGTTCGACCACGTCTCCAAGGAGTTCCCCGGGGGCGTGATCGCCGTGAACGACCTGTCGCTCGACGTCGCCGACGGCGAGTTCATGATCTTCGTCGGACCCTCGGGATGCGGCAAGACGACGGCGCTCCGCATGATCGCCGGCCTGGAGAAGGTCACGGCCGGCACGATCTCGATCGGCGATCGCGTGATCAACGACGTGTCGCCCCGCGACCGCGACATCGCGATGGTCTTCCAGAACTACGCGCTCTACCCGCACATGACCGTGTACCGCAACCTCGCGTTCGGCCTCAAGGAGCGCAAGATGGCGAAGGACGAGATCGGGATCCGCGTTCGTGGCGTGAGCTCGATGCTCGGGCTGGACGAGCTGCTCCAACGGCGTCCCGCGCAGCTCTCCGGCGGGCAGCGCCAGCGCGTGGCCATGGGGCGGGCGCTCGTCCGCGAACCGAAGGCGTTCCTGCTGGACGAGCCGCTGTCGAACCTGGACGCGAAGTTGCGCGTGCAGGTCCGTGGCGATCTGAAGCGACTGCACCACCGTCTGGGCATCACCACGATCTACGTCACGCACGATCAGGTCGAGGCGATGACGCTCGGCGATCGCGTCGCCGTGCTGTCCGGCGGCGTGCTTCAGCAGCTCGGCGCACCACAGGATGTCTATGACCACCCGACGAACCTCTTCGTCGGAGGGTTCATCGGCAGCCCGCCCATGAACCTGCTCCGTGCCACTGTCAGGTCGGGCAGGGCCAACGCCGGGGACCTCTCGCTCCCTATCCCCGGGGTGGCAGACGGTGAGGTCGTCCTGGGTCTGCGACCCGAGCATCTGCGCCCGGCGGGCGACGGTCAGCCCGACATGGAGTTCCTGGTGGAGGTCGTCGAGCCGCTCGGCGACGGCGTGATCGTGCATGGCACGGTCAGCGGGCAGGTGGCGGCGGCGCCATCGGGAGAGGCAGAGGTCCTGCCGCCGCTCCCGGGCGAACGGGCGGCCGTCACCACGAAGTTCGATCCCTCGTTGCGCCCCACGCCGGGTGACCGGATCCGCCTGGGCGTCGCGCCCGGCCACGTTCACGTGTTCGACGCGCGAACGGGGGATGCGGTTCTCTCTACCTCTCGCTGACGCCGCGCGTGCGCCGCTCCTCGCGCATACTTCCCCCGATGGGCGAGACCTCGATCGAACGACTCACGAACCTCCGACTCGGACAGGGCCAGGCCGCATTGTCCTGGTTCGGTCAGGCGAGCTTCGCGGCGCGAGGCGGCGGCCGCACCGTGCTCTTCGACCCGTTCCTCTCGGCGTACCCGGGACGCCTGCACCCATCGCCGCTGCTCGCCGACCAGGCCGTGGGCGTCGATGTCGTCTTCTGCTCGCACGAACACGTCGACCACCTGGACGTTCCGAGCGTGGGGGCCATCGCGTCGGCCTCTCCCGCCGCGATCTTCGTCGTCCCGGCTCCCATCGTCGGCATGGTCACGGAGGCCGGCGTCGCTCACGACCGTGTCGTCGGTCTGCAGCCGGGTGAACTGACGGACATCGGAGGGCTCACGGTGCGCGCCGTCCCCGCGTGCCACGGCGTCACCATGGAGGACGCCTACGGCTTCGGCGAGAGCCTGTCGGGCGGGCTGATCCGGTTCCTGGGCTTCGTCGTGGATCTGGGCGGCGTGCGCGTCTATCACGCCGGCGACACGATCCACTACGAGGGGATGGAGGAGTCGCTCGGCGAGCTCGCGATCGACGTTGCGCTCCTGCCGATCAACGGACGCGACGCCGAGCGGGAGGCGCGCGACATCGTCGGGAACCTCAACCACCGCGAGGCGGCGTGGCTGGCCTCCCGCATCGACGCCGGCGTCCTCGTGCCCATGCACTACGACCTGTTCGCCGGCAACCTCGGCTCCACCGGGGCGCTCATGGAAACCGTCGGCCGCGAGTACCCCGACGTGCCGGTGCTTGTGCCCGCCCGCGACAAGCCGTTCGTCTGCGTGGCAAGGAGCGTTGAGGACGTGGAGGCGTGAAGGCGCTCGTCTACCTCGGCCCCGGACGGATGGAGCTCCAGGACGCGCCCGACCCCACGCCGGGACCCGGCGAGGTCGTGATCGCATCCCGCGCGTCCGCGATCTGCGGCTCGGACCTCCACGGGTTCCGCGAGGCGAGCCCCCGACGGATCCCGCCGCTCGTGATGGGGCACGAGACCGTGGGTGAGATCGCTGAGGTTGGCGATGGCGTTGCCGATTCGCGGATCGGCGAACACGTGGTGCTGAAGCCGATCGTGTCGTGCGGCACGTGCGCGTCGTGCCTCGAGGGCGCGATCAACCACTGCGCGTCCGGCCGGCTGGTGGGACGCGACCTCCCCGGCGGCTTCGCGGAGCGTTTCGCCGTGCCGGCGAGCGCCGCCGTGCCGATCGACACAGAGGTGACGGATGAAGTTGCGACGCTCACCGAACCGCTCGCGAACGCGGTGCACGTCGCGGCCCGAGCGGTACGTGAGGGCGATCGGGTGTTCGTGATCGGCGCGGGCCCGATCGGGGTGCTGATGGCGAAGGCGGCGCTCCTCTACGGAGCGTCGCGCGTCCTGGTGACCGATCCGGTCGCCGCGCGGCTCCGGTTGGCCGAAGCACAGGGTGCGGAGACCGTGACCGGCGAGGATCCGGTGGCAGCGGTGCTCGACGCGACCGACGGCGAGGGCGTGGACCTCGTGATCGACGCGGCCGGATTCGAAGCGACGTGGGCCATAGGTCTGAAGGCCGTGCGTACCGGCGGTCGGATCTACGAGGTCGGCCTGGGCGCCAGCTCGGGCACGGTGGACTTCTTCGCGGTGCTCGGCAAGGAAGCCACCATCACCGGTTCGTACGCGTGGGGGGACGACGATTTCGCGCGTGCGATCGAGCTGGTGTCGCAGGGCGCGCTCGACTCCACCGGTTGGATCACGACCATGCCCCTCGCCGACGGTCAGCGCGCGTTCCAGGAGCTCGTCGACGGCGCCGGCCGCTTCAAGGTCGTTCTGGTTCCCTAGGGATGCGGCGATCGCGGCCGAGCGGTTCCGAAGAGGAAGAACTCACCGGAGCGTCCGACGTTTGCGTCCCAGCCGACCGCGTCCAGCGCGGCGACCAGCTCCTCCGGCTCGTAGAAGCGCTTCACGATCGTGTACTCGCGGCCGTCTGCGAGGCGCCTGCGGTGGGCGAACGACGGACCGTCCTCCACGACGTCGCCGGAGTACGGCCGGTCGGGCCCGGCCACGTCGTCCACGATGAAGAGCGGTCCCCCCGGCTCCAGTCGCGACGCGAGCCGCTCCCAGAACCTCGACCATCGGTCCGGTGGGATGTGCGAGACGAAGAACCCCGTGAACGCGGCGTCGAACCGCTCCTCAGGCTCCCAGTCGAAGAGATCCGCCTGCACATACGTGACGTTCGGTGTCCCGAAACGACCGCGGTTCAGCTCGATCATCGCGGGCGACGAGTCAACGGCGACCAGGCGCGACGCCCGGGGCGCGAGCCTTCGGGTCCACAGACCGCTGCCGCACGCGAGCTCCAACACGCGACCGGACGCGCCGAACGCGTCGGCCGCGGCCTCCACGATCGCCGTCTCTCGGAACCACCGCTCGGCGAACGCCGGGCCACGATCGTGTGGACCGCGACGGAACCACAGATCCTCGTACTCCGCCGCTCGTTCGTCGTAATAGCGGATCTGCTCCGCGAGCAGACGATCGACCTCTTCGGTCACCCAAGTGACCTCGTCATCGACATCGTGAACACGTCCGATCCCTCGCGCAACGGTTCGCGGTCTCCGTCGTCGAGGAACCCGCATCGCTCGTACAGGCGGATCGCGTCGTCGTTCGAGGTCGTGGCACGGAGCCGGATCGATCCGAACCCAGCCGTCCGCGCCCACCCGATAACCGCATCCACGAGGCGTCGGCCGATCCCCTCCCCACGCACGGACGGATCCACCCACATCGCGAACAGGCCCAACTCGCCCGGATGCTCCCGATGGGGAGCGCCCACCGCCATACCGACCCACCCGCCGGGACCGATCGCGATCGCGGCGAACCCGGAGCCGCCCGCGGCGCCGTTCGCCGCCCAGTCGCGCCATACGTCCTCGGGGTCGCTCGCCTCCTGATCGTGGGTCGATCCGAAGGCGTTCGGGGCGTCGAGGAGGGCGCGGAGCCGCAGCTCACGGAGCTCCCGCCACTCGTCTCGGCCGATCCGGCGGATCTCCACGTTCGGCACTAGAGGAGCCGGACGTTCGCCTGCTCGGCAAGCGCTTCGGCCCGTGCGGGGTCGAGGCGACCGGCGCCCGGCAGCTCGGCGTTCGCGGTGGCGGCTCCGAGCGCCAGGCGGAGCGCGCTCGCCCACCCCGCGCCTCGATCCAATCCAACGACCAATCCGGCAAGGAAGGCGTCACCGCTGCCGACAGGATACCGCCCTCGGACGTAGAGCACGCCTTCGTAGAGCGCGCCGTCCGGCGCCGCCAGGACGACCCCCTCGGCTCCACGGGTCACGATCCCCACATGGTCCTCTCCACCCGCCAGCTCGCGCAGCTTCTGCGCCGCGACCAACGCGTCGTCGCGACGTGAGGTCGGAACGCCGAGCAGTTCCGATGCCTCGGACGCGTTCACCTTGACGACGTCGGGATGCGCATCGAGGGCCAGGCGGAGCCGATCGCCCTCGGCGTCGAGCGCCACCCGGACGCCCGCGGCTCGCGCCTCGGCCACCAAGTCGCGGTACGCCGTGTCGTCGACCCCCAGGGGCACCGACCCGGAGATCGTGAGCCACGTGGCGCGTTCGAAGAGACCCGAGGTGGCTTCCGCCAGCTCGGCCCACGCGGACGACGGAACCTCGGACCCGTGCTCGTAGAACTCGGTCAGCCCGCCCGTCTCGCGATCGGCGACGGAGAGTGACGAACGATTCTCGCCGTGCGTCCACACGAACGGTCCGTGTACCCCCTCGGAAGCAAGCGTCTCCTCGAGCCACTTGCCCGCGTGCCCGCGGAAGAGCGCCACCGCGCGCACATCGGCGTCCAGCGATCGCGCGGCGCGTGCCACGTTCAGACCCTTGCCTCCGGCCGTCTGCTCGAACCCGAGCGGTCGGTGGATGTCGCCGCGGACCAGCCGCTCGATCTCGAAGAGCTTGTCGATCGAAGGGTTGGCGGCCAGACAGACGATCACGGCGCCGAGCCCCGCTCGATCGCCTCCAAGGCCTCGACCATGGTGGGCTGCGTGGACGTGCCGCCGATCCCGAGCGTGGAGAGCGCGCCGCACGCGTTCCCGATCTCCAGGCAACGTCGCAACGGCTCGCCGCCCAGGAACCCCGCGAGGAACCCCGCGTCGAACGAATCTCCCGCACCGGTCGAATCCACCACGTGCGTGGGAAGGGCTGGCACGCTGAGGGACTCGCTCGCCTGCGCGCCGACCGCCCCCTCGCCCGCGGTCTTCACCACCACGGTTCCGGCTCCCGACGATCGGAGGCGCGCCATCGCGTCCTCCCTCACCGAGATACGCGCCAGACTGAGCGCCTCCATCTCGTTCGGCAGGAACACGTCCACCTCAGGGAGCAGCGCGAGCAGGCCGCTGTCCCACAGGCCCGATGGATCCCAGTTCGGGTCGATCGATGTCGTGGCCTCCCCGGCGCGGGCTTCCCGTAGGAGCTCCGGCAGCTCCGGCGTGAGTGCGTCCTGTAAGAAATACGAGCTCACATGGACATGACGGGTACGGCCCAGGAGATCCTCATCGAGCAGCGAACGGCGGAGATCCTTGATCGTTCCCGCGAACGTCAACATCGCGCGATCCTCTCGGCCGGAAAGGACGACCGTCACGCCCGTCGAGCGACCCGGGATGACGACGATCCCGGAGGTGTCCACGCCTCGCTCTTGGAGCTCGGCGCACATGAAGCGGCCGAAGGTGTCGTCGCCGACCACGCCCGCGAGCGCCACCCGGAGCCCCAGCCTCGCCGCACCACACGCGAAGATGGCGCCCGATCCACCGATCACCAATCGCGCTTCATCGACCAGCCGCTCCGCCTGCCCGAACGCCGGCTCGACCGTCTCGCCGCTCAACACCAGGTCCGGATTGACATCGCCGAGCACCAGGATGTCGAAGCCCGCCATGGGAGCCAGCGTACTTGCCGGAGCGACCATCTCGCCCGATGGGTCGCGGTCGGGACGGCCGACGCTGCAGCCTTCCCGACCGCGACGAGCATCACCGCCCAGCGCTTCAGCGGCAGGGCGTCCACGGGGTGTCGAACAGATCCAGGGACTTCTTGATCGCGTTGCGGTTCGCGGTGTTCGCCTTCGTGCAGAACTTCGATGTAGCCAGTTTGTACTCGACCTGGAAGACGGCCTTTCCGGCGTTGATGAAGTTCGACGTGTATCCCGTGCACTCGTTGTACTGCTGGCACTGCTCGTTCACGGCATAGTCGAAATAGGACGCGAGCCCCGACAGCTGCCCCACGTCGTTCTTGAGTGCGACCGTGAGTCCGACCTGGTGCGCCAGGTTCGCGAGGCTCGCGTCGTAGGCGATCTGGTCGGCCGCCGTGAGTGGGAAGTTCGTGTTGTTCGAATACCCGTCGACGTTGTCCCACTCCACGCCGTCGAAGCCGGCCTGGACGCACTTCTGTACACGCGCCTGCATGATCGGCAAGAGGATCGAGGTCTGCCGGATGTCGAGCCACTTCTCTCCCGGCCACCCGTTGTTACGCCCGAGGACCGAGCTGGGGAACGCGCCTGCGTCGGCTCGCCAGTTCTCCCAGGTGCCGGCGTCGACGTAGCAGATCGCCTTCGCGCCGAGCGCATGGATCGCCGACACGGCGGCGCCGTTCAACGTCGTGTTGTTCCCGGAGACCGATTGGTCGACATACAGGTCGATGTCGAAGACGTCGGGGTGCACGGCCGACCCGCCCGTATAGGGGACCGCGCTGATGCCGACGTTGATCCCCCCGGTCGAGGCGAACCCGGTCACGGCCTGGAGCTGGTATTGCCAATGGGCCGATAGGGCGGGGTGCCAACACGGGGAGCCGGTGCAAGGGACCGGGCTGGGCGGGGAGACGCTGGGGGCAGCCGGTCGAACGGCCGCGGCGGCCGTGGGCACGAGCACCGCGACCGCCAGGACCAGTGTCGCTACGAGGAGCCTGACGGGAGACCTCATCTCCAACCTCCTATCACACACTCCGGGCAGCGCCCCGGAAGCCACCAGAACCGCGATATCATGCACGTTCCGTCATGAAGAAGTCAAATCCAGTCACATGAGGTGTTCGTTTCCGCGCGGTTCCGGCCCATCACGAAGCGGAGTAGCATCGGAGCATGGCCCGGATCGTGTTGTGTCAGGGCGACATCACCCAGCAAGAAGTCGAGGCCGTCGTGAATGCAGCCAACACGGCCCTCCGTCCTGGGGGCGGCGTCGACGAGGCCATCACTCGCGCCGCCGGCTCTTTGGCGCTCGCCGATCGAGAACGGGTGATCGCCGAACGCGGATCGCCTGCGCTCCCAACCGGCCAGGCCGTCGCGACGATCGGTGGGGCACTGCTCGCGCGGTGGATCATCCACACGGCGGGACCGATCTACTCGGGTTCTCCGGAGGACGCGCGGCTGCTCACGAGCTGCCATGTCGAGTGCCTACGCGTCGCCGACGAACTGGGGGCCCGGGCGATCGCGTTCCCGGCCATATCGACCGGGATCTACGGGTATCCGCTGGATGAAGCAGCTTCCGTCGCCATCGGAGCCGTGGGCTCGGCCACCACGGCGGTCGAGGAGGTTCGTTTCGTCCTCTTCGACGAGCGCGCGCTCGCGGCGTTCCGAGCGGCGCTCCCCTGAGGTCACGCTCAGTCAGACGGGGAGGTCGCGGAAACCGACCTCGCTGATAGGATTTGCACCTGCGAATGATCGAAGAGCTTTCCACGCCGCGCGGAACGTTCGAACACCTCGACGAGGTGCAACTCGTGGACTGTCGCGAGCAGTACGAGTGGGAGGCCGGTCGTGTCGAGGGCGCGATCCACCTGCCCCTGAATGCGATCATGGCGGGCGCCGGATCCGACCTGGACACGGCCAAGCCGGTCGTCGTGATCTGCCGATCGGGCAACCGCAGCGAGCTCGCCACGATGATGTTCCAGGCGCGCGGTTTCGAGGCGTACAACCTCGAGGGAGGGATCGAGGCCTGGGCGCGCGAGGGATTGCCGTACTCGGCACCCGACGGCTCCCCCGGTCGCGTCGCGTAAACGCCGATCCCGGATCACGCTCGCCATCGGCGGCGAAGCGTCTCGCCACCCTCGTACACCGTCGTCGACACGTCCTCCACGCTGAACTCCAGCACGACGTAGCGCTGGAGACCGGGCTCGGGGTTCGCGTCGTTCGCGATCGCCAGCTCGGATACCTCGGTCACCGGCCGAGCCCGGCCGCGGAGCGCGAACTCACCGCCCTCGCCCTCGTCGTTGTCCATCAATGAGTGCAACGCATAGCGATCGTCGCGAGCGAGGTCGCTCACCTTCGGCGAGGTCGGATACATCCGAACGAACAACGCGCCGCCGGCGATCCACGGGGTCACCGGATGCACGCGCGGAGCACCGTCCGGCCGGATGGTTCCCAGGAAGCACACCCGTCCATCCACCCGTTCCCGACCGAACGCCGCCAGGTCCGGCGCTGCTCCTTCGAACTCCTGCCAGCGGGCCATGACGCCGCGTAGCCTACGGCAGTGACCGACGTGGAAAGCGCTCGGAGAGCGCTCGAGGAGGCGCTCGGCTCGGAAGGGGTCCTGTCCGACCCGCTCGCGCGCAAGCTGTACGCTCGCGACGCGTCGATGGTCGAGGGCGGTTGCGCGCTCGTCGCCTTCCCGCGATCGGAAGCAGACATCGTCTCGTGCGTTCGGATCGCCACCGACTACGGCCTGCCGGTCGTCCCGCGCGGCAGCGGAACGGGCCTGGCAGGCGGCGCGACACCGATCGGCGACGCCCTCGTCGTCGTCACCGCGAAGATGAACCGGATCATCGACGTGCGACCCGAGGATCGTCTCGCCTGGGTCGAGCCGGGCGTGTTCAACCTCGACCTCTCGAACACGTTACGACCGACCGGCTTCTCGTACGCGCCGGATCCATCCTCGCAACAGACGTCCTCGATCGGCGGGAACGTGAGCACCAACGCCGGCGGTCCCCATTGCCTGGCGTACGGCGTGACCTCGGCGCATGTGCTCGCGGTCGACGTGGTGTTGGCGGACGGTTCGGTGGAACGGTTCGGGAGCGAAGGGCCGGAGGCTCCCGGCTACGACCTGCGCGGTGCGGTCGTCGGCTCCGAGGGAACGCTCGGGATCGTGTCGCGTGTCTGCGTTCGCCTGACGCCGCTGCCGCCCGCCGTCCGCACGATGTTGCTCGACTTCACGACGGTCGAAGACTGCGCCGCAACGGTCTCGGAGGTGATCGCCCGAGGCGTCGTGCCGGCCGCCGTCGAGATGATGGACAACGGGATCATCGTCGCGGCGGAGAACTTCGCGCACGCGGGCTATCCCACCGATGCTGCGGCGATCCTGATCGTGGAGGTCGACGGCGTGCCGGCCGCGGTCGAGGCGCAAACGCGTGAAGTGGAGTTCGCCGCGAATGCCAACCACGTCCGCACCATCCGCGTGGCCGCAGACGACGCCGAACGCGCCCTGCTGTGGAAGGGGCGCAAGTCGGCGTTCGGCGCTGTCGCGCAGATCGCGCCTCACTACCACTTGCACGACTGCGTGGTGCCGCGGACCAAGCTCGTCGAGGTGTTGGCCGGCGTCTACGCCATCGCGAAGCACCACGACCTGATCGTCACGAACGTGTTTCACGCCGGCGATGGCAACCTACATCCGCTGCTGTCGTTCGACCGGAGCGTGCCCGGGACGCTCGAACGCGTGCTGCGGGCGAGCGAGGAGATCGTGCGGCTGTGCGTGGACGCGGGCGGCGCGCTGAGCGGAGAACACGGGATCGGCCTGGAGAAGCGCGACTTCATGCCACTCGTGTTCAGTGCGGAGGACTTGACCGCGCAGGCGTGCGTGCGCGATGCGTTCGATCCGGATCGGCGCATGAACCCGGAGAAGGTGCTGCCCGCGGGCGCGCGATGCGGCGACTTCGCGATGGCACATGGGTCAGACGCCGCGGAGGCGGCCGCGAGCTTGCCGGAGGGTTCGTGGATCTGATCCATCCGCACGCGAAGCACGACGTGGTCGAGGCGATGCGCGACGTCGCGTCGCGCGGACAGCGTGTGATGGTTGTCGGCGGCCGGACACATATGGATCGCGGCAACCCGTGCGAGGTCGACGCCGAGCTCTGGACCACCATGCTCGACGAGGTCGCCGCGTACGAACCGGCCGAGATGCTCGCCGTGGTCGAGGCGGGGATGCGCGTCGCTGACCTGCAGGCCCTCGTTGCGGAGGGCGGCCAGGAATGGCCGGTCGACGCGCCGAACGACGCGACCGTCGGCGGCGTGATCGCGGCGGGCGTGTCGTCATTCCGGCGTCTGCGCGTTGGCCACGTCCGCGACACCGTGGTCGAGCTCGAGATGGTGACGGGTCACGGCCGGCTGGTGAAGAGCGGTGCGCGCACCGTGAAGAACGTGACGGGCTACGACCTCCATCGTCTGGCGACCGGCTCGCTCGGAACCCTCGGCGTGATCGTGCAGGCGGCGTTGAAGCTCCGCCCGTTGCCGCAGGCGCGACGGAAGCTCACGGCCGCGGGCGACGGTCTCGAGCTCGGTCGCATGCTGCTCGAGAGCGTGCCGTTGCCCGCCGCGGTCATCGCGGAACCCGGACGCGCCAGCCTCTGGCTGGAAGGATGGCCCGGCGAGGTCGATGAACAAACCGCGGCCGCTCGAACGGTCACTGACGGTCCGTGGTCCGTGGACGACGACCCAGAGCCGTTCGACTCGCTGGCTATCGACGGTGATGTCGTCGTCGAAGCAGCCGTCGCGCCGTCTCGTATCGAGGAGTTGGTTGCCGGTCGCGACGATTGGACCGCGCTGTTGGGCGTGGGCCTAGTCTGGTTCAGACTACCTGGTGAAGCGGGGCCGCTCGACGGGCTCCGGGCCCGCGTCGCCGAGGCCGCGGGCGTGGCGCCGGTCATCAAGGGGTCCGGCGGCCTCGGCGACGTAACCATCCCCGCGCATACTGTCCATCGCCGGCTGAAAGAGTCGTTCGATCCGGCCGGCATCCTCGCCCCCGGCCGCTTCTGGAGCGGCATCTAGTCCGTCTCAGACCAGTGCGCGCAGGCGGTCGCCGGCGGCTTCGAGGGTCTCGAGCTTCTTGCAGAACGCGAATCGCAACAGATGCGCACCGTTCGACGGGTCGGAGAAGAACGATGAGCCGGGAACGGTCGCGACACCGACGCGCTCGACCAGATCGTGTGCGGCCGCGACGTCGTCGGCGTACTTCAGGTGCGAGATGTCGGCCATGACGTAGTAGGCACCCGCCGGCGGCTGCGCGACGAAGCCCGTCTCCTCCAAGATCCGCATCATCGTTCCGCGCCGCTCGTAGTACTCGCGGACGACGGTGGCGTAGTAGCCGCCGGGCAGGCCGAGCGCGGCGATGCCGGCGACCTGCAGCGGCGCGGGCGCCGCCACCGTCAGGAAGTCGTGCACCGCGCGGATCCCGTCCATGAGCGCGGGCGCTGCGATCGCCCATCCGACCCGCCAGCCGGTCACGGCGTACGTCTTCGACAGGGCGCTGATCGTCACGGTGCGGTCTTCCATGCCGGAGATCGTCGCGATCGGGACGTGGCGCGTGCCGTCGTACGTGATGTGCTCGTAGATCTCGTCGGTGATCGCGATCGCGTCGTGGCGAACGCAGAGCTCGGCGATCACCGTGAGCTCCTCGCGCGTGAACACCTTCCCCGTGGGATTGTTGGGCGAATTGACGACGATCGCGCGCGTGCGATCGGTGAACGCCGCGCGGAGCTCGGCTTCATCGAACGTCCAGTCCGGCGGCCGGAGCGTCACCATCCGCGGGACGGCACCCGACAGGATCGCGTCGGGCCCATAGTTCTCGTAGAAGGGTTCGAACACGACGATCTCGTCACCGGGATCGAGCAGCCCGAGCATCGCGTCGATCATGGCCTCGGTGGAGCCGCACGTGACGCAGATCTCTCGCTCGGGGTCGACCCGCATGCCATAGGCGCGCTCGTAGTGCTCGGTGATCGCCTCGCGGAACGCGGGCACGCCCCACGTGACCGGGTACTGGTTGTGGTCGTCGGCGATCGCGCGACGCGCGGCTTCCTTGACGACGTCGGGAGCGGGGAAGTCCGGGAAGCCCTGCCCCAGGTTGACGGCGTCGTGCAGGTCCGAGAGGCGCGTCATCTCGCGGATCACCGACTCGGTGAACGACGAGGCCTTGATGGAGCGGCGTTCGCTCAGGGCTTTGGCTTCCATGCCGCGACAGGCTACCGGGAGAGCGGCCTACCGGCGAAGCTGGTCGCTGGGTTCGAGCGGAGCGAGGATCGCATCACGGCTCCCGCCCGGCGTCTCGAGCCGATCGAGCACCCTCCGCGCTCGGGCTGCAGCGGGTGCCGCCCGGCGGCGGTCTCCGACGCGACGGAGCGCCTCTCCTTGCATCGCGAGCGCGCGAGCCAGCCAGACGGTCCATCCCAGAACGCACCACCGCTCCACGGCCTCCTGGAACGATGCCGCCGCCTCTTCGTTCCCGTCTTCCAGCATCGACGCCAACCCGTGGTTCTCCGCCTCGATCGCCTCCATGGCGACGCCCGAGCTCAGACGTCGATGCGATCGGGGCTTGCGACCCGACAGCAGCAGGGCTTGATCGTGCGCCGCACGCGCCAGCGCGAACGTGCCCGTCGCACCCGCTCCCCGCGCCAGCGCGACGGCCTCCCTCAACGCCTCGGTCGCCGCGACCGACTCTCCCGAACCGAGCGCTGCACGGCCGATAAGCAGCGCCCCTACGGGTTCGATCAGTCGCTCGCCGCTGGCCCGTGCCGCCGCCGTTCCCGCCTGGGCGGGCTCGCGAACCCGGCTCCACGCTCCTCGATCGAGCAGCATCTCCGCAGCCAACAGGTCGGCCTCCAGCATCTCCGTTCGCGCGCCGAACCGCTCGAGGGCTCGGCGGCAGGCGGCCAGGCGCCGCGCGGCGCCGCGCGGGTCGCCCGAGCGGAGGGCCGCCCGTGCTCCCGCAGCTCTTCCCAGCGCCTGTACCCGATCCGAGTGGATCTCCCGACCGAACGCGACGACCTCCGCGGACGCCCGTGCGGCCTCCTTGGGGGGGCACGCAGCGGCAGCGGCGAGGGCCTCGATGAGCAGCGTGTCCGCCTCGGCGTAACGATCCCCGGCGGCGATGGCGATCGGGCGCGCCTCCTGCATGATCCTGATCGCGTCGGCGTGCTCTCCGCAGTAGTAGCGGAAGTACCCGAGCGTGCGAAGCAGCGCCGCGCGAGAACGAAGATCGCCTTCGCCCTCGACGAGCTGCTTCGCCTCGCGATACCAATGGTGGAACTCCTCCCCCCCGATCGTGCTGAGCATGTAGGCGAGATCCTGAGCCGCGATCGCCCGCCCCCACTGATCCCCGGCCTCGACGAAGAGTTCGTGCGCCTTTCGAAGGTGATCCAGCCCCTGGGTGTAGTCGGTCCGTGTCGAGATCTCGGACAGTCGGTGGGTCGCCCACGCCCGGCCCGATACGTCGCCGGCCGACTCGAAGCACGAGAGCGCTCGGTCCAACAGGTCGCGCGCCAGCGCGTCGTCTCCCACGTCGGATTCGACCCGGCCGAGCGCAACGAGCGCTCGCGCACCGAGCTGTTCGTCGTTGAGGTGCGCGGCCAGCTCCTCCGCGTACGTGGCGGCTTCCCGCGCCTCGCGATGACGTCCCAGCTCGATCAGGCACTCGGCTCGCCCGATGGCGTGGCGAGCGCGCAATTCCGGGTCGACTTCCCCGGGAGCCTCGTTGCCCACCTCGAGCGCTCGGGCGTAGAGGGATTCGGCCAGCAGGGCCTGATGCGCAAGTGTCTCGTCGGCCCACCGCCCCAGGTAGATGGCCGCGGATCGGGCCAGACCCTGGGGAGCTTTCGCCGCCGTCCTCGAGCGCGACAGCCGCCACGCTTCCGCGTAGTGCCGCGCGAGGTCGTCCACGGGTTCGCGCGGCAGGTCCGCATCCTTCAGCAGCCACTCGGCAACCTCGAGATGCAGATGGGCACGTTCACCTCTAGGCAATGACCCGTAGGCGACGTCACGGATCAAGGCGTGCTTGAAAACGAACTCGTTCGACCCCTTGGCGGGCGACCCGCGACGCCGTCGTAGGAGATCTCGCGAGACCAGCCTGCGAAGCACTCCGGGAACGTCGACACCCGGCGCCAGCCGATCGAGGAGCCGATCCCACGTGATCTCTCCTCCCACGGAGGCGCACTGGAGCACGCGCTTCTCGTCCGGTGGCAAGCCGTCCAGTCGGGCGGCGATCATGGCCTGCACCGTCGTGGGAACACGATCGAGCATGTGCGGATCGGCGACGAGCCATCCCGAGGCCGTGGAGACCAGCGCGCCCGCCTCCACGAGCATGCTCAGACTTTCCTCGAGGAACAGCGGATTGCCTCCCGCGCGCGTGACGACGCGGCGAAGCGCGGGGGTGAACGCCTTCGCGCCCAGGGCGAGCGAGGCCAGCTCGCCCATAGCCTCGTCGGGTATCGCGTCGAGCTCGACCCGCGTCAGCGCCTTCAGGCGATGGATCGATTCCGACCGTGTGAGGCCGACCATCAGGAGCGGCCCCGACCACGCGTGGGATCGGACCGACGCGAGTGCGTCCACGACGGCCGGATCCGCCCAATGAAGGTCGTCGAGCAAGACGACGACGGGCCGCTCCCGAGCCAGTCCTTCCAGGACCGTCCGGGCTGCGTTGAGCGCATCCTCGGGGCCCCGCGACCCGTGGCCCTCTGCGCGATCGCCGATCTCGAGGAGCACCGACAGCCCGCGCGCCACGTGGCGCGCATCGTCCCTAGTTGCCACGCGTCGGGCGAGCGCTCGGATCCGCCGACGACCGGCCGGTGTCGCGGATCCCGGCGCGACGCCGGCGATCTCCCCGATGGCGGCGGCGAGGGGGGACAGCGCAAGGTGTTTCCCGTACGCCGTGGATCGCCCGGCGAGGACCAGCGCGTCGGGATGACGCCTGGTGAACTCCGAAGCCAACCGGGTCTTGCCCGCACCGGCCTCTCCGCTGACGATCACGACCCGCGCTCGGCCCTCCTTGAGCACGGCGCGGAACTCTGCCGACAACCGCTCGAGCTGGATCTCCCGGTCCACGAACTCGGCCCCGACGAGCGGGGTCGCCCTCCCCGTCGGGAACAACGAGCGAAGCGCTCGTGCGTCGTACGCGACCACCGGTTCCGGCTTCCCTTTCGCCGCGTACGAACGCCGCCGTCCATAGCGGATCGCGTGCTTCGTCCGACGCCACGTGTGCTCCTCGACCAAGACGGTCCCGGCCGGGGCCAGATCGGCGAGACGGGACGCCGTGTTGACGACATCTCCGACCACGGCCATCCCGGACGCTTCGAGGGCCGGGCCGACCATCACCTCGCCGGAGTTGACGCCGGAGTGCACCTCGGGGATCGACAGGCCGGAACGGCCTTCGTTCAGCTCACGGACGCGATCACGGATGGCAAGGGCGGCGCGCACGGCCCGTTCGGCATCGTCCTCGTGCGCGGCGGGAACCCCGAACACGGCCATGAAACCATCCCCCATGACCTGCGGCACGGTTCCTCCGTGCTCCTCGACGACCCGCTGGAGATCCGCCAGCGTCGGTCGGATGAGGGCGAACACCTCCTCCGGGTCCAGCGAGGCAGCGAGGGCTGTGTACCCGGTGAGGTCCGCGAAGAGCAGGGTTACGAGCTTGCGTTCTCCACGGGTGTCAGGCACTCGACCCTTGTTCTTCTTCGCGCCCCGTGTCCGTGGTGCCCACTCGCATGTCGTCGACCCCCGAGACGCCGCGAAGACGCTCGATCGCCACGCCGAGCTCCTCCTCGTCGTCGGAACCGAGCTCCACCAAGAGTGGGAAGCTGCCGATGACACGCGAGGCGCCCACGAACAAGGGACTGTCGCCGAACTCTTCGGCGACCGCCTCGAGGACGGCCTTCGGCCGTGCGTTCGTGCGGACCCGGCAGATCCCGCAGAAGCGCGGACTCTTGCGCTTGGGACCCATGGGGACCAGTCCGTTGTAATAGACGGAGCCCTCGGTCGAATAGTCGGAGTGGATGCCCGCCTCGAACAGCTCTGAACCAGTGAAGTCCACGAGCCCTAGGAGTCCGTCGGCAGCGAAATGGGCGAAGCCGGCGAAGTCGCCGTCGAACAACGACGCGAAGAACACCGGGCCTTCCTTCTTGTTGACGTGCTCGCGAAGGTTCTCGATCACGTCTTCCGGGGGGTTCGCGTCGTCCGCATACAGGAAGACGAACCCATGAACTCCTTCGTATGGTCCAGGCACGACGACCTCCTCGCTCCGGTGGCAACCATCGGGGGCGGGCACGGCCACTCTGACCGCCCCGGCGCCGCCTGACAAGTCGGTATCGGGGACCCTACCCGCGAAGCTCGTCGTGGAGCGAACGGATCAGGAGCAACGCCGAGGCGCGGTTCGTGGCGAGCGGCACGTCGTGAACGTCGCAGACCTTGAGCACCGCTTGGATGTCTGGCTCGTGCGGATGGGACGTCAACGGATCGCGGAAGAAGATGACGCCGTCGATCTTCCCCTCGACGATCCTCGCGCCGATCTGCAGGTCGCCCCCCTCGGGCCCGCTCGCCATGGTCTCGACGTCGAGGCCGACCTCGGCTTCGAGCAGCGTTCCGGTGGTCTTCGTCGCGATCAGATGCAGCCCGCGGAGCTCGTCCAGGTGCTCGCGCGCGAAACGCACCATGTCGTCCTTCTTCGCGTCGTGGGCGATGAGCGCGAGCGTGAACGGATGCGTCGCCATGATCGACAGCCTAATCGCGGCAGATGAACGGCATGGGACGATATCGCCGTGATGAACGACGACGATCGCGACGGCGTCGTGGCCCTGGGGACGGAGCTGCCCGAGGGCGTTCGCTTCATCGGGCCGGAGGTCGATGCGATCCCGGGTTGGACCGGCGACGATCACCCCTCCGACGCGGATCTCTCCTCCTGCGTCGCGTGCGGCCTGTGCCTGCCCCATTGCCCGACGTATCGCCTGACCGGTGAAGAGTCGGCGTCGCCACGCGGGCGGATCGCCGCGATGCGTTCGGTGGCGGAAGGGACGTCGCCGGTCGACGGCACGTTCGGGGAGTTCATGGATCTCTGTCTCGTATGCCGTGCCTGTGAGGACGTCTGCCCGTCGCACGTGCCGTTGGGGCGGATGATGGAGCGCGCTCGCGCCCAGGTGGAGCCGCTCCGCACCCGGCGCGCGCGGTTCCTGCGATGGCTCGGCCTGGACGTCACGCTGGCGCACCCAACGCTGTTGCGGATCGCGTCGGCGCTCCAACCGATCGTCCGGCCGTTCCTGCCACGACGCATGCGCGCGCTGACGCCCAAGCGCACATCGCCGTTCGCGCATCTCCCGCGCGTCACGGAACCGCCGGCGGGCGTGGAGGTTCGCGGGACGGTTTCGATCCTCTCCGGCTGCGTGCAGGACCGCTGGTTCCACGAGGTCAACCGCGCGACGATCCGCGTGCTCGCTCGCAACGGCTGGCGCGTGCTCGTGCCACGTGAGCAGCGCTGTTGCGGCGCCCTCGCCGCGCACAACGGCAGGCTCCGATCCGCGCGCTCGCTCGCGCGCCGCAACGCCGCGGCGTTCGCCGGCGCCGATCACGTCATCGTGAACAGCGCGGGATGCGGTGCGCACATGAAGGAGTACGGCGATCTGATCGAAGGGACGGCGCTCCCCGTGCACGACCTGATGGAGTTCCTGGCCGACTACGGTCTGAGCGAACAGCCCACGATCGGGCTCGCGGACGGCACGATCGCCTACCACGACGCATGCCACGCCCTCCGCGCGCAACACATCCACGCGCAGCCGCGTGCCGTGCTGCGGCAGATACCCGGCCTGGGGATCGTCGAGATCGACCACGGCGATCGATGCTGCGGCGCGGCCGGCCTCTACAACGTGCTCGAGCCCGAGATGGCCGGACGACTGATGCGCGAGAAGGCCGAAGCGATACGGGACACCGGCGTGCGGATCGTCGCGACTGCGAACCCCGGCTGCACCATGCAGATCGCGGCCGGACTGCGCGCGATCGGCGCCGACGTCGCCGTCGTCCATCCCATCGAGATCCTCGACATCGCGTATGGGCAAGAATGATCCCGACGCAGGAGCCCTTCGGGATCACGTGCACCTACCCCGGCAGTGGCCCCGTTGCGACGAAGATCGAGTTCCAGCAAGACACACCCGCTACGTTCGCTGCCGGGGAGCAAGCGGTGCCAACGGCAACCGTCGTGTCCGGGTTGGGTGACGCGGCGTACGTGGCGGGCGGGTTCCTCGCGGTGCTGCGCGGAACGTACTCGATCAGAGTTCTGTCGCCGTTGAGCTCAGCGAAGCAGTTAGAGGCCCTGGCGGGCAAGCTCGTGGGGTGAGGTTCCGCTCCCCCGTCTTCCGCGGACCGTGGCGGATGGCTCCTGCTCGCTAACCACGAACCGGCTGGTACCGTCGCGGGATGCAGTACGTGGGTGTCGGGCGACGGTTCGTGGCGATCTTCGTCGATGGGCTGATCATCGGTGTGATGGCGGGTCCGTTCGCGGACATCCAGCGAGGTCCCGGGTACTTCCGGGTCGAATGGCATGGACCGCACGCCCTGTGGCCGGGAGCCATCGCCATCGTCTACTACCTGCTACTCGAAGGGGCGGCCGGCGCCACGATCGGGAAGTTCGCGACCGGGATCCGAGTCGTCAAGGAGGACGGATCCAAGCTCGATTGGTCGAGCGCCCTGATCCGCAACGTCGCCCGGCTGATCGACGTGTTCCCCTATGTGTTCCCGTACCTGGTCGGCGCGATCTCCGTCTGGAGCTCGCCGACGAAGCAGCGGCTGGGCGACCGATGGGCGAACACCGTGGTCGTGACGAAGGGGTCGGTACCGATCCCCGGATCGATGAGCTACGGATCCGGTGCCGTCGGGGACTGGCAGCAAGCACAGAACGCACCGCCCACGCCACCGATGCCACCGCCCCCTCCGATGCCCCCGCCGGCGAGCTGACTCGCCACTGCTACCACTGCGGTTGATCGGCCTTGAGCGCCTCGCGCGCGGTGCAATCGCCGTCGGCCACCAGATAGCGGGTGGTGAGTCCGGCCTCCTTCATGAGGTAGAAGCACGTGCCTTGCACGGTCGGCGACGCCTCGGCCCATATGCTGCCCGACGCGTAGACGCTGATCGTTCCGGGTGCGGCGGCCGACGTGTCCGCATCGACGTAGGTCCGTCCCTGGTCGATCGCCGCCAACGCGACGTAGTCCGCCGGAGTGAACGAGCCGCCATCGGAGTAGATACGCTGCGCGTCACTGTACGCGACCCTCAGGTCATGCTCGGTCCGCGAGATCGAGTTCACCTGGGGACGGTTCGCGAAGATCTCGACCATCAGCACCACGGCGCCGAGGAAGATCGTCCCCGCCACCATCCAGAAGCCGCGGTTCGACCTGGCGGGCATCGGCTCGAACGGCGGCTCCAGCTCGTGCTCGTAGGTCTCGAGGACGTCGTCGTCATCCGGCACGGCCCCAGCCTACCGGTGTGCCGCGCGAACGGTGTCGGCTAGCCGCCGAGGACGCGGCTCAGGTGCTCCAGACTCTCCAGGTTGTGTCCCGAGAGGAACTCGTCGATCGAGGGCATGGCCGCGGCCATCCCGCGTGCCAGCGGCTCGTAGCGCGGCGAGCCTTTGAGCGGATTCACCCACACGATCCGGTGGGCCAAGCGTCGCAGGCGCGCCATCTGGTTCTTGAGCAACTCGGGATCGCCGCGCTCGAGTCCGTCGGAGCAGAGCACGACGATCGCTCCGCGGAGCGCGGCCCGCTGGCTCCACCCGTCGAGCAGCGTCTTCAGCGACTCGCCGATGCGGGTACCGCCCTCCCAGTCGGCCACCTGCTTCCCGATCTCGTGCAGCGCGCGATCCGGGTCCTTCGTGCGGAGCGTGCGCGTCACGCGCGTGAGCCGCGTGCCGAACACGAACACCTCGACGCGACGACCGGCCGCCATCGCCGCGTAGCCGAAATGCATCAGCGCGCGGGCGTATGGCGCCATCGACCCGCTGATATCCAGGATCAAC
>JBOGVK010000147.1:0-6782 GCA_050692375.1 Actinomycetota bacterium
GTCGAGGTCGGACGTTCGACGGCCTCCGCCGCGAACGCCAGGTTGTAGACGAGGGTCTTGCCGGAGCCGGTGCCCGTCGCCATCACGAGGTTGTCGTCGTCGGCGAGCACCTCGAGCCCGTCGGCCTGGTGCTGATAGAGCCCGCGGATGCCGACCAGCTGCATGCGGTCGCGGACGAGCGCGGGGATCCACCCTGGGAACTGTCTGACCGCCGGGCTGCGAGCCGGCAGCTCGCGGACGTGGATCAGCGACTCCGCCGCGAACCCATCGTCGGTGATCGAGCGGAGGAAACCGTGCGGGTCCACCCCGTCACCGTACCGTCCATCGTCACGCCGAGCCTGGGAAGATGCGCCCCTGATGGCGTGGGTGCTGCTGGCCGTTTCGCTCGTGATCATCCTGGCCGGCGCGGAGCTCTTCACGAATGGGGTCGAGTGGATCGGCGAGGGGTTCGGCCTCTCGGAGGGAGCCGTGGGCTCTGTGCTCGCAGCGGTGGGAACCGCGCTGCCCGAGACGCTTCTCCCTCTAGTCGCGATCCTGTCGGGACACGACACGGGCGAAGAGATCGGGACCGGGGCGATCCTGGGCGCGCCGTTCATGCTCACCACACTCGCGATGGTCGTCATCGCCGTGACCGTCCTGATCACGTCGCGCGGCGGGGCCCGCAGCAGCGATCTCCGGTTCAACGTGGAGGCGATCCGGCAGGACCTGGGTTATTTCCTGGTCATGTACACGCTCGCGACGATCGCCGGCCTGCTGGATCTGAAAGCCTTCGACTACGGGCTCGTGATCGTGCTCCTAGTTGGGTACGTGTACTACGTGCGCCGCCATTTCCAGGCTCCGAGTGACACCGAACACCAGGAGGAGGCCGGGACCGAAGTCAAGCCGCTGTACCTGTGGTCGTGGCTGCGGACATTCAGGCGCTCCTTGGAGTCGTGGACGAAGGACACGTCCACCGGGGCGCCCTTCGTCCAGGTCGGGATCGCCCTCGCCCTGATCGTGGGAGGCGCGGAGCTCTTCATCAAGTCAGTCGATCACGTCGCCGACGTCTTCGGCGTCTCGCCGCTCGCGTTCTCACTCCTCGTCGCGCCGGTGGCGACCGAGCTACCGGAGAAGTTCAACAGCGTGATCTGGATCCGTCGCCGGAGGGACACGCTCGCCCTCGGGAACATGACGGGGGCGATGGTCTTTCAGTCGAGCTTCCCGGTGACGATCGGACTGCTGCTCACGCCGTGGAAGCTGGACGGGCCTGCGCTCGTGGCTGCGGTGCTCGCATTGGTGGCCGGGACCATCCTCTGGCTCCAGGTTCGCCTGCGCGGCAGGCTCTCCGGGAAGATGCTGCTCGTCCAGGGCGTCTTCTACGTGGGCTACGTGATCTACGTGATCACACAGCTCTGACCGGGCTACGCCTGGTTCGCCGTCGGGCTCGGTGGGATGTTCTTCTTGCTCACGATCCCATCCGGTTTCAGGTCGGCGAAGATCGCGTCCTTCTCCGACGAGAGGTGCACGACGGAGAGCGTGCCCTCGAACCCCGTGGAGCCCGGGAGCGCGATGTTCGTGACGTTCTTCGAGATGATGTGCGAACAGGTGTAGGCGAGCTGCATGATCTCGTCGAACGGCACGGTCGTTTGGACGTTGCGCATGCCCGATGCGATCCACGTGAAGAGCTCGCTCTGATCCCCCTGGAACTCCTTGCGGAACTGAGCGAGCGAAGCGATCAACACGCGGCCGCCGTTCTCGGTCCGGGAGAAGTCGCCGCCCGAAAGACTGTGGCGATCCCGGCTGAACGCGAGCACTTGCTTGCCGTCGAGCGTTTGGACCCCGGGCTCGAAGTCGGCGCCCGAGTACGAATCGTGCATCGAGAACGGCACGTCCATCGTGAGCCCACCGAGGTTGTCGTAGATCTGCGACATGCCCCAGAACGTGGTCAGCGCGTAGTAGTCGATCGTGAGGCCCGAGATGCTTTCGACCGTCTGGATCAGCAGGTCCGGACCGCCGTCGACCATCGACGCGTTGATCTTGCTGCTCCCGTGGCCGGGGATGTCCACCCACGAGTCGCGGGGGATGCCGATGATCGTCGCCTTGTGTTTCGCGGGGTTGATCGACACCACGTGGATCGAGTCCGCGAGCGAGTGCGTGACGTCCTCGCCCAGACGCGCCCCGCTCCCGACCACGAGGATCACGATGGGCGTGCTGCCGGTGAGGGACGGCGCGTAACCGGCGTGCGCCTTGCCGATCACGACGCCGGCTTGCGCGGAGGCCGGGGTCATGGAGCCCACCGCCCCCAGGGCGGAACCAGCGACCCACGCCACCAACGCCACGACCGCGAACGTCGCCCGTCGCCGCAGGGTCACGTCGAGCTCCCCGAGGCGCTTGGGGATGGGGATGCCGCCGCCTGCTGCTCGTCGTTGCGCACGACCTTGAACGAGACGACCTTCCATGACCCATCCACCTTCTGGAACACGTACTGCCCGGTGGAGAGCATCTGGAGGTCCTGACCATCCTTGCCGGCCCCCAGGGCCTTGAACTTCACGATCGCGACCACCGAGTACGGAGCTTCCTTCGGGTCGAAGAGCACCTTCATCTTGAGCGTCGACGTGCCGATCGGCAGGATCGTGTCGAACGCGGCACCCGCGCCCGTGCCCGCGGTGAGCGTGTCCACCTGGGCCTGCGCCTCGGTCCCCGACCCACCGTCGAAGAGCGTCCAGACGTCGTCGTAGGACGCTCCCTGCCAGTTACCGGGATCGAGGAACGCGTTGATGTAGAGAGCGTCCATGATCTTCTTGACGTCGGCGGCGGGTGTCTTCGCCTTCGTCCTCAGCTTCTCGGTCTGCGCCTTCGCGGTGGTGGGCACCACCAGGAGCTTCGAGGTCTGGAACGCGAAGTCGGGCGTCTCCGGACCCGGATCGAAGGGTCCCTTGCTGCCCCCGCCATCCTTCAACAGGAAGACGAGGATCACCGCGACGACGACCACGACCCCACCGATGATGAGGGCTGCGGGCTTGATGCGGGAGGATGTCCGAACGTGACGGCCCTGTGCCAAAGCGCCGTCAGCGTACGGGCGCGGTCTCACTCTCACAACCATCCCGATGGGGAAGTCGTGACACCGGAGTGCCAAGGTACGATGACGCCGTTCGAAGGCGTGCCGGGAAGACTGGTCGGCAGGAGTTGACGCATGGCACCGACCCATCCCGATGACGATCGTTCGGACCCCGGCCTCCGCCCACCGTGGGCGCACTCGGATCGTCCTGTCCCTCGGCTTGTCGTGCGCCCGCTCCAGGAGTTCCTGCAAGCCTCGACGTCGGGCGGTGTCCTGCTGGTCATCGCGGCCGCACTCGCTCTCGGCTGGGCGAACGCGCCATTCTCCGATAGCTACGAACGGCTCTGGCGGACGCAGATCTCGTTCGGCATCGGTGGCTGGCAGCTCGCCGAGTCACTCCGCTACTGGGTCAACGACGGGCTGATGTCCCTCTTCTTCCTGGTCGTGGGGCTCGAGATCAAGCGTGAGCTTGTATCCGGGGAGCTGCGCGATGGGCGCGCGGCGCTGCTCCCGGGGATCGCAGCCGTCGGCGGGATGCTCGTCCCGGCCCTGATCTACCTCGCCATGAACGCCGGCGCCCCGGAGAGTCGCGGTTGGGGGATCGCGATGCCGACCGACATCGCGTTCACCTTGGGGATCCTCGCGCTCGCCACACGGAACCTTCCCGTTGGGCTCCGATCGTTCGTGCTCACCCTGGCGATCGTCGACGACATCCTGACGATCGTAGTAATCGCACTGTTCTACCCGACAGAGATCAAGCTCCCCCCGCTGCTCCTCGTGGTCGTGATCGCGGTCGTCATGGTCGTCCTGGAGCGGATCTATGTGCGGGCCTCGGCCATCTACGTCGCGCTCGGCGTGACCATGTGGCTCGCGATGCATGCCTCGGGTGTCGAGCCGGCGCTGGCCGGGGTGATCGTGGGCCTGTTGACTCCGGCCACGCCCTTCCAACGACCGCGACACGTCAGTGAGATGGCCGTCCAGGTGGCCGATGAGACCGTTGACGAACCCGATCCCCCGGATGCCGACGCGCACCAGTGGTTGCGGTTGGCCTGGCTCTCCCGAGAGGCGGTCTCGCCGCTCGCACGGGTCGAGCACGTGCTCCTGCCGTGGACGACGTTCGTCGTCCTCCCCGTGTTCGCGCTGGCGAACGCGGGTGTCCGTGTCTCCGCGACCGTGCTGGCTGACTCGCTCACGAGCCCCGTGACCTGGGGCGTCGTCATCGGCCACGTCGCCGGCAAGATCATCGGCATCGGGGGCGCGACGTGGCTCGCCATCCGGCTGCGGGTCTGCCGGCTCCCGACGGGAACCACGCTCGGGCAGATATTCGCGGCCGCCGCGGCCGCCGGTGTCGCGTTCACGGTCTCGCTGTTCGTTGCCGACATCGCGTTCGCCCGACATCCACAGCTCATCACGTTCGCGAAGATGGGGATCCTGCTGACGTTCATCGGCGTGCCCATCGGTGCCGTCTGGGTTCGGTTCGTGACCCAACGATCCGAAGACGGCTAGCCCGTCTGGAACGCGCCGGTCTCGAGGTAGCGGGCGTAGTGAGCGAACGCTACCGCCGAGCTGTGCATCAAGGGCGTGGGGAGCGCATCACGGCTGAACCATCCGAGCTCGAGCAGCTCGTCCCCGTCCGCGACGGGTTCTCCTCGCCATCGCCGGAGCACGAACCAGATGCCGAAGTAGTGGGTCACGTCTCCGTCTGGGTAACGCACCACGTGATCCTTCGGGTCGGACACCGACGCGAACGCGATCAGGTCGGCTCTGTCCGCCTCAAGGCTGGCCTCTTCGTGGAGCTCCGTGAGCGCGGTCGAGGTGAAGCTGCTGCCTTCCTCGGCCCCGCCGCCGGGCATCGCCCATTCCCCGTTGTCGCGTCGACGTCCGAGCAGCACACGGCCCTCTGCGTCTTCGACGAGCACCGTCGCGCCGGGCCAAAGGATCAGGTCGTGACCCACCTGTCGGCGCAGACGCCAGAGCGTCGAGCCCTCGAAGCTCACGACGTCTCCCCTGCGGCCGCGGCGCGGTACACGATCACATGCACCTTCTCGCCCGCATCGATACCTCCTCGATCAACGACCGTAGGAGCCAACGGCCGATGCGGCGATTGGGGCGAACTCCATCGCCCTCGCGGCGTGACCGCGCAAGGCGCGAGTATATGCAGGTCAGCCGCCATGGCCATTCCCTATACTTCACGGGTTCCCGGCCCGGCTGCCGGGCTAGGGACTGCTCCCATCCGTTCGAGGAGGTTCGATGCACGGCGTCTTGGCCCAGGAAAGCGGCCCCATCCAAGCGATCTTCGGGTCGTTCGAGGACAAGGTCCTGTGGATGATCTTGATCGTCTCGCTGGTGGCGCTCGTGTTCGCCTACTACCTGGTGCGCGAGGTGCTCGCCGCACCGGAAGGCACCCCCAAGATGAAGGAGATCGCCACCGCGATCCAGGAGGGCGCCAAGGCGTACCTCTCGCGGCAGTTCCGCACGGTCGGGATCTTCATGGCCATCCTCACGGTCGTGCTGTTCTTCGTCCTCCCGGCGCCCAAGAACGCCGTGCACTCGGAGTTCTCGATCAAGTTCGGGCGCTCGATCGCGTTCATCCTGGGCGCGCTGTTCAGCGCCACCACGGGGTACGTGGGGATGTGGCTCGCCGTTCGGGCGAACGTCCGGACGGCCAACGCCGCGCGCGAATCGGGACTCAAGCGCGCGATGCGGATCGCGTTCCGCTCGGGCGGCGTCGCCGGCATGTTCACGGTGGGTCTGGGTCTGCTCGGCGCGACCGCGATCTTGATCATCTACAAGCAGGACGCCACGAGCGTGTTGGTCGGGTTCGGGTTCGGGGGCGCGCTTCTCGCGATGTTCATGCGGGTGGGCGGCGGGATCTTCACGAAGGCGGCCGATGTCGGTGCCGACCTGGTCGGCAAGGTGGAGCAGGGGATCCCCGAGGACGACCCGCGGAACGCCGCGACGATCGCGGACAACGTCGGCGACAACGTGGGCGACTGCGCCGGCATGGCGGCCGACCTGTTCGAGTCGTACGAGGTGACGCTGGTGGCGTCGCTGATCCTGGGAGCGGCCGCTTACGTCGGATCCCCGCAGGGCGCGATCATCGGCGTGATGTTCCCCCTGTTCGTCCGCGCCGTGGGTGTGGTCACGTCGATCGTGGGGATCTTGGCGGTCGCGCCCCGGAGCGAGGAAGAGCACGGGATGAAGGCGATCAACCGGGGGTTCTTCCTCTCGGCGCTCATCTCGGCGATCGCCGTCTTCGCGATATCGAAGGCATACATGCACTCCTACCGGCCGGGGATCGCCGTGGCGATCGGCCTGGTGCTCGCGAGCGTGATCCAGGTCCTCACCCAGTACTTCACCGATACGAAGCACCGGCCGGTGCAGGAGATCGCCGAGTCCACGGTGACGGGGCCCGCCACCACGATCCTGTCCGGCTTCGCGACCGGCCTGGAGTCGACCGTGTGGTCGATCATCGTGATCGCCGGCGCGATGATGGCCGCCTTCCTGCTCGGCAACTCCACCTCCGAGCGTCTCTACTTCGTTGCGCTCACCGGCATGGGGATGCTCACGACCGTCGGCGTCGTCGTGTCGATGGACACCTTCGGACCCATCTCTGACAACGCGCAGGGCATCGCGGAGATGTCCGGCGAATTCGAGGGCCGGCCCGCCGAGATCCTGGGCGGCTTGGACGCCATCGGGAACTCGACGAAGGCGATCACGAAGGGCATGGCGATCGCCACTGCGG
>JBOGVK010000148.1:0-3107 GCA_050692375.1 Actinomycetota bacterium
GGAGAAGATGGGCCTGCCGTTCAACCGGACCGCCGAGGGCAAGATCGACCAGCGGTTCTTCGGCGGCCACACCCGCAACCACGGCGAGGCCGTCGTACGGCGGTCCTGCTTCGCGGCGGACCGTACCGGCCACATGATCCTGCAGACGCTGTACCAGCAGTGCGTGAAACGCGACGTGCGGTTCTTCAACGAGTTCTACTGCCTGGACCTCCTCCGCGACGACGACGGACGCACCGCCGGCGTCGTCGCATACGAGCTGGCCACCGGCGAGCTCCACATCTTCCGAGCGAAGTCGGTGATGTTCGCCACCGGCGGGTACGGCCGGATGTTCCGCGTCAGCTCGAACGCCCACGCGCTGACCGGCGACGGTCCCGCGGTCGTCTACCGGCGCGGCATCCCGCTCCAGGACATGGAGTTCTTCCAGTTCCACCCGACCGGCCTGTACAAGCTCGGGATCCTGCTGTCGGAAGCGGCTCGCGGCGAGGGCGGCATCGTGTTGAACAAGGACGGCGAGCGCTTCATGGAGCGCTACGCGCCGACCATCAAGGACCTGGCGCCGCGCGACGTCGTATCGAGGTCGATCTACCAGGAGATCAAGGAGGGACGCGGCGACGGCACGAACGGCGACATGGTCTACCTGGACCTCCGCCATCTGGACCCCAAGGTCATCGAGGAGAAGCTCCCCGACATCACCGAGTTCGCGCGCGTGTACCTGCGCGTGGAACCGACGACCGAGCTCGTCCCGATCCAGCCGACCGCGCACTACGCGATGGGCGGCATCCCCACGGACGTCGACGCCCAGGTGGTGACCGGCGCCGCGGAGACGCCGGTATCGGGGCTGTACGCGGCCGGTGAATGCGCGTGTGTCAGCGTGCACGGCGCGAACCGCTTGGGCACGAACTCCCTCCTGGACATCGTGGTGTTCGGCCGACGCGGCGGCGTGCACATGGCCGAGTTCGCGAAGGACGCCGATCTGGCGCCACTTCCCGTCGATCCCACGAAGCACACCCTCGACATGTTGAACGGGCTCCTCTCGCGCGACCGCAGCGTGAACCCCGCCGACATCCGGACGGAGCTGCAGGATGAGATGTTCGAGAAGGCGTGCGTGGTTCGGAACGAGCAGGGACTGAAGGAGATGGAAGGCGTGCTTGCCGACCTCCACGACCGCTATGCGCAGGTCGGCGTCCAGGACAAGGGCAGCATCTACAACACCGACCTCATGGAGGCCGTGGAGCTCGGGTTCCTGCTCGAGTGCGCCGAGAGCTTGGTCGCGGCCGCAAGCGCTCGCACCGAGAGTCGCGGCGCGCACTTCCGCGAAGACCACCCGCTCCGCGACGACGCGAACTGGCTCAAGCACTCCTTGGCGTACCGTAAGGATGACCGCTCGATCGACCTCGAGTACAAGCCGGTGAAGATGGGTCCCTACATCCCGATGGAACGGAAGTACTGATGGCCACCGCCGCCGACGTCCTGCAGAGCTCCGATCGTCAACGCGTCGGTGAGTCCGATGGGCGGATGTCGCTCACGCTGAAGATCCGCCGCTTCAACCCGGAGGTCTCCGAGGAACCGTGGTGGGATGAGTTCACCGTCCAGATGGAGCCGACCGACCGGCTGCTCGACGCGCTGCATGAGGTGAAATGGCGCCTGGACGGCACACTCGCGCTCCGACGCTCGTGCGCCCACGGCGTCTGCGGATCGGACGCCATGCTGATCAACGGCCGGAACGCCCTGGCCTGCAAGGTGTTGGTGCAGGACGTGGCGCCGAAAGCGACGGTCGAGCCCATCCGCGGCCTGCCGGTCTTGAAGGACCTGATCGTCGACATGGACCCGTTCTTCGAGGGCTACAAGTCGGTGCTGCCGTTCCTGGTGAACGACGAGGGCGAGCCCAACAAGGAGCGCCGGCAGTCGCCGGAAGAGCGCGCGCGGTTCGACGACACCACGAAGTGCATCCTGTGCGCGGCATGCACGACTTCCTGCCCGATCTTCTGGGGCGACGACACGTACGTCGGTCCGGCGGCCATCGTGAACGCCCATCGGTTCATCTTCGATTCACGCGACCGCGGCGATCGGGAGCGCCTGAAGATCCTCTCGGAGAAGACCGGAGTGTTCCGGTGCCGAACGACCTTCAACTGTACCGATGCCTGCCCACGCGGCATCCAGGTCACCAAGGCGATCCAAGAGGTCAAGCGCTCGATCCTGTTCGATCGCTTCTGAAACAGGTCGCGAGTGGCTAGGCCGCGGTGACGCGGATCTTCGCCGCGGGAGACCAGCCGCTCACCGCTCCCGCCAGGGAGACCTCCGCCCGGAACGCATAGTGACCCTTCTTCTTCAAGGTGAGCTTCTTGGAGGTCCCCGACAGCCCCGACGCGACCGTCACCCACTGGCCGGCGCCGATCCTCCGCTGCACGTCGTAGGTGCGACCGTCGACGGTCTCCGAAGCGAAGCGGATGGTGATCTTGGTCCCCTTCGGGACCGAACCCGTCGTGCTCAGGGTGACCGGCACCTGGATCAGGCCGTGCATGACCGGATGGATCTGGCAGTGGTACGGGAAGCTGCCGGCCGAGGGAAACGTCGCGGTGGACGACGAACCGGCGGTGATCGTCCCCGTGTTGAAGAAGCCGGTGTCGGAGGTTGCCGTGTGCGAGAGGTTCGCGGTGTTCGTGAAGGTCACGGTCACCCCCTGGTTCACGACGAGCGAGGACGGCGTGAACGAGAAGCTCGCGATCGAAACGGTCTGGCTCCCAGCGGTCGCGGGCGCGGCCCCGACGAGACACGCGAGCGCGATCGGAACGATGAGGCGGCGCATGTTCCCCTCCTTCGACGACGAGGTAGTACGGCCGGGCGCGGGATCCGGTTCGGTCCGGACGGCTAAGCTCGGCCGTCATGTCGCATCGTGTCACGCTCATCCCCGGGGACGGCATCGGGCCGGAGATCGCGGCGGCGGCGCGACTGGTCCTCGAGGCGACCGGGGTCACCTTCGAATGGCACGTGGTGGACGCCGGCGAGGGCGTGATGGCCGACTACGGGACGCCGCTCCCTGACCACGTCCTCGACTCGATCCGGAGGGACCGGGTCGCGCTCAAGGGCCCGATCACGACCCCGGTCGG
>JBOGVK010000149.1:0-22025 GCA_050692375.1 Actinomycetota bacterium
TGGAAGGGCTGGTGCTCTCGGCCCTCGGACGGTACGAGGAGGCGCTCGCCGCCGTCGAGAGCGCGATCGCGATCGCGACATCGATGGGCCGTCCCGCGAACGTCGTCACGAACTACTCCACCGGACCGCTCCGCGACGTGTTCGCGGTGGAGCAGGCGCACGCGCGGAGCGCGGAGGTCGCGGACCGGCTCGGCCCGTCGGACTTCAACATGCCGTGGATCAACGCGCGCGCCGACGTGATCGCCGCCGACCTGCTCCTGGGTGAGTACGGCCGCGTGGAGACCGCGTTCCCGCCGACGTGGGACGACGCGCGCGAGTGCTTGGCGTGGGAGCGTTGGCTCGTGACCGGCCGCCTCTGCGCGGCCCGCGCGGAGCTCGCGCTTGAGCTGAAGCGGCCCGACGACGCGGTGACGTGGGCGCGCCGGGCGATCGAGATGGCGAGGACCGCCGGCCGCGCGAAGTACGACGTGATCGCCACGACGACCCTCGGCGCCGCACTCTCCGCGACCGGCCTGCCGGAGGAGGCACGAGACGAGCTGCGCCGCGCGATCTCCGGCGCGGACGCGCTCGGCTCGCCGCTCTACCGCTGGCAGACGCGCGCGGCGCTCGCCGACGCGATCCGCCCGCTCGAGGGCGTGGACGCGGCGGATGCCGCGCTCGCGGAGGCCGCCGGCATCATCCGCGAGATCGTCGCGGGGCTGTCGCCGGAGCGCGGCGCGGTGTACGTCGCCGCCCCGCAGGTCGCTGCGGTCCTCGACGCCGTGTCCTGACGCCTCGACGACTCAGACGGAGTGACGGACGCGCGCGAGCAGATCGGTGCGCGGCCGGCCCGTCGCACACGCCGCCCACCCCGTCAGGGCTGGGCGCCGGCCGAACAGCACGATCGTCCGCTCGTCCCGAGCGGCGCCTGGTTGCATCCCGCCCTCGACCCGCCAGCCGGACGGCGTCTCGGGCAGGAGCGCCGCGCTCGGCGCCGACAGCCCGATCTCGCCCGCATCGCGCAGGCGGCGAGCCTCCCCGCGACAGGCCGAGTAGGTCCCGGGTCCGCCGGTGAGCACGTCGACGGCGAGCGCCGGCTCGGGGAGGTCGGACTCGGGGGCGTCGACCGCCCACATCGCCCGCGTGATCCCTTCGAGGTCCGACGGCTCGGTGATCTCCTCGTGACGCAGGAACTCCGCCCAGGCGCCGTCGGGCGTCTCCGAGAGGTACTGCACCGGGCCCTCGCCGTCGTCGTGCCACCGCGCCGCCGGCTGGTCCTCCGATTCCCACAGGAACGGGAACCGGGTGTCGGCGTGGCGGAAGACGATCACGTGACCGGCGATGCGGTGAGGGCCCGCGCCAGCTCGAGGACACGGCCGACCGCGGCCGAGTCCGGGCTCCAGCCCCTGCGGAGCACCTGCGCCGGCGTCTTCCCGCCGAGCGTCGTCCGGGGACGCGCGAACCACCGGCGCACCCCGATGTCGTTGTACGCGCCCCGGAGGTACCCGACGACGAGGGACAGGAAGTGTGCGCGGGCAGCCAGGTCGTCCGGCGTCCGCCGGGCGCCCGATGCGTAGCGCCGCAGGCTCGACTCGGACGAACCCAGCAGACGCGCGAGCTCATCGTGGTCGAACAGCTCCAGCAGCGACACCAGCTCGGTCCCAGGCATCGGGGACTCGAGCAACGACTCGGTCACCCGATCGAGGAATTCGCGCACCGTCTCGGGATCGAGATGCCGGGCCCCCATGAGCCGGGCGGCCTCCGTCTGCGCGATGCCGGCGCGAGCGGCGGCCTCCGCGATCCCGAGCAGGGTGGATCGATCGAGCTTCCCCACGTCCGACGTGAGCAGGCCCATCGCCTCCAACCTGAGGAGCGCCTCCATCGCCGCCACGACCAGCGAGGGGTCGTCCTCGGCGAACGGATCGGTAACGGACGCAACTCGGACTTCGCCCATTGGCCGAAGTCTATCCGTTGCGCGAGCTCGTGTCGATGGCCAGGGTCACGCCACGGGCACGACCGCCGTCGCTCCGGGGATGAGCGCGGAGACGACCATGAACGGACCGGCATCGTTCACCGCGACAGCCATCGGCATCGTCTGGGCCGACGCGGCCTCGGTGCACGTCCACGTCGTCGGATCGCACGCATCCACCGTTCCGCCGACCATCGCGTCCGGCACGACCTCGACCGCGAACCAGCTCGCCTCGTCGAGCTCCGTGACGTAGGCGGTGCCGTCGGCCCCGAACGTCAGGTCGACGATCGAGGTGAACCCCGTCGCGACGACGGTGCACGGTGAGTTGACGGCGTCGGCGTCGCAATGCACGTGCCGCGTGCCGGGCTCGATCCGCCAGATCCGGGACCGAGCGAGCGGCGCGGGGAACCCCTTCAGCTCCGAGACGTAGTACGCGCCGTCCGGGCCGACCGCGATGCTCGTCGCCACCGCCTGCCCGGGAATCTCATCCGGCAGGCTGCAAACATCAGCCGGACCGTTCGGACACCCGGCGAGCGCCTTCGCGTTGTCGGTCGGGACGAGCTCGTCCGGCAACGTCGCGATCCAGTCAACGCCGCCACGCTGGTTCGCGATGAGCACCGCGTTGGCACCCGCGTCGGCGATCAGCGCACGCTTGGTCCCGAGCGCGTTCACATCGAAGGGGTTCGAGTCGATCTCGCCCCCATCGGGGTTCACGAGCCGCTCGAACTTGCCGAGGCCCACCAGTAAGTGGGGCGTGCCGTGGTTGATCCGATAGAGCTTCCGGCCGGCGATCGCCCACATCCGCCCGGGCTTCACCGGCGCGATGTCGGTGACGCCCGGCAGGTCGGTGACGAGCTGCCCGGTCCCGCCCTGAAGGCGGACGACCCCGGCGCCGGCGTCGGCGGCGAACAGGACGTCGCCCGGCCCGGCCGCCAAGCCGAAGACCGGCCCTGCGAAGTCGTACGTTGCGCCGGCAACCGCGGGCGGCGCGAACGCCGCCGTCGTGGCGGCGACCGTCAGCAGGATGGTCACGATGCGCGCAGCCGTTCGATGCTTCATCAGAAAACCCCTCCCCCGGTGGACCCCTCAGTCGTGGATGGTGTAGCAGGACGACCCGCGACGGGTCAATCCGACGCGTGATCCGCCTCGCTGGTGGGTTTCGCGCGTGTGCGGTAGAAAGGAAGGACGTCAGACAGCGGATCGGGCGAAGGAGGAACCATGAACCTGAACAGCATCCTGATCGGTTCGGAGGACCCCAAGCTCCTCGCGGACTACTACACGAAGCTCTTCGGCGCACCCGGTATGGAGGAAGGCGGGTACAGCGGCTGGGCGGTCGGCAGCGGGTGGATCACCGTCGGGCCGCACGATCAGGTGAAGGGGACCAACGCCGAACCCGGTCGCGTGATCTGGAACCTCGAGAGCGGCGACGTGCCGGGCGACTTCGAACGGCTCAAGGGCGCCGGAGCCACGACGGTCCAAGAGCCATATCACCCGGAAGGCGCGCCCGAGATGTGGATCGCCACGTTCTCCGATCCGGACGGCAACTACTTCCAGCTGATGAGCTCGATGTAGCCGCACGGTATCCAGCTCGAGAAGCTGTCGCTCGATGACGGCCCGTTCGTGACCCACGTGCGCTACGGCGTGATCCGGAACCCTTGATCGGAGCGCGGCCGCCTCACCCCTCGACGATGGACACGATCCGCCCCCGAGGACGACAATCGCGACCCGGAGGTCGTGGTGACAGCGCTGACGACGAGCAAGCACGAGGCGGAACTCCTCGAGCGGGAGCACGACCTCGCGGCCCTGGCCGCGTTGCTCACCGACGTGTGGGAGGAAGGTCGCGGAGCGCTCGTCCTCCTCGCCGGTGAGGCGGGGATCGGGAAGACGGAGCTCCTTCGGCGCTTCTGCGACGAGCAGCGGAACGCAGCCCGGATCCTGTGGGGCGCGTGCGACCCCTTGTTCACGCCGCGTCCACTCGGCGCGTTGATCGATGTCGCCACCGCGACGGGCGGACAGCTGGAAGCGCTCGTGCAGAGCGACCCCAAACCCTATGAGGTTGCCGCCGCGCTGCTCGACGAGCTCGGTCGGAGCGCACCGACCGTGCTCGTGATCGAAGACCTCCACTGGGCTGACGAGGCGACGCTCGACGTCGTACGACTGTTGGGGCGCCGCGTGGAGCGCGTTCCCGCGCTGGTCCTGGTGAGCTACCGTGACGAGCTCGACCGTGCGCACCCGTTGCGGGTCCTCACCGGCGAGCTCTCGACGAGCGCGTCGGTGCGGCGGCTCAGCGTGGATGCGCTCTCGCCGGAGGCGGTGGCCGGATTGGCCGAGCCGAAGGGGGTCGACGCCGAGGAGTTGTATCGGACGACGGGTGGCAACCCGTTCTTCGTGACGGAGGTGCTCGCCGCCGGCGACGCGGAGATCCCGGCCACCGTGCGTGACGCCGTCTTCGCCCGCGCGGCTCGCCTCGATCCCGAGGCGAGGGCCCTCCTCGAGGCCGTCGCGATCGTGCCGCCGCACGGCGAACCCTGGCTCTTGGAAGCGCTCGCTCCCGAAGCCATCGGTCACATGGATGGATGCCTCACCTCGGGGATGTTGAGCACGGATCAGATGGGCGTCGCCTTCCGACACGAACTCGCACGGATGGCGGTCGAGGACGCGCTCCCACCGGATCGGCGTACCGCCCTGCATCGGAAGGCGCTCGATGCGCTGGCGAACCCGCCGGTGGGTGAGCCCGATCTGACGCGGCTCGCGCACCACGCCGAGGGGTCGGCCGACGCCGACGCCGTGCTGCGGTTCGCACCCGACGCGGCGGCGCTCGCGGCGTCGCTAGGTGCGCATCGAGAGTCCGCTGCGCAATACGCGCGGGCGATCCGCTTCGGGGACCAGCTCGATCCCAGGGAGCGAGCGCGGTTGCTCGACCGCCGTGCCGTGGAGTGCTTCCTCACCGATGAGAACACGGAGGCGATCGAGGCGCAGCGCCTCGCGCTCGATCTCTACCGCGAACTGGGCGATCGACGGCTGGAGGGCGACGCACTGCGTTCGCTCTCGACGTTCCTCTGGTGTCCGGGTCGGATCGCCGAGTCCCACCAGGCGGGCCGGGACGCGGTGGCGGTGCTCGAAGCGCTGCCGCCCGGGCGCGAGCTGGCGATGGCCTACGACAACCTCGCCGGGTTCGACGAGTCCGTCATGTGGGCCAGGCGTGCCATGGAGCTCGCTGAGCAGATCGGCGAGACGGAGATCGCCGTCCATGCGCTCATCACACTCGGGTTCGCGGAGGCGATGGATGGGATTCCGACGGGGATCGGGAAGCTCACCCGCGGGATCGATGCCGCCGAAGACGCCGCCCTCCCTGAGCAGGTGGGGCTCGGATACGACCTGCTCACCCTGGCGTACGTGCACACGCGATCGCACGCGCTCGCGAACGATGCCATCGCTCGTGGCCTCGAGTACGCCGACGAGCACGGACTCGAGCTCTATCGCCTCTACCTCCTCGCGTATCGCGCCCGATCCAGGCTCGATCAGGGCCGCTGGGAAGAGGCGGCCGATGACGCCGCGAAGGTCGTCAGCGTCCCTCGCGCGTCGACGATGCCCCGCACGCTCGCGCAGATCGTGCTCGGTCTCGTCAGGGCACGCCGCGGGGATCCCGGGCAGTGGCCGCCGCTCGACGAAGCGTGGAGCCTGGCGGAGTCCACCGGGGAGGAGCTGCGGGTCGGGCCGGCCGCGGCCGCTCGTGCCGAAGCCGCGTGGCTCGAGGGCGACCACGGCGCCGTTGCGGAGGCGACGGACGAGGCACTCGGGCTGGCCGTCAGGAGCGTCCGGCCGTGGACGGTCGGTGAGCTCGCCTACTGGCGCTGGCGCGCCGGCATCCAGGAGGAGGTTCCCGGGGCGGCGGCACCCTATGCCGTCCAGATCGCCGGCGATCCGCGGCGCGCTGTCGAACTCTGGAACGACCTCGGATGTCCGTACGAGGCGGCGCTCGCGCTGGCCGACGTGGACGAAGAAGCGCCGCTCCGCCAAGCCCTGGAGATCCTGCAGGACTTGGGCGCTCGACCGGCGGCATCGATCGTGGCGCGCCGGCTGCGGGTGCGCGGGGTGAAGGGGGTCGCGCGCGGGCCGCGACCCGCCACCCAGCGGAACCCATCCGGCTTGACCGCACGTGAGGTCGAAGTGCTCGCGCTGATGGTCCAGGGCCTCCGCAACGCCGAGATCGCCGAGCGCCTCGTCGTGTCCGTGAAGACGGTCGACCATCACGTGTCGGCGATCCTGCGGAAGCTGGGGGTCCAGACACGCGGCCAGGCGAGCGCTGAGGCGATGCGTCTCGGGCTCGCCGGCCAAGATCGGTAGTCCCTCCTCCCAACCTGGGGAACCCTCCCGATGCCCCGGAAACACCCGGTCCCTACCTTCGTTCGTGACGGCCGCTGGCCGGAAGGAGGAGGTCATGTCCCGCGTGGATCGCCCCGTTCCCACGATCGGAGGGAGGAGTCCGATGCCACGGTACGTCGTGGAGCGCACGTTCCCGGGTGGCTGGCATATCCCGGCCGGTCGCCAGGGTGGAGAGGCATGCCTGGCGGTGCTGGAGCGGAACGCCGACGAGGGCGTCGCCTGGCTCCATTCCTACGTGACCGAAGACGGGACCAAGTCGTTCTGCATCTACGAGGCGCCCAGCCCCGAGGCGGTCCGAAAGACCGCCGTACGGAACGACCTCCCCGTCGATCGGATCACGGAGGTGCGCGTCCTCGATCCCCACGCGTACGACGGAGCGATCGCACCTACCCACAGACCAGAGAGGAGAACGCCGTGAACAGAACGCGCATGATCGGACTTGCCTTGGTCGCCGTGGCCGTATTCATCGGATCGATGGCCGTGATCCCGGCGGCGATGGGGTCAGCGAGAGCCCCTGGGGCCGTGCACGGGAGCAACGCGACGACCCGTGGCACGTCGGACGAGCTCGCCACCCAACTGGCCGCCGCCCGGCTCGCCACCGCGAAATATGCGCTCAACCTGAAGCAGGCGAAGAAGGATGGGTACTTCATCCTGACGCGAGCGATCCCCGGCATGGGGTATCACTTCCTGAACCCCGCCATCACGGGGTTCGACATCACGAAGCCGCCGATCCTCGTGTACGAGAAGCACGGGCACACGTGGCAGCTGGGCGCGTTCGAGTGGGTGTTCCCGGAGACCCCGGCGACGCCTCCGCTCGAAGGTGCGACCTACGGATCGTTCGGCGCGGCGTGTCACTACCACGACGGCACGTTCGTCTTCGAACCGAGCGAGAGCGTGTGCCCGGAGATGAGTCCTGAGACCGGGTCACCGTTCCGCTTCTGGCACCCCGATCTCGTCACGATGCACGTGTGGGCCTGGTACCCGAACCCCGACGGCCTCTACGCGGGGATGAACCCGTTCACCGATCCGTTCAGCCCCGCCTGACCAGACGCTCCAAGGGGCGGTCCCGTGTGGGACCGCCCCATGGCCCCGGAGGCCGGACCTACGCGTACGAGCCGCGCGCCGTTGAGCCGGCCAGGATGAGCGACACGATCACCCCGAGCGGGAGCGTGCCCCAGTACGAGGTTCCGACTCCCACGTTGCCCAGGAACAGCATCAACAGCCAGGTGGCGGGGAACGTCGCGATCAGGAACACCGCGAACGCGACCAGTAGCGCCTTGAACATCGTCCCTCCTCGTCGATGGAGAGAGCAGGATGCGACGGCGGGGTCGGCCGACGCAAGCCGGGCGCGGTCACGCCGGGAGGCCGCGGGTGATCCGGATCCAGAGGAACTCGTCGACGATCTTCGCCGGCGAGCTCTCGGGCCTGCCGAGCTCTTCGGGCAGCTCGGACGGTTCGACCGGTAGGCGTTCGGCGAGTCCGATGAGCGCGTCGCGGACGGCGGCCAGGAACGTCGCGTACTGCTCCGCGTCCACGCGTCCCCAGCCGAACGCGCGTCGCATCGGCTCGTCCCAGGGCGGAACCGCCTGCGGCCGGATCGCGAACAACGCCTTGGCCGCCGCGGTGTCGCCGAACGAGACCTTCACGTCCCCGTCGCGGCTCGAGCGGAACGCGGCCGGCGAACGCGCGAGCGCGTCGTACGCCTGCCCCAGCGCCGCGAGCTGCGCGCCGCTTAGGTCCGTCAGCGGGGCCGTCGCGGGCGGAAGCGTCGGTGCGTACCGCGACCACCACGACGCCAGCGCCCGCGACGAACGCCCGGTGTCGTCGCGGCGGAGATGGCGGCATCCCCAGGCGCGGAGGAAGCGCAGGAGCGCCTCGCGATGCGCCCGGACCGATAGATCGATCGCCGGAGCGGTCGTGTCCCGCAGGACAGTCAGGCTCGTCTCGGCGCCGGCGCTCGCCGCGAACGCCCGCAGGGTCGCGGACACCTGGTCGCGCGTGAGCGTTGACCCGAGGTCGTCCAGCAGCGCCCACCCCGGCGTCGGTTCCGTCAGCCCGGTCACCGATGGAAGGATGCCTTACTTCATGGCTCGGTAGAGGTGCCAGCGATCGGGAACGCCCCCTGGTAGGCGATGTGCACGCCATCGACCGTCGTCGCGTATCGGGTCACGGGGAGGTCCATGCACGCATCCTTCTCCGGATGCGATCGTGCCGAAACCAGCGGCGACCGGGGTCGAGCATGCCTCACAGAGCCGCGCACGCTAGCAGTCGACGGCGGCGTTCAGCGCCCGACAGAGCTCGTGGCTGCGTTCGGATCCGATCGCTCCCGCCCGCGCGGTAAGGAGGGCCTTCAAGAAGACCTGGACGTTGTCCATCGAGGCCGCGCACGGTTCGGGCAGACCCTCGGCCGGACCCAGCGGCACCTCGGTGGGGATCCTCCGCACCCGTCGGGTCACGGGAGCAACCAAGAGCTTCCGCATCACGGGGATCGCGGCGTCGCGGGTCAACACGACGTAGGGTCGACGCTTCTCCTCGGGTGTTTCGGCCCACCAGATCTCGCCTCGTCGCGGCTGGCTCACCAGGGCTCCTCTTCAATGGAGCGGATCGAGGCGCGACGCGCTTCCTCGAGTTCGTCGTCGGTCTCCGGCAACCGTCGGTAGCCATCGACGATGGCCTCTCCCACCCGGCGCCGGCGCTCGACGTCGATCAGGGCTTCGATGGCTGCACGGATCGCATCGGCCTTCGTCTCGAATGACCCATCGGCGACCAGGCGCTGGAGCTCGGTCGCGAGGGCATCCGGCAGGCGAACGGCGACCTGCTGTGACATGCAGTCAGCATACCGAATCGGGATACACACGTCGAGATCAGGCGCGGCTCTCTCCCCGGGTGGCTGCGTCTCCCGCTATGAGCGCGACTCGGATGAGGTCAGACCGAACGACGGACAACTCGAGCTGTGTCCGTCTGACCCGCTCTTCGGTGGCCTCGATCGTGGTCTGGAGCCGAGTGACCATGGCTGCCAACTCGGGCTGCCCAGCCGATGTGGGATCCACGCACTTCTCGGTGATCTTCATGCGAGCAGCACAGCAGGCCCCTGGTCGGGAGTCTGTGAGCCGTGTCACATCTGCGCCCAGTGACGGCGGACGCGTCAGGGACCGTCATCCGGTCTATCCGACCGGGACCGGCTCCTCCAGCTCGTCGATCTCGGGGTCCGACGCGCTCTCCAGGCTCATCTTCGGCAGGATGCGATCCAGCCAGCCGGGGAGCCACCAGTTCGCGTCGCCCAGGAGCACCATCGTGGCCGGCACGAGCACGATCCGGACGACCGTCGCGTCGATGAACACGGCGACCGCCAGGCCGATGCCGAACATCTTCGCGATCGGGTCCGGCTGGGACACGAAGCTCAGGAACACGGCGATCATGATGAGCGCGGCGCTCGTGATCACGCGGGCCGTGGTGGAGATGCCGCTGACCACGCTCTCGACGTTCTTCCCGGTCTTCAGGTACTCCTCGCGGATCCGCGAGAGCAGGAAGACCTCGTAGTCCATCGAGAGTCCGAATAGGACGGCGAACATCATCATCGGCACGAAGCTGACGATCGGGATCAGCTGGTCGACGCCGAGCAGGCTGCGCCCCCATCCCCACTGGAAGATCACGACGATCACGCCGTACGCGGCGCCGATCGACAGCAGGTTGAGCACCGCGGCCTTCAGCGGCACCAGGATCGAACGGAACACGACCATCAACAGGAGGAACGACAGCAGGACGACCGCGCCGATGAACCACGGCAGCGCGTTCGTGATGCGGTCGGACAGGTCGATGAACGTCGCCGTGCCGCCGCCGACGTGCACGGTCGCACCCTCCGGTGTGGCGGCCGGGATGGTGTCGGCTCGCAGACGCCGCACCAGCTCGGTCGTCGCCTGATCCTGCGGCGAGGTGGTCGGGATCACCTGGATGATCGCGGCGTTGCCCGCCTCGTTCGGCTGGGGCGGCGTGACGGCCGCCACACCGGGCGCCGCTTCGAGCGCCGTCGTCAGCCGATCGAGCTGCTGGAGCGCGGCCGGGTCGTCGATCTCGACGGCGAGCAGCAGCGGCCCGTTGAACCCCGGTCCGAAGCCCTCGGAGAGCAGGTCGTACGCCAGGCGACGTGTCTCCGACGTCGGTGCCGTTCCGTCATCGGGGAACCCGAGCTTCATGGAGAACAGGGGGATCGCGAGCACGAGCAACACCGTGGCCGCGCCCACGAAGTAGCGCCAGGGATGCCGCTCCACCTCGTGACCCCACCGGGACCACATGCGCGGCTTGCTCTCCAGCTCCTCCGCCGTCGTGCGCTTCCGGTGGACGCTCAGCTTGTCGATCGCGTTACCCGCGAAGCCGAGGAACGCCGGCAACAGCGTGACGGCCGCGACGACGGCCACCAGCACGACGATCGCCGCGGCGGTCGCCATCATGCCGACGAACGCGATCCCCGAGATCCACAGTCCGAGGAGGGCGATCGAGACCATGATGCCGGAGAACACCACGGCCTGCCCCGCCGTGGAGCTCGAGACGCCGATCGCGTGTAGTGGCTCCATCCCGTCGTGTAGGTTCTGTCGGTAACGCGTGACGATGAACAGGGCGTAGTCGATGCCGACGCCCAGACCGATCATCGACGACAGGATCGTGGCGAACTCCGGCACGCTCGCGAACGACGCGAGGATCAGGGTGAGACCGGTCCCCGTCGCGAGGCCGATCACCGCCGTCCCGATCGGTAGCCCCATCGCGACCACCGAGCCGAACGCGATCAGCAGGATGATCATCGCGGCCAGCAGGCCGATCAGCTCGGACGATCCCGTGCTGGGCTGCGTCCCCCACGATGCGTACTCGCCCCCGATCTCCGCCTCCAGGTCGGGCGAGCGGACGCCGTCCAGTGCCGCCTGGAGCGCATCGAACGGCTCGACGCCCAGATCGGTGGCCGGCTCGTCGTAGGCGACCTGCGCGTAGCCGATCGTGCCGTCGGGCGACACAGCGCCAGGGGTCTCGAACGGGTTCGACACCGCGCTGACGTGCGGCTGCGCCACGATCGTGTCCAACGCTTCGTTCACGGCGTCCGCCTGGTCCTCGAGCGACCCGCCGGTCGCGTGGAAGACGATGTACGCCGAGGTGCCGGAGGCCGCCGGGTAGCGCTCAGCCAGCAGGTCGTAGGCGCGCTGCGACTCGGAGTCCGGCAACTTGAAGTCGTCGCTGAACTTCCCGCCGAGGGCGCCGCCGATCACGAAGATCGCGACCACGGCAGCGATCCAGATCCCGAGGGTGTGCCAACGGTGGCGGGCTGCCGCCTGGCCGAGTCGATACAAGAACGAGCTCATGGAGGTTGACCTTTCGACGGGAGGTGGGGGCGACTCGACAGCGTACGAAAGATCGCGGAGGGGGACCCGCCCTAGAGATCGAGCGCGACGCGCAACGCTTGACTGACGCGCTCCATCTGGAATGGCGTGAGGGCGCCGACCCGGTCGCCCAGCCACTGCTTGTCGATCATCCAGACATCGTCGGCGACCGCGAAGCAGCGCGACTCCGAGATCTCGCCGGCCCCGAACTCGACGATGCTCGGGATGTCCGGCTTGCCCGCGGTCGTCAATCGGACCATCACGACATCACCGAGCGCGCGGTTCCTGACGTTGTTCGAGACGACCACGAAGCGCTTGTTCTGGGCGAGGCCGATGTCGACCCACCAGATCTGACCACGCGAGACGGCGGTGTCGGACATCTACGGTTCGTTGGCCACGCGCTGCGGCGCTCGCTTCGGTATCGACTCGAGCATCCGCTCGCGGTTCGGATCGGCAGCGAGGAGCGCGTACCCCGCCTCGAGTCGGGCCTCCCGCTCCGCGTCGCGCAGCGCAGCCAGGAAGAAGTCCAACGCTTCGCGGACCACGGCTGAGGCGCTCGGATCCTCGCCGAGTTCCTCCAAGGAGTGGGACAGCCGGGCGACGAACGCTGCCTGATCACCGGTGGTGGCGACGGAGTTCAACCGAGCGATCACGGCTTCCCGGAGCTCCGCGAGCGGAATGCTGTCGAGCCCCTCCACCGTGTCGTCATCGAACGTGATCGTCAGTCTCGTCATCTGCATCGCCTCATGCATCAAAGTATGATGCGCTCCGCGATGCATCGTCAAGCATCCAGGCACTCAACGACGATCTTGCGCGATCACCGGATTCGGTATGCGCGGCTCCGGTGCTGCGCACGGTGGACGAGGACGACTTGCTCGACCTCATCGATCTCGTAGATCACCCGGAACTCACCGCGTCGAGCGGAGTAGAGACCTCCGAGCTCGCCCCGCAACGGCTTGCCGGCTCTGCGAGGGTTCTCCGCGATCGAGCCGAGGATCGCCTCGATCACCGCGGCCCGGACCTTCGCCGGGAGCTGGTCGAGTTGCCGGAGGCCCTCCGGCGTGATCTCGACCTCGTGCACGAGCTAGACGTGATCCTTCAGCGGCAGTCGCTTGCCCTTCAACGCCTCGCGCCGAGATGCGCGGATGGACTTCAGCAGCGCCTCGTCCTGGAGGATGTCGACGGTCTCCTCGAGCGACTCCAGGTCATCGGGGGACAGGAGAACCGCCGCCGGAACGCCGTGGCGCGTCACCACGAAGCGCTCGTGTTCACGGGAGGTCCGATCCACCAGCTCCGAGAGGTGCGCCTTGGCTTCAGTGAAGGGGATCGTCTCGCTCATAAGTGGTCAGAATCCTAACCAGTTCAGCAAGGGGCGTCAACGAGCCGCGATCTGGCGCTTCCGCGGCTCAGGCCGAGCGCTGTGCTCGTCGCACGACACCGACGTCGCCTCGAGGAAAGGAGCTCAGCCATGCCATAACCTGCCCACAACACGCGATACCGTCACGCTTGCGCTCACGTACATGGTTCGGGCTTCCACCGCGGCCTTGCAAGGTGTATGAGGAGCCGTGGATCCGATCGCGGACGTCATCGGGGACTATCGAGCGTTCGCGGCGATGCAGCGCGACCGTCTCGTTGCCCGCGGCATCGACATCGCACCCTACCCGCTCAGCCACCTCGCCGTCCGCGTCGCCGATTGGGACCTGTACGTCCACCAGCGCGCCCTTCTCGAGCGACATGCGAGGGCGAACCGCGAGAACGTCTGGAACGGGCGTCCGATCTCCTTGATCGTGCTCGCCGAGCCGCTCGAGGTCCTGGACGGGGCTCGGGTCTCGCGCATCGAGCTCATCCCACCCGTTCACCAGCGCGTCTACCGGATGGGGCTCGAGCACCTCGGGGTCGTCGTCGGTGAGGACTTCGACGACTTCTCGCGGATGCATCGGGCCGCGCTGACCGGGCAGCAGTTCCAGAGTCCCGAGGTCGAGCCGGTCTACGTGCTGTTCGAGGATTTCACCCACGTGAAGTTCTACCGGCGCTCCTTCTTCGACGTCGTCGAGGATGAGGAAGGGCGCTTCGAGGGCTTCGTGCACGTCGACGACTGGGTGCCGCAGCGACTGGTCACCGCCACCGGCCCGAACCCGCTCCCGCGCTAACCGGCCCCAGACCATGGAGTGGACGAGGAGCCCACTACTGCCTGCACGCGATCGTCACCTCGAGACGCCGGGACCCGACATCTGGCCGTCTTCGATCTGCTGATGGATGAAACGGAGGCGTTCGATCACTCATGGTTGTGCAACTCCTATCGCGGGAAGAGATGTCGCACGTTGCCCTTTCGGTTCACGCCTTTGATGTATCCGCCGATGGGTTCACGCACGACGGTCGCCAGGATCGTGGGGTGGCGCTGGCTTGCAGTGTAGATTTGCGGCGATCGATGAAAGGGATTCCGTGAGAGAGATTCGCGATCCCGTCCACGTGTTCGTGCGGGCGAATCAACACACGCAAGCCACGATTGAGACCCGCCCCGTGCAACGGCTTCGGCATGTGGGGCAACTGGCCCTGGCTTCTCTCCTCTACCCGGGGGCGACGCACAGCCGCTTTGAACACTCACTTGGAGTTATGGAATTGGCGGGGCGGGTGTTTGACTCGATAACCGAGCCAGAGCGAGTGACGGATGACATCGGGGACTCGTTGCCCCAACTGAAGGACAGAGCCACACTAGATTCATATTGGAGACGAGCTGTACAGGTAGCAGCCCTATGTCATGACATCGGGCATGCGCCCTTCTCGCATGCTGCGGAGACTCTGCTGCCAGGAGGACATGAGCAGATGACCCGGGAACTGATCCTCGGGGAGGAGCTTCAGGAGGTTTGGAAGGAACTGCGTCCGCCGCTCGATCCTGTGGACGTCGTGAAGCTTGCGATCGGCCAGAAGAAAGCCAAGGACCTCGAGTTCTCGACTTGGGAGTCTGTGCTTTCAGAGGTCATCGTTGGGGACGCCTTCGGCGTCGATCGGATGGACTACCTGCTGAGAGACTCGCTCCACATGGGCGTAAGTTACGGCAGGTTCGACCATGAACGTCTCATCGACTCACTTCGGATACTTCCTACAGCTCCGGAAGGCGGCAACAAAGAGTCTCTGGGTGAGCCATCTTTGGGCGTTGAAGAGGGCGGTCTGCAATCCGCAGAGGCTCTGCTGATGGCAAGGTACTTCATGTACTCGCAGGTCTACTTCCACAGAGTCCGGATGGTCTTGGACCTTCATCTAGTCGACTACCTCCAGGAACTTCAGCCGGCCGGCTTCCCAACAGGGGTCCCTGAGTTCTTGGCAACCACGGATGATCAGTTGATCGCGCAGATGTATCAGGCGGCGGCTGACGATGCCGCAACCGGCCACAAGAGCGCGGCTCGCCTGCTTCGCAGAGGCTACTTCAGGGTCCTGTATGAACCGCCGCCACAAGACAGGCTGATCACGAAGCGGGCCGGGGAACTGGTGTTTGAAGCCGCGAAGGGGCAGCTTGGAGAGAACAACGTGAAGTACGCTCGCCAACTTGACGAGGGTGGCGAGATTGACTTCCCCGTGCTCCTGAGGAACGGTGGGATCGCTTCATCCCTCGCCATGTCGGAGGTGCTAAGTAAGCTTCCCCCTATTCGCCCTGAGTATGTCTTCGTCGCTCCCGAGCTTCGAGATGAGGCAGCAGCGTGGCTCGAGGGTCAGAGAACGAGGATCGTCGAGGAGGGGAGAGACAGTGGAGAAGCCTGATAGGGAAGCAGTCCTCGTCGAGCTCACTGAGAAGATGAAGGAGGCGGGGAGTTGGTGCGGTGAGACGCATCTGCAGAAGTGCTCCTTCTTCTTCCAGACACTGTGTGAGCCGGATCTAGGTCTTCCGTTCGTGATGTACAAGCATGGTCCATTTTCATTTGAGCTGCGAGATGAGCTCACCGAACTACGAGCTGAGGGAGCCATGACACTGGTACCTCAACCTGCTCCATACGGACCGAAGTTCGAAGTGACGTCCGCTGGAAAGTTGCTCGCCAGCGCCAGACGTGAAGTAGTCGAGACGAATGAAAGAGGACTCTCGATTATCGCCTCGCTCTTGGGACCTAAGAGCGTTGCTGACCTCGAACGCCTCTCAACTGCTTTGTACATCCGTGATGTGTTGAAGGCGCCGGAGGACGACCGGGTGCAGAGATTAATTGAGTTGAAGCCGCACGTATCTCCAACAGAAGCTGAGTGGGCATATAAGGAGGTAGAGGAAATCTCTGCTGCATTCAGCAGCTGAGGTTGCGTGGATGCCTGCGGTGCCGCCACGAACCGTAGGCGTTGGCATCTGAAGTGAGCGTGATTCCACCGACGCGTATAGCCTGTTGTTTGTTGAATCCGCGCCACCTGCGAACTTGTTTCACTCAAACCGACGACTTAAACAAGAAACCTAGCCACCGAACCATCATTGGTCCTGAATCGTGACTTGGATCCCAAGGGCTTCGGCGCGCTCCACCAGGCTGGGAACAACCTTGGCGTCAACTACGACTTTCACGGTTCCCTGGAAGTAGGAAGTCCTTTGGCCATCAACCGCCTCGTACAGCGCCAGGAGAAGGGCTCCGATCGCAGCCGCCCTATCTGGATCTGTTGAAGGACTCATAACAGTGAAGGAAACGCTCTTCTCGATCGCTGCCGCAGGGGCACCCATATGACCCTGACCGAGGTCGCTGTCCTCCTCAGCGGTCGCTTCGGGCTCGGGCGCAGTCGAGATCGTTGTGGTCAGGCGTAGGCCCGACTGGCTCAAGTTGATCTCGGATGGTCCGGTCACCATCACCGGATCGCCTGCACCATCCGACACGGTCAACCCTTCCGAAACGACAGCCTCGTAGATTGCCCTCCGAAGATCGTCCTCTCCGCCGAAGAGGAGGGGTAGTCGGGGAGCCTGCCAGAACGCATCCCGGACCTCGTCGAGCGGACGCTGGTAGTCCTCAGGACGGAGCACATGCGTAAGCGCTTGAGGTGTGAACTCTCCTTGGTCGAACGCCTTCTCCTCCTCCACTAACTTCTTCCAGACCGTCGTTCCGTCAAGCGCCGTCTGGATCTCATCGTCGAACGTCGTCACCCGGAGAGTCCGCGGAACGGAAGGGTCAGGTTGAGCCAAGAAGGCCAGGTGCTGGAACGCCCTGCGGACAGCGAGCTCGACCTGTTTCCGCGCCTCGGTCTGCTGGCTAACGGCTTGGCTCCGGACTTCATCATCCTCGCTGATCTCCGGTGCGTCGAGGACGCGTTCGAAGGCGAGCAGACTGGTCGCCAGATTCCTTGCCTGGGCTCGCCTCTGCGCGTTCGCGACCGCGAACACCGCCGACGACGCCCACTGGACCGCAGTCGGACTGTCCCCCAAACCCATCGCCGACTCGATGGCCTCCAGGGTGGCTTGCTCAGCCGCGTCACGCAATGAGAACTGAACCGGATCCAGGATGACGAGCCGAGTGGCCCGAGCATCGTCGATACCCGCGTACTCAAGCACCTCGCGCGGTGACTTGGCTGGATCTGCATCAACGAAGACCTGCTTCTTGAATGGCCCAGTTGAGGCGAGCCGCTCTCCGATACGGGCGATCGCGCGATCGCGTTCCTCGTCGGTGATGGTGTTCCTCGCCGCTCTCACCAACATGTTGAGTGTCTGCTTGGTGGACATAAACAAGCGAGGTGGCTGTCCACCCTTTCCCGGAAGGACTTCTAGTGCGGCCATGCCGCTGTCTGGGTCCTGAAGCTCCCTCGCGACAGCGTCGGCGTCTGCAAGTCCGAAGGACAGGTCGGGAACTGAGGCAGCCACCTTGATCTCCGACTCCGAAGCACCGCGTCTTCCCTGGCCCCGTGTGCCGACGATCGACGCGAGGAAGACCATGGTCGCCCCCCGTTCCGCAGCACGAGGATTCTGTGAGGCGAAGTTGGAGCCCTCGCGCGCGATGTCGAGCAGCCGAGCGGCTCCTCCATCGTCATCGAGGTTGACAACGTCGTTCTGCGCCAGGGACCGGTAGTTCGCTTGCGTCTTCTGGTCAGTGATGAGCCCCGAGCCGAGGATGGATTCACGAACAGTCGCATCCGAGAGTGGCAGATCCCCCGGGCCGATCAGGAGCGGCGTCCATTGCCCTGAGCCCTCCCTTTGCGCCAGCGCATAAACCGTCGCAGCGAACACGCGGATCGTGGACCGGACCTTCTGGAAGCCGGCAAGGTTCGCCCACTCGTTCTCTGCGAGCTGCATCAACTGGGGGTGGAACGGATACGTCCGAGCGATGCTGGTCTCGAAATCTTTCGACCAGGGAGCCGAGAGCTGAGTAAACACCTTGCTCCACGCCTTGTTGTTCATCGCAGGAGCGAAAGCCTTCGCGGTGGCCATCGTTACTTCGACCGGCGGCGGCTGAACGAAGATCCGGCGCCTGAGGATCGCCGCGAAGTCAGAGTTCTCGTTGACCGTGGTCGTGACCCCATTCCGGAAGAGGACGTCGTGTAGTTCGTCCCGACGTTGCTTCGCCTCGTCATCGAGATCGATCGTGTCCTTCTCGGAGGCGATCATGACCACGAGCGCAGCCACGTGAGGAACATCATTGATCGAGTCGAGGACAGCGCGGAGGAACGACATGTCTTGAGCCGCCAACTCGGGCTTCGCGACACCACTCAGCGCGCGAACGTAGTCAAGGATCTCGTCGATGATGATCAGGACCGGGCGACCAACCGATCTGAGGGAGTCGGAGATCTTCGATTTGTCATTGAAGAACGGTTGATAGCGCTCGTAGAGCGCGAAATCTTGGTTCACGAGTCGCCACAAGAACCGTTCCCAAAGGTTCACGGCTGGACCATCAAGTTCGCGGTCCGGTGCACCTGGGGTCAGGTTGTCGCACGGCAGCACGACTACGTGGGGCTTGTCGAGGTCGGTGGGTAGCGCCCGACCGATGATCGCCTGGGCGTGGGTCAGAACGTCCTGACCGACATCTGTCGCTTGCAGTTCCTCGGGGCCTGCAGCAAGGTGGTAGGCGCCGATGGCTGCATGTGACTTACCTCCACCCATGCCTTGATCCAGTCGCCACAGGGCAGGGGCCTTCTGGAAGTCGTCCCCTCCGCCGAGACGAACAGCAACTTTGGCAAGGAGATCGACCAGCTGACCGGTTGGGTGCGTGATCTCACCGTAGTACGTCGGGTCCGCGTACGGAGGACGTGCACCTCCAACCCCGTGGATAGTCTGGTACAGGGACATCTGCACGTCGTCGATAGCACCGGAGGAATCCTGGATCTCGGGACGGATCTTGAGTGCCTTCCACCACGGGGTCAGGTCCTTCGCACTCACGTCGTTTCCTCTGCCTCGAACAGGGTGCGCTGAGCGGTCCGCCCTTCAGATTCGATCTTGGCCAAGACCTTCGCCTTCGCTGAACCCTCGACGGCCCCACGCACGCTCTTCCGATTCTGGATCAATCGATTCCAGATGACCGCATCAGGGTCACTCTCGGGCAGCCGATCCGCCAAGAAGCGGATAGTAGCCCACAGGTACGCGTCGTTAGAATCCCGAGCAGCTCGACTGACCACGTCGGCTACGGCATCGAGGCCATCCGCCCATCCCGCCGCCATCGCGAGGGCGACGTCGATCGCCGCACTCGTATCGCCGATCAGTGTCTGGAAGTGCTTCGCATCAACCAACCGACTGCCCTTGTCGACATCGGGGACGAGATCCCGCACATCCTTCAGGTCGAGGTCAGCGGCAAGAGCCTGCCAACGTAGCTCGGACTTCGGCGCCACTTGTCGCCCATACAAGCGAACCCACCAGAGTGTGAACCGGGTCCGAACGTCGAAGGTCTCCAGCGGAAGATGATCAACCTCTATGGCCGCCGCCTCCTGAACCGCTCGCCGTGCCGATAGGAGATAACGGTCTGGTTCGACCGGTTGTCCCTTGATATCGAGCACTCGGGAGTAACGACCTACCACTTCCATCGCGGGCCCAGCGGAGGCCATCAGCATGTCCGTCGGAGCGAGGCCAGCCCTCTCCCACATCGGCAGTCTGTTCTTCACCTCGGTGACGACTTCAGATTCGACGAGGGCGGCACGTCCCTCCTGTCGGCGGTGAGGCGCGGGGCGAGTCGCCATCGTTAGCGTGGTCACGATGTTGGCTGAGCCCGCAGAACCGCCCGCCTCGGTCTTCGCCGGCCAAGAGCCGGTAAGAACCAACCCCGCCGCAGATATCGCCCCAAGGAGTCGGTGCCAGACCTCGGGGTCTCCGTGACCGAAGACGATCGTCACGACCCCGTCTTCAGTAACGACGCGTCTCGCTTCCGCAAAGGCCTTCGAGATCATCGAATCGTAGAACCCTTGGTTGCGGGGATCCCCGACAGACGTTCCACCCCTCTTCACGATGATCTCTTCTTCCTTCTCCTGAACGCCGAGCGGGTTCGCGGTCACCGGGAACCAGGGATGCGTAGTGAGCAGGGCCCGCTTCAACCAGACGTAGAAGAGATCTGAGGCATCCGAGTAGTCGATCATGCTGTCGTACGGGGGGTCCGTGACAACAGCACTGACGGACGCATCCCGGAAGGGGAGAGCGGTCGCGCTCCCACGTGAGATCTGTGCTGGGATCCCCCCGGGGCGCCCCGATTGTGCTCGGAGGACCGCAAGCGTGTCGCCGGAGAGGGACGGCCATGTCCCAGGGCCGTCCCCAAGACCAGTTTCGAAGTAGTCGTAGGAAAAGGAGATGCTCGCCTCGTTGCTGAAGATGTGGTTCGTCTGCACCCGGTTGGACGTGGCGTGCTTGTGGGGCAACAGAGCGGTGCCACGAGTCGACCTCTTTATCTTTCGGACCAAGACGGATCCTGCATATCCGGTGAGAGCTGCTGCAAAGTCAGAGCTGACGCCGTGGTCACGAACCAACTCGGTACCGAGATCACAGATGATTCGGCTCAGCCGGACGAACCCGAGGGTCTGTCGTGCGTTAGCGAAGTCGCCATAGGTCTGTGCACCGTACGCGGAAGGACGAACGGTGTCGAAATTGCCAGCTGGAATCATCTCGTCCGGAACCGCCGAAATGCCGGTTGCGAACGGCGACTCGCTTGCCAAGACTGCCTCAGCGATGAGCGTCGCCTCAATCTCCCCGGCAGTTGGCTCACGGAACGCCTTCCCAACCGTGTCGTCCAGGTCAGCGGCGACCAGCAGCGCATCCCGCCCGTGTCCTTCGGCTGCCAGCCTTGTGTGTACGTCCTTCGCGTGGACATGCCCACAGAACGGACACACCGCGGACTTCCCTCTAGCTGCTTTGCCCCCCTTCTGAACTGTGACGAGCGTCGGTTGGGCCGAGGGCTCACCTTCGTGCACAACAGCACGGAAGGATCCCTCTTTCGTGTCCACTTCGATGCGATAACTCTGCCCCGGGTCGTCCTTCACCGGAAGAGGGTGCCTAAGCACTAGAGATCCAGTCAGGGGGAAGCGCCGGCCGCACTCCTGGCAAGGCAGGGTTACGGCCCAGACATATCCCCACGGTTGACGGTCCGCCACAATCGGGTACACCGGCTGCATCGCGGCCCAGTAACGTCTGCTGACTTCGTCGAGCAACCGTCTAACGTCGCCAACCAGCCGACTACTGCCAGTCCGAATTTGCCTCTGCGAGGTCTCATTTTCGGCCGAGTTCCCGTAGGGAAGTTCGGGCTGGTCCGTCCAGTCTCGGAGCGGGTAGTCAGCCAACAGCTGACCCGCCAACGTCGCGACCGGCGAGTAATCCACCCCGTACGCCCGGGCCTTCAACCTCGCCGCCTCCAATGGGATCATCCCGCGCCCAGAGAATGGGTCAAGCAGTGAGTACCCGGCAGGATGAGCTTTCTCAAGCTCACGGACCAGCTCGCCCCACGCCTCGTCACGGTCAGCCATCGCCTTGCGGACGAGCGCCTGGAGTCGTACCTGCTCCTTGGGGTCATCGGGCCAGGGAAGCAGGCTTGTGAGCGCCGCAGCTTTGGCCTGAGCCAGCGGACGGGCAGCGAACCAGGTGAAGAGTGCCTTCTCGCTCTTGCCGCTCCCCCAACCCGACCGCGAAGCGTCACTCACCTCCGCACAGGGGAACCAGCGCTCGATCATCCGAGTCATGCTGACGTCTCTTTCCCGCGCGCCGCCTCGAGCTTTGAACCTGGCACCTTGAAGATCGCCTCGGTCTTGAGGTCTGCGGCAAATAGGGTGGCCGGGTCTGGATACGCGCCGAAGAGTGCTCCTTTCATGTCGCTGCAACCGTCCACGACGTAGAGCCAATACTCGCGACGATGCTGAGAAGCGATCAGCAACTCGTTCCCCGTCATGCGCACTCCGTCGGATGCTGCGGAACCCCACAC
>JBOGVK010000150.1:0-4984 GCA_050692375.1 Actinomycetota bacterium
GAACAAGACGATGTCGCCGCGGGTGCGGATCTCCTTCAGCACCTTCTTGAGTCGCTCCTCGAAGTCACCGCGGTAGCGCGAACCGGCCACCAGGGCACCGAGGTCGAGGGTGTAGATGTGCTTGTCCTTGAGCGTCTCGGGCACGTCGCCCCGCACGATCTTCTGGGCGAGCCCCTCGACGATGGTGGTCTTGCCGACGCCGGGCTCACCGATCAGGACCGGGTTGTTCTTCGTCCGCCGGGAGAGCACCTGGATCGTTCGGCGGACCTCCTCGTCCCGACCGATCACCGGGTCGAGCTTGCCTTTCCGCGCCTGCTCGGTCAGATCGCGCCCGTATCTCTCCAGAGCTTGATACTTCTCCTCCGGATTCTGATCCGTGACACGCTGACGTCCCCGAACCTCCGCCAGCGCCGCCAGCACGCCGTCACGCGTGAGCCCGGCGTCGCGGAGCACGCGAGCCGCCCCGGACTCCACGTCGAGCAGCGCAAGCAGCAGGTGCTCGGTGGAGATGTACTCGTCCGTCAGCTTCTCCGCTTCGCCGCCGGCCGCTTCGAGCAGCTTGCCGGTCGTGGGTGAGATCCGGACCTCGGCGGCGGCGCCTTGCGTGTACACCTTGGGGATGCGGTCGAGCGCCTGATCCACCTCATCGCGAACGGTCTTCGGCGTCACGCCGACGTGGTCGAGCAAGGGGTAGACGACACCCTCGGGGTCGGACAGGAGCGCGAACAACACGTGCTCCGGCTCGATCGTCTGATGGTTGCGCGCCACGGCCTGTTGGTGCGCGCCCTCCAGCGCCGCCTGCGACTTGATCGTCAGCTTGTTCAGGTCCATCTCGTCTTCACTTCCTCGTATCCGTCCGATGTGATCGCGTAGAGCGCGTAGTCGCGAGGCCCGTCGATCGACGGCATGAAACTCCGCATCACCCCTTCGAACACGAGCCCCGTGCGCTCCGACACGCGCCGCATGGCGACGTTGTCGACATCGGTCGTGATCTGTACACGATGTGCGCCCTCCTGATCGAAGAGCCGCGTCAGAAGCAGGGTGAGCGCGGTCGCACCGATCCCTCGACCTCGGTCGGCGGGGTCCCACAGGTCGATCCCCAGCTCGAACACTCCTGGGGGAAGACCCATCCGGGGCTGGCGCGCCTGCACCTCACCGGCGAGGCGTCCGTCGATCTGGATCCCGAGCAGCAGCTCCGTTCCGTCGAACTCCCCCGAACGTTCGATCCGCTCCCGGAGCTCCGCACGCTCCACAGGACCGAAGGCATCCGGGTACCCCATCGACGTCGCTTCGCGCACGCGGGCGCGCGCCAGCACGTCGAGGTCGCCGCCGCTCAGCCGAACGAGCCGCACGTCGTTCATCTGGGCTCCCGGTCCTGCCACGGCAGACGCGCGACGGTCCGAACGGGCACCATCTCGGCGCCGGTTCGCCGACCCGGCATCGCGATCGCCCGGCGGTGAGAGAGCTGCGCCTGCAGCTCCTCGACCCGCTTCTGCAGCTCGTCCATCTGCGCGCGCAGCTCCATGATCCGCTTCACGCCGGCCAGGTTGACGCCCTCTTCCTGTGTCAACGATTGGATCGCGCGCAAGAGTTCTACATCGGCGTCGGAGTAACGCCGGGTGTTGCCCTGCGTGCGCTGGGGGCGAAGCAACCCCTTGCGTTCGTAGATCCGGAGCGTCTGCGGGTGCACGCCGGCCAGCTCGGCCGCCACGCTGATGATGTAGACCGCGCGCTCGTCGTCGTCGGATGGGTATCTCCGCCTCTTCGCCATCACGAGACCCCCAACCGCTTCCGCGGCGAGTCCTTCTGCGCATCCTGCAACTGCGTCAGGAGGTGCTTCTCGTCCTTCGAAAGCTTCTCCGGCACGTCCACGCTCACCGTGACGAGGAGATCGCCGTGGCCACCCTTCCTCGGCGCGCCCTTCCCGCGAACCCGGAACGTCTTGCCGTTCGGGGTCCCGGCGGGCACCTTCAGCGTCACAGGCCCGTTCATGGTAGGAACCTGCACGTTCGCACCGAGCGCCGCCTCGGGGAACGAGATCGGCAGATCGACGGTCAGGTTGTCGCCTCTTCGGCCGAACAGCGGATGCGGTGCGACGCGGACCTTCACGAACAGGTCGCCCGGTTGGCCGCCGACGGGCCCCGGCTCACCGCGACCCGCGAGCCGGATCCGTGCGCCGTCCTTCATACCGGCGGGGATCTTCACCTGGAACTTCCGCGTGCGCCGCTCGGCGCCCGTGCCATGGCACGTCGGGCAGGGATGCTCGACGAGCCGGCCCGTCCCGCGGCATTCCGGGCACGCCCGTTCCATGGAGAAGAACCCCTGATTGACGTCGACCGCTCCCGTGCCGTGACAGGTGGGACAGGTGATGGGGCTGGTGCCCGGCTCGGCTCCGCTTCCCTGACAGGTGTGGCAGAGAGCGGGGCCGGCGAGCTTGACCGGGACGGTCGTGCCCGTCATCGCATCGTCGAAGGACACCTCGATCTCGGTCTCGAGATCGGGGCCTCGCTGCGGCCGCTGCTGCTGCTGGCGCTGGCGACCTCGACGGCCACCGGCGAACGCCCCGAGCAGGTCGCCGAGGTCGAAGTCGGCGGTCTCGTAGCGCACGCCGCCCGGTCCGCCGGGCCAGCCGCTCGGACCTCCGCCCGAGCCGTACCCGGCCGCGCCCATGTCACGGACGCGGTCGTAGCTCTTGCGCTTCTCCTCGTCACCCACGACGTCGTTCGCGGCCGAGATCTCCTTGAAGCGATCCTCGGCGTCCTTGTTCCCGGGGTTCGCATCCGGATGGAACTTCTGAGCGAGCTTGCGGTAGGCCTTCTTGATGTCGGCGGCCGATGCGTTCTTGGGCACGCCGAGGACCTGGTAGTAGTCCTTGTCGAACCACTCTCTACGGACCTCTTCTGCCACTCGCTCATCACTCCCGGTGCACGCGCACACCGGCCGGACGGATCACGCGACCGCGCAGCGTGTAACCCGGCCGCAACACGTCGGCCACGATCAGCTTCTCCCCATCGCCCTCGCCCGTTTGCATCAGCGCCTCGTGCCGCTCGGGATCGAAAGGCGTTCCCTCGGCCGCGATCCGCTCCAGCCCTTCGGACTTCAGCGCGTCGGCGAGCTTGGCATAGACCAGCTCGACGCCGTGCAGGAACCGATCGAAGTCGGGCTTCTCGGTCGCCGCCATCAACGCGAGCTCGAAATCGTCGAGCACCTCGAGCAACCGCAGGATCGCCGGCGTGGCGGCTCTCTCGACCGCTTCGGCCTGCTCTCGCATCACGCGCTTGCGGTAGTTGTCGAACTCCGCCTGCAGGCGTCGCAGGTGATCGAGGTACTCCATCGCCTCGGCCTTCGCCGAGGCGATGTCCTCAGCGACCTCTTCGGCAGGTTCGTCCTGTTCCACGGGTGCGTCCGCTTCCCCATGTGCGAACCGGCGCTTGTCTGTGATGCGGAACGCCGGCTGCTCTTCGTCGTCAACGTCGGGCGCCACTTATGAGGCACCTCCTTCGTCCACGATCTCGCCTTCAACGACGTCGTCCTCGGACTCGGTCTCGGGCTGCGTGCCGCCGCCGGTCTCGGTCGAGCTCGTGTCGGAGCCTCCGGCCGCTTGAGCGGCCTGCTGGTTGTCGTGCATGGCCTGACCGATCCGTTGGAAGACCTGCATGGTCGCCTCGGTCGTCTGACGGAGCGTCTCCGCTTCGGCGCCCTCGTCCTTCAGGACGTCTTTCAGCGAATCGTTCTTCTGCGTCAGCTCGGTCTTATCGGCCTCGGGGACCTTGTCGCCGTTCTCCTCGATGAACTTGTCCACCTGGTAGGCGAGCTGGTCCGCCTGGTTCCGGGCTTCGGCGGCCTCGCGGCGCTTGTGGTCCTCTGCCGCGAACTTCTCCGCCTCCTGCACCATCCGCTCGACCTCGTCCTTGGACAGTGCCGTGCCGCCGGTGATCGTCATCGCCTGTTCCTTGCCGGTGGCCAGATCCTTCGCGCTCACCTGCACGATCCCGTTCGCGTCGATGTCGAACGCGACTTCGATCTGCGGGATGCCACGCGGTGCGGGCGGGATGCCCATCAGGTGGAAGCGTCCGAGCGACTTCACACCCGGCGACATCACGGTCTCGGCCTCACCCTGCAAGACGTGGATCTCGACCGTGGTCTGGCTGTCGTCGGCGGTCGTGAAGATCTCCGACTTGCGCGTCGGGATCGTGGTGTTGCGCTCGAGCAGCTTCGTGAAGATGCCGCCCTTCGTCTCGACGCCGAGCGACAGGGGCGTGACGTCCAACAGCAGGATGTCCTTCACGTCGCCCTTGAGGACGCCGGCCTGCACCGCGGCGCCGACCGCGACGACCTCGTCGGGGTTCACGCCCTGATGCGGGTCCTTGCCGAAGAACTTCTTCACCGTCTCTTTGACGAGCGGGATGCGCGTCGAGCCGCCGACGAGGACGACCTCGGCGATGTCCTTCGCGCCCTTCTTGGCGTCTTGCATCGCCTTCTTGGTCGGCTCCATCGTGCGTTCGATGAGCGGGCCCATCATCTGCTCGAGCTTGCTGCGCGACAGGCGCATGTCGAGGTGCACCGGACCGCCCGAGCCGACCGTGATGAACGGCAAGTTTATGCCCGTCTCCTGGACGGACGACAGCTCGATTTTCGCCTTCTCCGCGGCCTCCTTCAGCCGCTGCAACGCGAGGCGGTCGTTACGCAGGTCGATCCCCTGCTCGCGCTTGAACTCCGAGGCGAAATAGTCGATCACGCGGGCGTCGAAATCCTCGCCGCCCAGGAAGGTGTCGCCGTTGGTGGACTTCACCTCGAATACGCCGTCACCGATCTCGAGCACGGAGATGTCGAAGGTGCCGCCGCCCAAGTCGTAGACCGCGATCGTGCCGGTGCCCTTCTTGTCCATGCCGTAGGCGAGCGCCGCCGCGGTCGGCTCGTTGATAATGCGCAGGACTTCAAGGCCCGCGATCTTGCCCGCGTCCTTGGTCGCCTGGCGCTGGGC
>JBOGVK010000151.1:0-12849 GCA_050692375.1 Actinomycetota bacterium
CACCCGGAGCAAGGCCAAGCAGGGAGCGCTCGAGGGCGGCCCGTCCGAGCTCCCGGGTAGGCCGCACGGCGCTGGTGAACAGCGACGCGGCGCGAAAGCGCTGAGAGAGATGGTCGCCGGTCCGCCGCGAGGCGGGCGCACAGGATCCGGCTTACAGGCCGACTCCTCCACGCCATCTCCATTGCGCGGCGCTACTCGGAACGATATCGTTCAGCCATCCAAGGATAAGGAAACTTTCCTTACGATTTCCATGATTCTTCCGGCTTCTTTGGGAGGCGATGTGGCGCAGCGACATGTCCGGGTTGCGGTCTTCGCTTCCGCGCTCGCGATCGTCGGATCGGCGGTCGCGGCGGTGATCGCCCCCGGGAACGGGATCGCGTTCGCCGGCTCGGGCGGATCATCACGAACGTCACTCGACGCAGGATGGTCGATCCGATCGTCGGCGGACGTGGACGCGGGCGGATCGGCCATCTCCACGGCGGGCTTCTCGATCGATGGGTGGTACCCGGTGACGCTTCCTTCGACCGTCCTCGCGGGACTGGTCGCGAACGGTGAGTACCCCAACCTGTATCTCGGTACGAATCTCCAGAACGTTTGGGCGCCACGGTTCCAGGTGCCGTGGTGGTACCGAACCGAGTTCGCGCTCTCTGACGAACCAGGCGTGAGGACCCAGCTTCACTTCGACGGGATCAACTACCGGGCAGACGTGTATGTGAACGGCACGCGGATCGCAAGCTCGAACGAAGTGATCGGTACGTTCCGGACGTACACGTTCGACATCACGGACGCGGTCCACGCTGGGACGAACGCGCTGGCGGTGCGCGTCTATCCGGTCGATCCCAACCGCGATCTCACGATCACGTGGATCGACTGGAGTCCCCTAGCGCCCGACCATGGCATGGGGATCTGGCACGACGTGTGGTTGACCCGAACGGGTCCGGTCAGCGTGAGCGATCCGCAGGTGGTGTCGGATCTGCCGCTCCCCGCCACAGACAGCGCCGATCTGACGGCGACCGTGTCGCTGACGAACGGGAGCGACCTGCCCGTGATTGCCCAGCTCTCTGGCGAGGTTTCGGGCTCGATGGGCGCGATCGCGTTCTCGCAGGCGGTGACGCTCGACGCGGGGGAGTCGAAGCTCGTCACGTTCGCTCCCGGATCGTACCCGCAGCTGCATCTGAGCGATCCGCCCGTGTGGTGGCCGTATCAGATGGGGACGCAACCGCTGGAGCACATGACCATCATCGCGTCGGTCGACGGCGTGGAGTCGGACAGCGTTTCGACGTCGTTCGGCATCCGCGAGGTGACGTCGGAGTTCACGTCGAGCGGCGCGCGGCGGTTCCTGATCAACGGGAAACCGATCCTGATCCGCGGCGGCGGCTGGGCGTCGGACATGCTGCTCCGACCGGTCCCGGGTCGTATCGACGCTCAATTGGGATATGTGCGCGACCTCGGCCTCAACACGGTGCGTCTGGAGGGGAAGCTCGAGTCCGACCATTTCTTCGACGAGGCCGATCGGCTGGGGATCCTCGTCATGCCCGGATGGATGTGCTGCGACCGGTGGCAGGAGAGTTGGAAGTGGTCGCCGGACGAGAAAGCGATCGCGCGCGCCTCCATGACGTCGCAGGCGATCCGCATGAGGAACCATCCGAGCGTGTTCACGTTCTTGATCGGAAGCGACACGAAGCCCGTCGTGAGCGTTCAGAAGATGTACGTGAAGGCGTTGCGAGACGCCCGGTGGCCGAACCCGATCCTCGCCTCCGCATCAGGCGACACGTCGTCGGTGCTCGGCCCGACCGGCGTGAAGATGACGGGTCCCTACGACTGGATCCCACCGTCGTACTGGGGCGACCCTCGAGCGCAGGGGGGCGCCGATGGGTTCAACACCGAAACGAGCGCCGGTCAATCGATCCCCGAGCTCGAGAGCGTGAAGCGGATGCTCTCTCCTGACGAACGCCGGGCGCTCTGGATGGAGCCGCAGACGCCGCAGTACCACGCCGGCGTGGGCGACAGCGTGTTCAAAACGTTCCATATCTTCGACCGAGCCATGACCGCGCGGATGGGGGCGCCGACGAGCCTGGCGGACTACGTCGAGAAGGCCCAGGTGATGTCCTACGAGAGCGAGCGCGCGATGTACGAAGCGTTCTCTCGGAACAAGTACGGCTCCACCGGGGTGATCCAGTGGATGCTCAATAATGCCTGGCCGTCGCTTCACTGGAACCTGTTCGATTGGTTCCTCGAGCCGAACGGTTCGACCTTCGGCGCGAAGATCGCGAACGAGCCATTGCACATCCAGTACTCGTACGTCGATCGCTCGGTCGCGGTGGTGAACCAGACGTTGCAGGACGCTACGGGGTTGCGGGCCGACGCGCAGGTGTTCGACCTGAACGGAGTCCGGCGTTGGGGTTCCAGCTCCGCGGTCGATGTCGGTGCCGACGGTGTGATGAGCCTCTTCCAGGTGCCGCAGCTCGCACATATCACGCCGACGTACTTCTTGGAGTTGACCCTGGCGGATAGAAGCGGCGACGTCGTCAGTCGCGATGTGTACTGGCTCTCGACGGCGCCGGAGACGCTCCGGTGGCGGGCTTCGACGTGGTTCTTCACGCCGACCAAGACCTACGCCGACTTCACGGCCCTGTCGGACCTGCCGACGGTGCAGCCCACAGTGACGGCGTGTGCGTCGACGACCGGCGTCGAAGGCACGACTCGGGTCACCGTCACGAACGACTCGGACGGGGTCGCATTCTTCGTGCGGCTGCGACTGACCGCCGGGAAGAACGGTCCAGATGTCACTCCTGTCGATTGGTCGGACGGGTATATCACGCTCATGCCGGGGGAGCAGCGGACCGTAAGCGGGACCTATCGGACCGCGGATCTGCACGGCGCCGAGCCGTCCGTGGAGCTCAGCGGATGGAACGTTCCTCGCTCGGACCCGCCGCTCGGCGCCTGCGCCTAGCGAGCAGCCGCCAGTGCGGCCGTCGCCCGCTGGAACTGCTTCCCGGCGTGGTACGAGCTTCGAACGAGCGGTCCCGCTTCCACGTGCGGGATGCCCATCTCCTCGCCTACCCGCTTGTGCTCGGCGAACTCCTGTGGTGTGACCCAACGGTCGATCGGCAGGTGCAGCTTCGTCGGTTGGAGGTACTGGCCCATCGTCACGAGGTCGCAGCCGGCGTCGTGGAGGTCCGCCAGCGCTTCCGTCACCTCCGAAGGCGTCTCGCCCATCCCGAGGATCAGGTTCGACTTCGTGATCTGGCCGGGGCGCAGGCGTTCGGTCAGGCGCAGCACGTCGAGCGATCGGTCGTAGCCGAAGGCCGGACGGATCCGATCGTGGAGCCGCCGCACCGTCTCCAGGTTGTGCGCGAAGACGTCCGGCCGAGCATCGATGACGGTCGCGATGTCCCGTTCCCCGCCCTTGAAGTCCGTGGGAAGCACCTCGACACCGCAGCCTGGGACGGCCTCGCGAACCGCCTGGATGGTTGCTGCCCAGATCCGCGCCCCGCCGTCGGGAAGGTCGTCTCGCGCTACCCCCGTCAGGACGACGAACCGCAACCCCATCTGACGAACCGCGGTAGCGACCCGCGCGGGCTCGTCCTCGTCCACGGGAGCCGGACGGGCGGTCATCACGTCGCAGAAGCCGCAGCGTCTGGTGCAGCGGTCGCCCAGGATCAAGAACGTCGCCTCACGCGCCTCCCAACACTCGCCGATGTTCGGGCACATCGCCTCCTCGCATACCGTGTGGAGGTCGAGGCCGCGCATCAGTTCTTTGAGCTCGGCATGGTTGGGACCGGTCGCGAGCCGGACCTTGAGCCACGGCGGCTTTCGCACCGTTGGGGACGGCGAGAACCCACCGGTCGTGGGCACGATGGGCAGGAACAGGCGTCGCTTGTGTGGGTTGTGATCCTTCTCGGGCATCGGTCTGCCGAGTCTAGCCCGCCTCGGCGTGTCCATCGTCGGACGGCGATCCGTCGAGGGGGATATCGGTGCGGGACGCGAGTGACTCCGCATCCTTCATCGGGCCGGCGGGGAGGAACACGCGGAACGACGCTCCACCCCCATCGCGCTCCTCGACCCACGCCCGGCCTCCGTGCAGCTCCGCGAACCGACCGACGAGCGAGAGCCCGATGCCTGTTCCGGGCGCGTGCGGCGAGGATGTTGGTCCCTGCCTGAAGGGCTCGAAGATCGCTTCGCGGAGCTCTTCCGGAACTCCGGCCCCATCGTCTTCGACCGCGATCAGGACACCTGCTCCATCCGATCGCACCCTGAGCCAGATCGTGCTGTCGGCCGCGGTGTGTCGAGCGGCATTCATGAGCAGGTTCTCGACGATCCGCTCCACCTTCGCCGGGTCGACCGAGAGGACCACGGGGTCGGCGAACGCCATGATCGAGCGATCCGCCAGCGCATCGAGGCTCTCGACCGTTCGCCGCGCGAGCGCACCGACATCCGTCACGCGGTACTGGGGCTCGACGATCCCTCGGTTCAACCGGTCGATGTCGAGCAGGTCCTTCAGCAACCTGTCGAGCTTGCGCGCGTTCGCCGCCAGGCGCTCCAAGAGGTCATTGCGATCGTTCTCTGCCATCTCCGAGCGTTCGAGCGTGAGCGCCAGGCCGAGGATCGCGGTGAGCGGACTGCGTAGTTCGTGGGAGACCGCGGCGAGGAACGTGTTCTTCATCTCGTCGAGCACTCGCAGGCGCTCGGCGGCCTCACGTTCGCGCTGCTCCGATTCACGGAGGGCGTGTTCGGCCAGCTTCCGCTCGGTGATATCGGAGATCACGCCCAGGAGCATGGCATCGCGTCCGCCCTCGTCTCGTATGAGTGTGGTTTCGTCGTGGACCCAGATGATCCGACCGTCGTGTCTCTGCAGCCGATACTCGGCGCTCCAAGGTTCCTGGGCGGCGATCGAGGCGAGATAGCGTCCGAGAACCTCCTCGCGGTCCTCCTCGTGCAGGACCTCCACCCAGGCCTCGGGGTTGCTCGTCCAGTCCTCGGTAGGGATGCCGGTGATGTCCTGCAACTGGGGACTCGCGTACATCGTCTGCATGCTGGTATCGGGGAGGTCCAGATAGATCCCGGCCGGCACGTGCTCGACGATCGCTCGGAATCGCTCCTCTGCCTCGCGGAGTTGCTCCTCCGCCTCCCGTCGTTCGGTGATGTCGAACATGACGCCTTGGCAGAAACGTGGGTCTCCGTGCTCGTCTCGGATCACGACCGCTTGGTCGTGAACCCAGATCGTGCGCCCATCGGGACGGCGGAACCGATACTCGGCGTCGAAGGGGATGCCCTCCCGGTTGAGGCGTTCGATCCGTTCCGCGACCTCGGGGAGGTCATCGGGATGCACGCCCTGTTCCCAAAGCTCCGGGCGGCGCAACCACTCCTCCGGCGTATAGCCGAAGATCGCTTCCACCTGAGGACTCATGAAGACCCCCTGCGATACCGCCTCGACGGTGTCGATGTAGGTAGCGGCCGGGATGGTTTCGATGAGGCTGCGATAGCGTTCCTCGGCCTCGTGGAGGTGACCTTCGGCGGACTTGCGCTCGGTGATGTCCAGCAAGATCCCTTGGCTCCACAGCGGCTGGCCGGCCTCGTCCCGCACGATGATCGCCTCGTCGCGGAGCCAGTGGAACATGCCATCCTTGGCCTTGAGCCGGATCTCCCGAGCGAGCGGCTCGCCCGACTCGAAGTGGCGCCGGTCGGCGTCGAGCGAGTCTGCGAGATCGTCGGGGTGGATCAAGCTGGCTCTGAGCGCGAGGTTATCCCGCCATTCCCGAGGCGAGTAGCCCAGGATCGTCTCCACCTGGGGACTGATGTAGACGTTCGGCCACATCCGCGCATCGCCGACATCGCGGCACTCGTCGATGTAGGTGATCGCGGGGATCTGCTCGACCATCTGCTCGATGAGGGTCTGGTAGCGCGCCTCCGTCTGCGAGAGGATCCGAGCCGCTTTCTCGCGACCCACCGCGGCCCCCAACGTGTTCGCGACGACGCGGAGCGCGTCGACTTCGGACTGCTGCCACACGCGAGCCTGTTTGGTCTGGTCATACACCAGATGCCCCCACCATTCGCCGCCGGAGACGATCGGGATGGCGACGATGGTTTGGACATCCACGTGCTCGAGCGTGGCTCGCTCCGATGCCGGGAGGTCGACCGTGAGTGAGTTGATGATTTCGCCGCTCGCGAAGACCTCGGACCAACGGGAAAGACCGACATCGTCGAACGCCACGAGCCGGTCCCCGATCTGCTCCGCCAGCGCTTCCACTCCCGGAGCCGTCCACTCCTCGACGAGGACGATGCCGTCACGACCTTCCTCGTCCAACTCGCGCCGGTAGACGGCCGCGCGGCTCGCGTCCCCCGCTCGGCCGAGGTGTGCCAGGACATCGCCGATCGCGTCCGTCCACGACGACGCACCGAGGAAGCGCTCGGCCGCGTGGCCGACCGCCTGCAAGATCTCGTCTCGTCGGGAGATCGCCTCTTCCGCGAGCTTGCGCTCCGTGATGTCGGTGAGGACCCCCTGCCAGCAAGGGCTTCCGTCCTGCCCCTCGACGATGTACGCGAGATCGTGGAGCCACACGGTCCGCCTGTCCTTCGTTTCGACTCGGTACTCGATGTCGAACGGATCTCCGGTGGCGTTCGTGCGTCTGGATTCCGCCAGCACCCGATCTCGGTCCTCCTCATGGAGCATGCGCAACCACAGCCCCGGGTCGGAGAGGCGCTCGTCGGGTGAGTAGCCGGTCAGTGCCTCGTACTGAGGACTGATGTACACCGCCGTGGACTGGTCATCCGCGACGTCGACATAGACGGTCGTAGGGAGGCGTTCGACCAGGTAGCGGTACCGGTCCTGTGCCACACGCAGCCGCTCCTCGGCTTCCATGTGCTCGGTTGTGTCCACGATGACGCCCAGCCAGAACCGAGGATGTCCTTCGTCATCACGGAGAAGGACTGCTTCGTTGTGCACCCAGACGATCCGACCGTCCTTCGCGATCGTTCGGTATTCCTCGACCCATTGATCGGTGTCGACGGCGGCATCCGAGGCCAATACACGGTCGCGATCCTCGGGATGGAGCTGATCACGCCAGGATGTCGGACCGCTGTCGTACTCGTCTACACGGAAGCCGAGCAGCGTCTCGACCTGCGGGCTCATGTACAGGAGGTTGCCGGATGGATCTTCGATATAGGTGAGCGCGGGTATCTGCTCCACGAGCGCCCGGAATCGCTCCTCCGCCTCGCGGAGGCGTGTCTCCGTCTGGCGCCTGGCGGTGATGTCCTCGATCACGCCCTGCCAGACAGGCCATGCGCCGTCACGGTCCACCAGTACCGCGGTGTCTCGGACCCACACCACCTCGCCGTTGTCGCGCAAGAAGCGGTATTCGACTTCGAACCGCTCGCCGCTCCGATCGGTGTCGCGGTCCAACTCGAGGACGCGGCTCCGGTCATCCGGATGGATCATCTCGGCCCAGGTCTGCGGTCGGGTCATCCACTCCGCCGCCGGACGCCCCGTCAGCTGCTCGATCCCCGGCGAGACGTACGGCATCGGATGATCGCCGTTCGGATCCATGCCGTCGGTCAAATACGTGACGACCGGCAGCTCGCTGACGAGCCGCCGATAGCGTTGCTCCGCGTGCTTCTGCTGAGTGATGTCGAACATCACTCCCTGATAGATCGGTCTCCCGCGTGACCCGGTCGCCACGGGAACCGCCTCGTCGCGGACCCATATCCATCGACCGTCGGCCGTTCGCAACCGGTATTCGCCCATGAACGTCTCTCCACGCCCCGCGGCGTCCACCCACCTTTCAAGGATCGACGCCCGATCGTCCGGATGGGCACACCGGCTCCACAAAGCTGGGTCGGACATCCACTCAGCGGCTGTGAAACCGAGGAGGCGCTCGATCTGCGGGCTGATGTAGAGCAGTGGGGCTTCGCCTACGCCGTCGGCCGAGTCCCAGGTGTACGCGACCGCCGGCACGCGCTCGACCATGGTGCGGTAGCGGTTCTCGGCCTCTTGGATCCGTTCCTCGGCCTGCTTCTGCTCGGTGATGTCGTACATGACACCCTGGACGTGCGTCGTCCTTGTCCGCCGGTCTGTCGAGACCAGGGTGGACTCATCGCGGATCCACACGATCCGCCCGTCCTTCGAGATCATCCGATAGTCCTGGCGGAACGGGGCACCCGATCGATCCGAACGCTCCGAGGCCGATATCACGCGGGCACGGTCGTCCGAATGGAGCCGTTCGATCCAGAACGTGGGCGATGAGACCCATTCCTCTGGGGAATACCCCAGCAGACGCTCGATCTGTGGACTCACGTAGACGGTCGCAACCTGACCGGCCCGCGCCGACGGGTCCCACTGGTACGACACCGACGGAACCTGCTCGACCATGGCGCGGTATCGCCGCTCGGTTTCTTCACGGAGTTCGCCCTCGTGTTCGGCGCGTTTGAGAGCTCGAACCGCGAACACGGCGAATGTCGCGGCCAGGATCATGAGGATCGCGACGACGTTATCTGTTGCGACCGGGGATGTTCGTTCCAGCCAATCGTGGACGTGATCGAACACGTTGAAGGCCACGCCGATCGAGAAGGCGGCGAGCGCAACGACGGAGATCACGATCAGATCCCGTCGCGCGCGGGTTGGCCCCTTCGGTCGATCCGGTGCGTCCGCTGACTGTTTCAACATCTGTCCCCGAGGGAATATCGACGCGCCGGCAGGCACCCTGAACCGGGGCGGCCGGGGGCATCCCTCGGCCTTCCGGGTGGCGACGGGTAGCGTGTTCGGGCTAGTTCGGCGGCCGCGGTCAGGAACGCGCGAGCTCGAGCATCCGTCGGTAGAGGTGATCAGGTTCAGGTTCGATGTAGTAGTGCTCGAGCGCGGCAGCGAACGGCATCGCGGGGATGTCGGGGCCCCCGATCCGAACGATCGCGCCATCGAGGTCGAACATCGCCTCTTCCGCGATCGTGGCGGCGATCTCGGCACCCGCTCCGAACGAGCGGTTGTCCTCGTAGACGACCATCGCCCTCGAGGTCTTGCGCACGGAAGCGAGGATCGTGTCGACATCGAGCGGAGCGATGGTTCGGACGTCTACCACCTCGACCGAGATCTGTTCGTCTTCCTCGAGGCGTTGGGCCGCTTCCAGGCACCGGTGGAGCTCGTAGCCGTACGTGATCACCGACAGGTCCTCGCCCTCGCGCTTCACGTCGGCGACGCCGATCGGTACCTCGAACCATCCATCGGGCACCTCGCCCTTCACCGCGCGGTAGGTCTTCTTGTGTTCGAGGAACAGCACGGGATCCGGATCGCGGATGGCGCTGCGGAGCAATCCAACGGCATCGGCTGGCGTGGCAGGCATCACGACCTTCAGCCCCGGGACGTGTGCGTAGAAAGCCTCGATCGATTGGGAGTGATACAGCGCGCCGTGGATCCCTCCGCCGCACGGAGTGCGGATCACGAGCGGGACGCCGAAGTCGCCATTGGATCGGTACCGGATGCGGGCAGCCTCCGAAACGATCTGGTCGAATGCCGGGTGGATGAAGTCGGCGAACTGGATCTCCGCGATGGGCAGCAGGCCGTGCAGCGCCATCCCGATCGCGATCCCCACGATCCCCGATTCGGCGAGCGGGGTGTCGATCACGCGCTGTTCGCCGAACTCGGCCATCCAGCCGTCCGAGATCCGGAAGACCCCGCCCCGGGCGCCGACGTCCTCACCGAGAAGGATGACCCGGTCGTCTGCGGCCATCTCGTCGTGAAGTGCGTCGCGGATCGCGGTGACAACGTTCTTCTCGGTCATGCGTCCTCGGCGAACACGTGCCTCAGCGACGTCGCCGGGTCGGGGTCGGCGGCTTCCCACGCGGCGGCGATGTGGCCATCGATCTCCACCTTGACGTCTGTGCGGAGGGCATCCTGTCCGGCGTCGTGCAGCACCCCGTGCTTGGAGAGATATCGGCCGAACTCCACCAGCGGATCGTGATGCCGGGCCTCCTCGACCTCCTCGCGGCTGCGGTAGCTCCGATCGTCGTCGTCTGAGGTATGCGGCTGGAACCGGTAGGTCTTGCACTCGATCAGGGTGGGGCCCTCTCCTGCGCGGGCGCGGTCATGCGCGAGCTTCATCGCTCGATAGCACGCGAGGACGTCGTTCCCCTCGACCACCACGCCGGGGAACCCGTAGCCTTCCGCGCGGGCGGCCACGTCCTGGATCGCCATCTGTTTCGACTGCGGCACGCTGATCGCGTAGTGGTTGTTCTCACAGACGAAGATCACCGGGAGTCTGTGGATGCCGGCGAAGTTCAGACCCTCGTGCCAGTCGCCTTCGCTCGTCGCCCCGTCACCGAACCAGGTGGCGACGACGGCGTCCTCATCCCGATACTTCACGGCGTACGCGATACCCACGGCGTGCGGGATCTGTGTGGCGATCGGGGAGGACCCCGTGATGATGCCGAGACGTCGAGAACCCCAGTGGGCGGGCATCTGCCGCCCACCGGAAGACGGATCGCCTGCCTTGGAGAAGATGCCGAGGAAGACCTCGTACGGTGTCATCCCGGCGACGAGCACGACGGCGAGGTCGCGGTAATAGGGGAGCCAGATGTCCGTACCTGGACGCATCGGCCATGCGGTCCCGATCTGACAGCCTTCGTGTCCGGACACCGGAACGACGAACGGCGCCCGCCCCATGCGGTTCTGTCTGAACGCCGCCTCGTCGAGCAACCTGGCCGTGACCGCAACCCGGTACATGCCGAGCAGATCGTCGTGGGTGAGTCCGAGCTCGTCGTGGGGGGTCTGCGTCACCCGCGTCGACAAGTCACGTCTCCTCCTACCGTTTCGCCGAGTCTAGCCGTTTCCGGCGGCCGTCTCGTACCCTGGAAGCCATATGGCCGTGATCACTCCGAATGTCGTCGAGGTGACGGACGCGGACTTCGAGCTCGTCGTCGTCGAGGGATCGAAGAGCCGCCCAGTCGTCGTCGATCTGTGGGCGGCGTGGTGCGGACCGTGCCGGACCCTCGGCCCGATCCTCGAGAAGGTGGCCGCGGAGCGTGAGGGCGCGTTCCTGCTGGCGAAGCTCGACGTGGATGCGAACCAAGTCGGCAACGCCTTGCTCCAGGCGGTGAAGAGTCAGGGCATCCCAACGGTGGTCGCGTTCCGCGACGGCGAGCCGGTGAGCATGTTCATCGGCGCCTATCCCGAGCAGGAGGTCAACACCTTCATCGACCAACTGCTTCCGACGGAGGCCGAACGGGTGGCGGAGGTGGCTCAGGCGGAGGAAGCATCCGGCGACCTCGAGGGCGCCGAGGACGGATATCGCGAAGCGCTCGAGAAGGATCCGGTCAACAAGGAGGCCGCCGTCGGGCTCGCTCGTGTGCTGGCCGAGCGCGGCGACCTGGACGGTGCCCGAGACCTCATCGCCCCGCACCTCCCCGACTCCGAGGCTGAGCGGGTCGCCTCGTTGATCCGGCTGCGCGGATGGACGACCGTGGAGGGCGACACCGATCTCGACATCGCGAAAGGCCAGGCCGCCTCCGGCTCGATGCGTGACGCACTCGGAAGCATGTTGGCGGCTCTTGCGGAAGATCGAGACGCGGCACGTCAGGCGATGGTCGATGTCTTCGCCGTGATCGGCGACGACGACCCCCTCGTCATCGAGTTCCGCCGCAAGCTGACCAACGCGCTGTACTGAACAGCTGGAGGATGATGTGCCCGACCTTCACGATCAGATTCGCGACTTCCGGGATCGCGATTCGCACACGTACGACGACTCTGCCTCGCACGCTGTTTCGGATCCCCTCGAGGCGGCCGCCTGGCGCGCAGCGCTCCGCCGGGCTTTGCCGGATCCGGGCGCCAAGGTGCTTGATATCGGCGCCGGCACGGGCGCACTGAGCCTGCTCGCCGCCGAGCTCGGATACGAGGTGACGGCGCTGGATCTGTCGGAGGGGATGCTGTCGAAGGCGCGCGCCAAAGCAGATGCGAACGGCGTCGAGCTGACGTTCGTGGTCGGGTCGGCCGCGGGGCCGCCGTCCGGACCGTTCGACGCGATCATGGAACGCCATGTCATCTGGACGATGCCCGACCCGGCAACTGCCCTGTCCGCCTGGCGCGACATCGTGGTCCCCGGCGGGCGGCTCGTTCTGTTCGAAGGCGTCTGGGGCTCGGAGGCTCCCACGCAGAAAGTGAAAGATGCCGCGGCGGGCGTCTTGCGTCGCGTCCTCGGCGTCGAGGATCACCATCACGCCCCATATCCGGCCGACGTGCTCGCCCAGCTGCCGCTCGCTCGGATGACGTCGCCCATCCCACTGATCGACATGGTGCACGATGCCGGGTGGCGTGGACTGCGGGTCCAGCGGCTCCGCGACGTGGAATGGGCCTCGATGCAGTACGAACCATGGCCCCTCGGCTGGCTGGAGCAGCGCCCGCGCTACGCGTTGATCGCCGACGCCTGAACGGGAGCGAACATGCCCGCTGCCTCGGGCGGCGCCGAGGCCAGGTCCAGCCCGAACACGTTCGCGAGTTGACGCTCGATCAGGGGACGCATCTCCCGGACCGAAACGTCGCGCCCCGCGAGTTCGCTGAGCGACGCGACGCCGTGGTCGGGCAAACCGCAGGCGACGATCCCGTCGTACCAGGACAGATCCGTATTGCAGTTCATCGCGAAGCCGTGCAGCGTGACGCGAGCTCGGATCAGTCTCACGCCGATCGCACAGACCTTGCGTTCTCCCGACCACACGCCGGTCTGCACATCGGGGCGACGATGCAACTCGAGTCCGATCTCGGCGGCTGACCGGATGACGACCTCCTCCATCCGACGAAGATGTCCGGCCGCGTCGGGACTCACCCCGAGCTCAAGGATCGGATAGCCGATGAGCTGTCCCGGTCCGTGG
>JBOGVK010000152.1:0-19015 GCA_050692375.1 Actinomycetota bacterium
GACCTGGATCGGGTCGGGGGGGTGCCGGTCGTGATGAAGGAATTGCTCGACGCGGGGCTGCTGCACGGCGATGCGATGACCGTCACGGGCAAGACCGTCGAAGAGAACCTGACGGAGCTCGCGCCCCACGCACCGGACGGGAGCGTCGTGCACCCGATCGCGGACCCGATCCACCCGACGGGTGGAACCGCCATCCTCCGCGGTTCGCTCGCGCCGGACGGCTCCGTCATGAAGATCGCCGGCGCCGAGGGCATGGTGTTCAAGGGCCCGGCCCGGACGTTCGACTCCGAGCACGACGCGTTCGCAGCGCTGACGGCCAAACGGATCGTCGCCGGCGACGTGATCGTGATCCGCTACGAAGGACCGAAGGGATCCCCGGGGATGCCCGAGATGCTCGCCGTCACCGCGGCGGTCGCGGGCGCCGGCCTGGGAAAGGATGTCGCGCTGATCACCGACGGACGCTTCAGCGGCGCGACGAAGGGCTACTCCGTCGGACATATCTGTCCCGAGGCGTTCGTGGGCGGGCCCATCGCTCACGTGCGTGAGGGCGATCAGATCGTGATCGACGCCGATGCTCGCCGCATCGACCTGCAGGTCGACGATGCGACACTCGCCGAGCGACGGGCCGCGTGGACACCGCCCGAACCTCACTACACGACCGGTGCGCTGGCGAAGTATGCGAAGCTCGTCGGCTCCGCCGACCACGGCGCCGTGACCGGATGACACGATGACGCCGAAGATCATCTCCCCGCAAGCGCTGCAATGTCGAGAATGCGGGCAGCAGTACCCGGTCGAGCCGCTCACGATCTGCGAGGAATGCTTCGGTCCGTTGGAGCCCTCGTACGACCTGCAGTCGATCGACGGTGAGGTCTTCCGCAAGCAGGCCGAGGCGGGTCCGCGCACGCTCTGGCGCTACGAGTCGCTCCTGCCGGGGGGCCCGAGCCTGGAGCGCGTCGATCTCGGCGCCGGATTCACTCCGCTCCGCCGCGCCTCGAATCTCGGGGAGCGCCTGGGCCTGGAGACCCTCTGGATCAAGGACGATTCGGTGAATCCATCGAACTCGTTCAAGGATCGGGTCGTCACGATCGCCGTCACCATGGCGCGGGCGTTCGGCTTTCAGGCGGTGTCGTGCGCGTCGACGGGGAACCTCGCCAACGCGACCGCCGCGCATGCGGCAAGGGCTGGGATCGATTGTTACGTGTTCGTGCCCGACGACCTGGAGCGGGCGAAGATCCTGTCGACCGAGGCGTATGGGGCCAAGGTCGTTGCCGTGAAGGGGAACTACGACGACGTCAATCGCCTGTGCTCCGAGGTCGCGGAAGCGCTCCCCTGGGCGTTCGTCAACGTGAACATGCGTCCGTACTACGCGGAGGGATCGAAGACGCTCGGGTTCGAGACGGCGGAACAGCTCGGATGGCGCCTCCCCGACCATGTGGTCGTGCCCATCGCGTCCGGGGCGCTCTTGACCAAGATCCACAAGGCATTCAGCGAGCTGATCGCGATCGGCGCGGTCGACGAGAAGCCCTACCGGGTTTCGGGGGCTCAGGCCGAGGGCTGCTCTCCGGTCGCTCGCGCGTTCGCCGACGGCACCGACGACGTCAAGCCGGTGAAGCCGAACACGATCGCGCGCTCCCTCGCCATCGGCGCTCCGGCCGACGGGTTCTACGCGCTTCAGGTCGCTCGCGGGACCGGCGGCGAGATCGAGGCATGCTCGGAGGACGAGATCGTCGACGGTATCCGCCTGCTGGCCGAGACCGAGGGCGTGTTCACCGAGACGGCCGGCGGGGTCACGATCGCCGTGCTGAAACGCCTGGTCGAGCGTGGCGCCATCGCTCAGAACGAAGAGACGGTCGTGTACGTGACGGGCAACGGCTACAAGACGATCGACGCGCTGGAGGGCCGGCTCGAGGCGAGCTTCCACGTCTCGCCCGATCTCGACGAGTTCCTGGCCGTCCTCGAAGGCTGAACGGCTCGTCCAATTCGCTCGACGCTCGCGCGCCGACGGATCCGAGGACCGAGGCTTACGCGTTCAGGTTGAAGATGAAGTCGTACCCCGTGCCATCCAGAAGCGCCTTCAGCTCCATGCTCCCTCGGGCGTCCTTGTACTTCCCCCGCCCGCCGGTGATCGCCAACACGCTGTCGTGCGAGTCGTAGAACGGTCCCTCGACCATGATCGCGCCGCCCTTCAGGAACGTGGTCCAGCGGCACTCCCAGGAGCCTTCTGTGGCGTTGATCCGGATGCAATCGCCCTGGTCGCGACCGACCTTGTTCGCGTTCGTCTCATCGAAGAGGTCGTTCGCGAACGTGAGGAGATCGCCGCTCGAGTCGCCTGACGGACCCGTATCGACGACCAGGTCCGTGGTCGCGTGTTCGATCACGTGAACCACCACGGCTGCACGACGGTGAGTGGTGCCCGCGTGCGCGACGTACCCCGCGATCAGCACCACGACGACGGCGGCGGCCGCGACCGACAGTGTCTTGCGCATCTTCCTCCCCTTTCGGCTGGACTCCTCCGAGTCTGACACCGTCGGGGACCGTCGAGCTGATGAGGACCGCCGGGAGACGAGTACATCAACCGGGCACGCCGAAGCGGGAGGTCCATCGAGGGACCTCCCGCTTCAGATGAGCTCGGCGCCGGTTACGAGATGTTGAAGATGAAGTCGTACTCGGTGCCGCCGTTCTTCGATACGAGTTGCATCGAACCTGTCGCGTCTGCATACGTGCCCGTGCCGCCCGTGATCGCGAGAACGCTGTCCTTCGTGTCGTAGAACGGCCCCTCGACGGTGATCGATCCTCCGGCGACCCAGGTGATCCACGTGCACTCCCAGGTCCCCTGCTTCGGGCTGATCCGGATGCACTCGCCCTGGTCCTTGCCAGCCACCGAGGTGTCGGTCTCGTCGTACACCTTGTTGTGCCAGGTCAGAAGGTCACCGGTCGTGTCTCCCGCCTTGCCGGTGTCGATCACCGTGTCCGTCTTGGCGTGCTCGATCACGTGGACCACCGTCGCCCGCGTGTTGCGGGTCGTCCGTGCTTGCGCCACCAGGCCGGCTACGAGCACGATGGCCAGGGCTGCCGCCGCGATGCTCAGTGCCTTCCGCATGTTCCCCCCTCTGGGTCGTTGGACGGGTGAGAGTGTGCCACGTCGCGCGGGGACGCGCTGAAGCACGTCCGGGTTCGAGCAAATCCGAGTCCTGCATCTCGTCGCCGGCTTTGGAACGCGTCTTGCTTTCGCGATCGGGACAGAACAAACTCGGTCCCGTTCGGTCAAGCCCGACCGAGCGGCCGACGGGTGGGAGCGGGCGCGTGAGGCAGCCTCTGCCAGCTGAACGACACAACCGGATCCTGAACGTGCTCCGTTATCGTCGAGCGGTTCGCGTATCGACGCTCGCGGACGATCTGGGGGTTTCGGAGGTGACGGTGCGTCGCGATCTAGAAGATCTGGAGCACCGCGGGCTCCTTGAGCGGACCCACGGCGGAGCGATCTCGACGCAACGGATGGGACCGGAACCCGCGTACATCGAGGCGATCAGCCGGAACCAAGACGAGAAGCGGTCCATCGGCCAGGCCGCCGCGATGCTCGTCGAGCCCGGAGACACGATCTTCCTGAATGGTGGGACGACCACGCTTCAGGTCTTTCGGCACCTGCATGCGGGCGTCCGGATCGTGACGAATCACGTCGGTATGGCCCTCGAGGCTGTCGATCGTGATCTCGAGCTGATCCTGGTAGGCGGTGAGTATCGGCCCGCTTCGAATTCGTGCGCAGGTGCCTTCGCGCTCGACGCCATCCGCCGGGTGTTCGCGGCGAGATCCTTCATCGGGGTGGAGGGGATCAGCCTCAGGGCCGGGCTGACCACGCCTGCGGCCCAGGAGGCCGAGATCGCCCGCGTGATGATCGAGCAGACGAAGGGCGACGTGATCGTCGTCGCCGACCACAGCAAGCTCGGGACCGTGGCGAACTTCGCCATCGCCCCGATCGATCGGGTGTCAGGGGTCGTGACAGACGGCCCGATCGATCGAACGCACCGTGTCGAGCTCGAGTCGGGCGGTCTCCCTGTGATCGTCGCCGGCGAACGATCCGCGGTGGCGGCTCCGGTGCGATAGGGGCGCCGTGGATAAGGTCGAGTTCGAACGAGAAGGGGTTCGCCTCATCGACATCGCCCAGCAGGAAGGGGTCACGCTTCGTCTGGCGGGATCGGTCGCCTTCGCGTTGCGATGTCCGGAGCATTCGTACCTCCAAGAGCGTCTCGGACGTGATTACGCGGACGTCGACCTCGCGGGCGTCGGCAAGGAGGCGGAGCGCACCCGGCGGCTCTTCGCTCAGCAGGGCTACGCGGAGGATGCCGGTGTCTACGTCGAGTCTCAGGGCTCCCGGCTCGTCTTCCTACACCCGGGGACGCGGCTCCATGTCGATGTGTTCCTCGACCGGATGGAGTTCTGCCACACGGTCAACTTCATCGATCGTCTGCGCGTCGACGACCTGACCCTGCCGCTGGCTGAGCTCTTGTTGACGAAGATGCAGATCGTCGAGATCAACGAGAAGGATCTGATCGACACGATCATCCTGCTGCTCGAGCACCCGTTGGGCGATATCGATGCCCAGACCATCAACATGGATCTCATCGCCCGTATCTGCGCAACGGACTGGGGGTGGTGGCGGACCCTCACGATGAACCTCGAGAAGGTGCGCGGGATGGCGAGGTCGTATCCACAGCTGACGGACACGGAGAAGCAGCGCCTCTCCGACCAGGTGGATCGTGCCCTCGAGCGGGTGGAGCGAGAGCCGAAATCGTTCGGCTGGCGCGTCCGCGCCAAGGTCGGCGACCGGAGGAAGTGGTACACGGACGTCGGCGAGTTGACGCCGATCGAGGAGGCCTGAGCGCGTGGCCTTGCGGAAGAAGCACAGCTCGAAGGCGACCGCGACGCGGCTCTTCTACGCGTGCGACATCCATGGGTCCGAGCCGACGTATCGGAAGTTCGTGAACGCCGCGAAGTTCTACGAAGTGGACGCTCTGGTCTTCGGTGGCGATCTGATGGGCAAGATGTTGGTTCCCATCGTCGCCGATGCCGGTAACACGTGGCGTGCCCGTTTGCAGGGGCAGAACCACCGCATCTCCAGCGATCAGGAGATGAAGGACTTCAAGCGCACCCTGCAGACCCTCGGCTTCTACTGGAAGGAGATGGAGCCGGAGGAGTACCGAACGTACGAGGGTCAGCAAGACCGTATCGACGGGTTGTTCGATGTCCTGGCGAAGGAGCGCTTGGCCGAGTGGATCCAGCTAGCCGAAGAGCGCTTGAAGGACACCCAGGTCAATGTGTTCCTGTGCGGGGGCAACGACGACACGGACGAGGTGCTGTCGGCGTTGGATGAGGCCACGTTGGACCGGGTCGTCAACGCCGAGAATCGCGTCGTTCCGCTCGATGACGAGCATGTCTTGGTGACGATCGGGTATTCGACCCCGACCCCGTGGGACACGCCACGCGAGCGGAGCGATGAGGAGATCGGAGACCTCATCGAGAAGCTGATGGCCGATGTGGGCGATCCTTCGCTCGCGGTCTTCAACTTCCATTGCCCGCCGTTGGATTCCGGGCTCGATACCTGCATGAAGCTCGATGCTTCCGTTTGGCCGCCCGCGCCGGTGATCGTGAACGGGCAGCCGGTCTACTACGGCGCCGGTTCGCAGAGCGTCGCCGACGCGTTGACCCGCTACCAGCCGACCGTCGGGTTGCACGGACACATCCACGAGGCCAGAGGCCTCAAGAACTATGGCCGCACGGTGGCCCTCAACCCGGGGAGCGAGTACGGAGAGGGGGTGCTGCGCGGGCTCATCGTGTCGATCCGAGGAGGAGAAGTCATCGGACAGCAGTTCACATCCGGGTAGAGCCGGCCTGGTTTCCGACGGATATAGGGAGGAGAGGGATGGCCGACGCAGTTGCTCCAGACGCAGTTGCCCCGCAAGTATTCACCAGACGAGCATCCGGCTTGGTCCGGGTCATGTCGCCGTACTCCGCGTTCATCTACAGCGTCCTGACGATGGGCATCATCTTCCCGTGGGTGTACCTGGAGGCGCCGACGGCGTTCCAGGGGTCGAACCTGGTCCTTGGGATCGCGTTCGCGTTCCTGTTCGAGCTGCCCATCGCGCTCGCGTACGTCTGGCTCGCCACCGCGCTGCCCCGATCCGGCGGCGACTATGTGTTCCAGAGTCGCGTGTTCGGCGGAGGCGTCGGGTTCACCGTCGTCTTCGCGTTCTTCGTCCTCTGGATCCTCCAGTGGGTGGCGCTGTCCGGTTGGCTCCTGGCGACGCTCGGGCTCGCGCCCACGTTCGTCGGGCTCGGTGTCACGACGGGGGTCCACGGCTTCACGACGATCGGGACGTGGTGCGCGACAGCGAACGGCATCATCATCATCAGCCTCGCGAATGCCGCGATCGCCATGGTCCTGCTCGTGACAGGGTTCAAGAACTACGTCCGGTTCCAGTACGTGATGTGGTACGCGATCCTTCTCTCGTTCGGGCTGGTGCTCGCCTTGTTCCTCACGACGAACCCCGCCGCGTTCCACGCGAAGATCAACGCGTTCGCCGGCTCGGTCGACGGTGTGAAGAACTTCTACGGACAGGCGAAGGCAGGAGCCTTGGCAGCGGGGGCGAACTTCCACCCGCCGTTCTGGCTCTTCGGGACGATCCTGGTCGCGCCCGTCGCCTGGACCAGCTTGCAATGGGCGACGTACGCGGTCGAACAGGGCGGCGAGATCAAGAACGCGAACGTCTTCCGCAACCAGGTGTTCATCCTGGTCGGCTCGCTGGTCGCAACGGCCTCCCTGTTGATCCTGATGGCGCTCGCCATGCAGCACGGCATCGGCAACGAGGGGATCGTCACCGCGTCGTCGGGTTTCTGGCTCGGCAACGGTAAGGCGCTGATCGGCGGCAACACCTTGTTCCCGAACCTGATGGCCCTCGGCTTAACAGGGAGCCCGATCGTCGTGTTGTTGATCGGACTCGGATTCGTGCTGAACTCGTTCCAGATCGTGTGCAACTGTTACATCGGCTGCACGCGCATCATGGTGGCCCAGGGGTTGGACGGACTCCTGCCCGATTGGTTCAGTCGTGTCAACGCGAAGTGGAAGACTCCGGTGAACGCTCATGTCGCCTATTTCGTCGCGGCCGTCCCGGTGATCTTCGCGTTCAACAAGATCTCCGACTGGAGCACGCACTGGGCTCTCGGGATCACGTTCGCGAACGGTGTGGTGTTCATGTTCAGCGCCCTTGCGGCGGCGCTCCTCCCGTATCGAGCGAAGGCGTTGTACGAGGCGTCGCCGGGAGCCAAGTACAAGATCGGGGGCGTTCCCTGGGTAACGGTCTTCGGCATCGTCGGGTTCGGCACCGCCACGTTCATGGTTGGCTCGTTCTTGTTCGTCAAGGATCTCGGTCTCGCCCTGTCGAACGGTGCGTTCCCCTACATCGTCGTCTTGCTGACCGCCGCCCTCGGCATGGTCGTGTACCTCGTCATGAAGTCGGTGCAAGCGAGCCGTGGACTCAAGGTGGAGTACGCGTTCGCCGAGATCCCGCCCGAATAGAGGGCTATCCGCGGAGCGATGGGGGTGGGGCTGGGCCCCGCCCCCATCCGGCTCAGCCGGACCGTTCACATGGATCGCGCGCGCGTCATCATCATCGGTGGCGGTGTCACCGGGTGCAGTATCGCGTACCACCTGGCGAAGGCCGGCTGGTCCGACGTCCTGCTCCTGGAGAAGGGCGAGCTGACGAGCGGATCGACCCATCATGCGGCGGGCCTCGTGACGATGTTCAATCCGTCGCCGACCATGATGCGATTCCGGCGGTACTCGATCGAGCTCTATCGCGAGCTCGGCGTCTTCGAAACCGTGGGAAGCCTGCGGATCGCGTCGAGCCGCGAACGATTCATGGAGCTGCAACGCGGCGTCTCGCTCGCGAAAGGGATCGGTCTGGACGTGGAGCTGCTGTCCGCCGAGGAGGCAGGGGCGCTGATGCCGGCGGCGTCGGCCGCCGCGCTGTTCGGGGCCGTGTACGTCCCGGGCGACGGCTACCTCGACCCCCACGGCGCCACGCATGCGCTCGCGGATGCGGCGCGCGCTCTCGGCGCGACCATGCGCACCGGCGTGCGTGTCATCGGCGTTCGGCTGTCGCGTCGGCGTGAGGTGGAGGCTGTCGAGACGGAAGCAGGGCTGATCGAGACCGAGGTCGTCGTGAACGCTGCCGGGATCTGGGCGCCGCAGGTCGCCGCGATGGTGGGAGCGTTCGTTCCCTCGACCCCGGTCGATCACCAGCACGTGGCGATGAAAGCGGTGTCGGGGTCCGAACTTCCGAACGACATGCCGTGCTTCCGGGATCCGGACAACCTCGTCTATGGGAAAGCCGAGGCGGGTGGGATCCTGTTCGGCGGCTACGAACCAGATCCGGTCGCTCGCTGGATCGATGGCGTGCCCTGGCAGCACGGGAGCCGCGCGCTTCCTCCGGATCTCGAGCGTTTCGAGCAGCTGATGATGGGAGCAGCGCGACGGTTCCCGTTCGTCGCAGACGCCGAGATCGTCAAGCTGATCTGTCATCCGGACGCGATGACACCCGACGCGGATCCACTGCTGGGACCGCTTCCGGGCGTGCGCGGTTTCCACATGGCGGCCGGGCTCTCGCTGAACGGCTTCGGAGCCGCCGGAGGCATGGGCAAGGCCGTCGCCGAATCCGTGACCACGGGGGGGACGGAGCTGGACGTGCGCCCGTACCGGCCGTGGCGGTTCGGGCGGATCTTCCGCGATCCGTCGTTCGCGGCGGAACGTGCGCGGGAGACGTATCGCTACTACTACCGTTTGCGCTATCCGTTCGACCAGGATGAATGGGGCCGACCGAAGCGCGAGAGCGCGATGCACGTGAGGATGCAGGATCTCGGTGCGGTGTTCGGGACGAAGAACGGGTGGGAGCGTCCCGAGTACTTCGAGCCCGGTCTCGCCTGGCGGCGCGCCGGCGCCGATCAGCGGGCGTGGGGGTGGAGCGAGCCGCCGTTCCTCAGCCTCGTCGCCGCAGAGCACCGCGCGGTGCGAGAACGCGTCGGCCTCTTCGACATGACCTCGTTCGGGAAGATCGAGGTCAGCGGTCCGGGCGCGCTGACGTTGCTCGAACGGGTCTCGGACAATCGCATCGATCGGCCGGTGGGAAGCGTCGTCTACACGCAGTTCCTCGACCACCGGGGCGGGATCGTCGGAGACGTCACGGTGACCCGGCTCGTCGAAGACCGGTTCCGCGTCGTCACGGGGTCCGCGACCGTCGACTCCGACCTCGGCTGGCTCCGGATGCATCGGCGCGACGAAGACGACCAGGTACGTCTCCGCGATGAGACCGACGACCTCGTCGTGATCGGCCTGTGGGGTCCGGCCGCACGCGAGGTCCTCCAGGCGACGTCCGACGCGGACCTCTCGAGCCACGCGTTCCCGTTCCTCACGTCTCGGCGCGTGACGATCGGTGGAGCCCCGGTGCGGGCGCAGCGGATCACCTACGTCGGCGAGTTGGGTTGGGAACTCTTTCTCGACCGGGAGTGGGGCGTGCAGGTGTGGGACACGCTGTGGGCCGCCGGCGAACGTCACGGCATCGCGGCCGCAGGCTACCGCGCGCTCGATTCGCTGCGGATCGAGAAGGGCTACCGGTCGTTCGGCACCGATCTGACGGCGCACGACGATCCGTTCGAGGCTGGGCTCGGGTTCTGTGTCAGGCCGGACGAGCCGGGGTTCATCGGGCGAGACGCTCTGTTGGCGAGACGGTCACGCGGAGAGCCTGAACGGCGGCTGCGGACGCTCGTCGTCGGCGAGGGGGACTACCTGCCCATCTACGGCGGCGAGGCGGTGCTCCGCGACGCGGTGGTGCTGGGGCGCATCCGAAGTTGCGGATACGGGTTCACGGTCGGGAGGAACGTCGGGTTCGCCTATCTGCCGGCCGACGTGGGCACGGGGGCGATCGTGAACGTGGAGGTGTTCGGCCGAAATGTGCCGTCCGAAGTGGCCGACGACGTGCTGTATGACCCGGACGGTACTCGCGTTCGGGCCTGAGCGGGAAGGAACGGGGATGGAACGACCGACGATCGACGACGTTCTCCACCGCATCCCGACCTGGCGCGACGAGGGCGTCGTCGCGACACCTCTTTCTGGCGGGCTCACGAACGACAACTACGTGGTCGAGGCGGATGGGCGACGGTACGTCGTTCGGATCCCAGGCGCATCGACGGAGCTGCTCGCGGTCGACCGCCGGAACGAGCGCCACAACGCCGAGGCCGCCGCGACGACGGGCGTCTCGCCCCGCATCGTCACTTACCTCGAGGACGTTTGCGTGATGGTCTTGGAGTACGTTGACGCCGAGACGATGTCGGCTGAACGATTGCGGGAACCGCAGATGCCCGAGCGGATCGCGAGCTCGCTCCGGCGGCTCCACGCCGGTCCGCGGTTCCTGAAAGACTTCAACATGTTCCGTACGACCGAGCAGTACCTCCGCGTGGCCGGCGAGCGCGACGTCCGCATCCCCCAAGGATTCCTCGACCGGATGGATGCGGTGGGCGTCGTGGAGCGGGCCTTGGACGCCAACCCACTTCCTCTCGTGCCGTGCAACAACGACCTCCTCGCCGAGAACTACCTGGACGACGGCCGCCAACTGTGGATCATCGACTTCGAGTACAGCGGGAACAACGATCCGTGCTTCGAGCTCGGCGACACGGCCCAGGAGTCCGGATACGACGAGGAGCTCAAAGAGGCGCTCTGCTATGCGTACCTCGGCCGCGTCGACCCCGTGCAACTGGCACGGATGGAACTGTTCGCCATGATGGCCGACGTGGGATGGACGCTCTGGGCGGCGATCCAGGCACGGATCTCCGCGATCGACTACGACTTCTGGGGGTGGGCCGTCGAGCGTTGGGCCCGCGCCGTCGACCTGATGGATTCCGAACGATTCCCGGATCTCCTCACGATCGCCGGGAGCTGACCGGTCGACCCGGTTGACGGGGTGACGCGCGGCCTGCACCCTAAGCGGGACCCGTGAAGATCGTTCTATCGCGCGACGTGATCGAGTTCATCCGCTCGCGAGGCGGACGGGTCTTCGTGTGGACCGTGCCCATGCAGTACGGCTACAGCCAAGCCTCGGTGTTCGCGCTCGAGACCTCGATCGATGCTCACGACCCATCCCGGACATTCGTGCGATTCGACGTCGGTGGTGTCGACGTCTTCTTCGATCCGGGAGAACGAGCGGCACCCGACGAGCTCCATCTCGCGTTGAAGGGGCGGCACCGGGAGCGACTGGCCGCGTATTGGAACGGGCACAGCTTCGCGACGTGATGCCCTACGCCCTCGGAGTTGGGCACGTCAGCCCTTGATCCGTTCTCCCGTCGGATCCCAGAGCGGCTCTTTCGCGACGCTCGCCGGCACGCGTTCCCCGAACACCTCCACCTGGCACGGTATCTCCGTAACCGCCAGCTCAACGGGCAGGTAGGCGTAGGCGATCGACCGGCCCACGGCGTAGCCGATCCCGCCGCTCGTCACGCGCGACACCACCTTCCCGTCGTGGAACACGGGTTCGTTGCCGAGCGTCATCGCTCGTTCGTCGGCGAGCGTAAGGCAGCAGAGCTTCTTGGTGACACCCGTCGCGAGCGTGTGCTCGAGCGCCTCGTTGCCGATGAACCCGGGCACGTCCATCCGGACCGCGAAGCCGAGACCGGCCTCGAACGGGTTCTCCTCGGGGGTGATGTCGGAGCTCCACGCGCGGTATCCCTTCTCCAGGCGGAGCGAGTCGATCGCGCGGTAACCCGCAGGGACCATGCCGTGCGCCGCGCCCGCGGCGAGCAGCGCGTCCCAGAGCGCGAGGGCGGTCTCGGTGCTCGGGTAGAGCTCCCACCCGAGCTCACCTACGTACGTGATGCGGGCGGCTCGACATGTCACACCGGCCACCTCGACCTGCCGCCAGCTCATGTAAGGGAAGCCGTCGTTGGAAAGATCTGCGTCGCACGCCGTCGTCAGGATCTCTCGAGCTCGCGGTCCCCACAGGCCGAAGCAGGCGAGGGCTGCCGTGATGTCCTGCGCGGTCACGCTCCCGTCATCGGGGAGATGTTTGCGTATCCATCCGATGTCGTGGTTCCCGAACGCCGTGCCCGTCACGATCATGAAGCGGTCATCGGCGAACCGGGAAACCGTAACGTCGCACTCGATCCCGCCGCGACGGTTCAGCATCTGGGTGTAGACGACCGCACCGACAGGACGGTCGATGTCGTTCGCGCAGAGCCGTTGAAGGAACGCGACCGCACCGGTCCCATCGACCTCGATCTTCGCGAAGCTCGACTCATCGAACAGGCCGGCGCGCTCGCGTGTGGCCATGTTCTCGGCGGGGATGGCCGTCGACCAGTGCTCGCCGGCCCAGCCACGCGGTCGCAGGTGCTCGAGCGACGGGTCCTCGTTCGACGCGAACCAGTTCGCGCGCTCCCAGCCGGACTTCTCGCCGAAGGCCGCGCCGAGCTCTCCCAGGCGCGCGTACGTCGGCGCCATCTTCAACGGCCGTCCGGCCAGCCGTTCCTCGCCCGGGTAATGGATGTCGTAGTAGGTCGCGTAGACCTCGTAGGCCCGTTCGCGCGCGTACTCGCGTGACCGGTACTGCTCGCCGAACCGGCGGATGTCCATCTTCCACAGGTCGTACTCGGGCTCGCCGTTGACGATCCAATCGGCCATGACCTTGCCGATCCCGCCGGCGCCCGCGATCCCGTGCGCGCAGAACCCGGCGGCCACGAAGAACCCGCGCACGTCGGATTCGCCAAGGATGAACTCGCCGTCGGGCGTGAACGCCTCCGGGCCGTTGATCATCGTGACGACCTCGGCGGTCTGCAGCACAGGGACGAGTCCGAACGCGTTCTCGGCGAGCTCCTCGAACCGCTCCCAATCCTCCGGCAGGAGCTGATGGTTGAAATCGGCGGGCGGACCGTCCTCCACGGCCCACGGCGCCGGGTTCCGCTCGTAGCCACCCATCACCAGGCCGCCGCCGGCCTCGCCACGGAAGTACACCAGCCGATCGGGATCGCGCATGGTCGGCAGGTCCACGCTTCCACCCTCGACGGGCTTCGTGAGCAAGTACTGGTGCGCGAACGGCACGACGGGGACCTCGACGCCGGCCATCCGTCCGATCTGGTTCGCGTACATCCCGCCGGCGTTCACGACGACTTCGGCCGCGATCGGACCGTGCTCTTGCGTAACGACGCCGCGCACGCAGCCGTCCACGACGTCGATCCCGGTCACGCGCGTGTTCGTCCGGATCTCGGCCCCGCGACGGCGCGCGCCCTCGGCGAGCGCGAGCGTCAGGTTGCTCGGGTCCAGATGCCCGTCGGTCGGGATGAACGCTGCACCTTGCACGCCCGTTGGGTCGAACAACGGGAACTTCTCGAGCGCCTCGTCGGTCGAGATGACCTCGAGCGGCAGGCCGAACGTGTGCGCCCAGCCTTCCTGACGTCGGAGCTCCTGCATCCGTTCGTCGGTCGAGGCCAGACGCAGGGATCCGACCTCGTGCCAGCCGGGATCGACGCCGGTCTCGGTCGCGAGCCGCCGGTAGAGCTCCGCGCTGTACATCATCATCCGCGTGAGCGAGACGCTCGATCGGAGCTGACCCACCAGACCGGCCGAATGGAACGTCGAGCCCGACGTGAGCTCGTTGCGATCGAGCAGCAGCACGTCCTGCCAGCCGAGCTCGGTCAGGTGGTACGCGATGCTCGCGCCGGCCACGCCGCCGCCGATCACGATCGCGCGATAGCCCTCCGGCATCTAGACGGGCTCCGACGCGGCCGCGCGCAGCCATTCGCCGAACCGGTCATCCGAAGCGTTCGCCAAGCATCGTGCGAAGTGCCGGCCCGCGTAGTCCACGTAGTCGAAGTCGAGCGTCGAGATCGCCTGCTGCACCACGCCCCACATCGCCTCGCGGAAGTCGGACATGATCCGCATGAGCTGCAGGCGCGCGCGGTGCGCATCGGCGACGTCGCCGAAGTACTGGCGCAGCAGCATCTCTTGCGCGTCGGCGGACAGACCGTTGTTGATCGACAGGTTCCCCAGGTCGAAGAAGGGATCGCCCATCCCGCCGTACTCGTAGTCGACGATCCACACGTGATCGCCGTCCAACAGGAAATTCGCGTTCAACAGATCGTTGTGGCAGGGGTGGTCTGCGAGCGGCTGCTTCGAGAACGCCGCCTCGATGTCGCCGGCCTTCGCGTGGACCTCCTCGAACGCGGCGGGGGACGCGACGCCCCGATCGGCCGCGATCTCGCGGTACTCCTCGACGATCCGGAACACCGGGAACGTCGAGGGGATCGGCGGGCACGCGTGGATCGCCTTCACTGACCGGACGACCGCGCCGAGGACCTCCTCGCGCTGAAGGTCCTCCTCGGGGATGGAGCCGCCCTGCACGAACCGCGTGATGAGCGCCCCGTGCCCGGGGAGATAGGCGAACACCTCGGGCGCGACGCCGGCCGCGGCCGCAGCGCTCGCGGCCGCATTCTCCGCCTCGCGATCGATCCCGAGGAGGTCGGTGTCCTTCCCGGAGAGACGGACCACGAACCACTCGCCGCCGATCTCCACCTTGAAGTTGCGGTTCGTGATCCCGATCGTGATCAGCGTGACGTCTGGCTCCAGCTCCTCCCACTCGGGGATGGCCGCGATCACCGCGGCGAGCGCCGGATCTTCGCCCACGTCCACGAGCCGGACGCTAGTCCTGATGTTCGTTCCTGGTCAAGACTGAACGAACCTGAGCGTTCGTGATGGTGGCCCGCAGGGATACGAACCTCCGGCGATGGCCGGTCAGTTGCCGCGGGCCGATGGCATTTCTCACACTCCGTGGCCTCGCTTACGATGGCCGCGGCAAACTCTTGAGATCGCGGGGACATGAGGTGAGTGGGCAGGCATCGAAGCCGTCGTACCCCGTGAGCCGAGGGACCAAACGGTTCCTACTCGTTCGGGTTGCGATCTTCGCGGTGTTGTTGGGGATCGGCCTCTGGGCTACGTTCTTCCGTCTGGACTCTCTCTCCGGGCGCACCTTGGATGTACTCGCGACACTCGTGGTCACGTTCTACGGATATCGCGCCTACCGCGACTGGCGGCGGACCTTCGTTCGGACAACCTCAAACTGAATCACTCCCAGTCGGCGGGTTGACACCTCCCCTCTCGCCCGTACACTGGTTGGACCATGTCGACAAGCAGGCTGTTCGAGCGCAGCGTCCTCGTACTTATCCGGTAGGCGCGGGCGGGCCCACGTGGCCTGCGACCGCGCCGATACCCCTCGCCACGCGAGGGGTTTTTTGTACCCAAGAACCACGTGACGGCAAGCGGAACGGATCGGGAACGATCCGAGAGGAGGTAATCACGATGCGGTACGAATTCGAGCGGGACGGGAGCGTCGTCGCCAGCGTGCTGTGGGAGGGACCGGGCCAAGTGAGCGTCGATGCCGCGGAGGCTTCGGTTCGCGCGGTCGTCGACCGGTACCTGTCTTCGGAAGTGGTCTATCTGGGGTCCGGGTTCGATTTCGGCGAGGATCAGCGGGACGACGTGCTCCAGATGCGCCGTCGCGACTGGACCCCATGGGAGTTCGAGCGCGCGTGCCGGAACCTCTCTCATCGTCTGTCGGCGACCGTCAAGCGTGTGGAGACCGGTCCGGTCGAGGAGCGGACCGAGGAGGTGAGCGCCAGATGAAGGTCACCGGCGCGCAAGCGCTGTTCAAGTCTCTCGAGGGCGAGGGCGTCGACATCGTGTTCGGCATCCCCGGCGGCGCCATCCTGCCGGCATACGACCCGTTGCTCGACTCGAGAGTCCGCCACGTCCTCTGCCGGCATGAGCAGGGCGCCGGCCACGCGGCCGAGGGCTACGCCTGGGCGACCGGCAAGGTCGGGGTCGCCATGGCGACGTCCGGGCCCGGCGGCTGCAACCTGGTGACGGCGCTCGCCGACGCCAAGATGGATTCCGTGCCGATGGTCGCGATCACCGGCCAGGTACCCACGCCGGTCGTCGGCAACGACGCGTTCCAGGAGGCCGATATCACCGGCATCACCATGCCGATCACGAAGCACAACTTCCTCGTGACCGATCCCGGCGACGTGGCCGAGTCGATCCGCGAGGCGTTCCATATCGCGCGCACCGGGCGTCCGGGTCCCGTCCTGGTGGACCTGCCGAAGGACGTCCTCGTCAACGAGACCACGTGGAAGTGGCCCGACTCGGTGAATCTCCCGGGCTACAAGCCGACCACGAAGGGCAACCTCCGGCAGATCGCCGAGGCCGCGAAGTTGATCATGAAAGCCAAGCGGCCGGTCCTCTACGTAGGTGGCGGCGTGATCAAGGCCGACGCGACGAAGGAGCTGCACAAGCTCGCGACGATCGGGCAGCTGCCGGTCGTCACGACGCTCATGGCGCGTGGCGCGTTCCCGGACTCGCACGAGCTCTGCCTGGGGATGCCCGGCATGCACGGCAACTACACCGCGGTCACCGCGATGCAGAAGTCGGATCTGCTGATCGCGCTCGGCGCGCGGTTCGACGATCGGGTCACGGGCAAGCTCGATGGCTTCGCGCCGGACGCCACCGTGATCCACGTGGATATCGACCCGGCCGAGATCGGCAAGAACCGCGTGGTCGAAGTGCCGATCGTCGGGGACTGCAAGGACGTGATCGGCAAGCTCACGTCGGAGCTCTCGAAGCGACAGGATGAAGCCGGCGGGGTTCCGGACCGCAAGGCTTGGCTGGGTCGGCTCGAGGAGTGGAAGACGACCTACCCGTACCGCTACGACCAGCAAGCGGACGGGCCGCTCAAGCCGCAGTTCTGCATCGAGCGGTTGTACGAGGCGGCGGGGAGCGACGCGATCGTCGTGTCCGGCGTCGGCCAGCACCAGATGTGGGCGTCGCAGTTCTGGCACTTCGAGAAGCCGCGGCACTGGATCAACTCGGGCGGACTGGGCACCATGGGCTTCGCGGTCCCGGCGGCGCTCGGCGCGGCGGCCGGTCAGCCGGACAAGCGCGTGATCGCGATCGACGGCGACGGCTGCTTCCAGATGACCGCACAGGAGCTCGCGACCTCCACGACCGAGAACATCACCTTCATCACGGCGATCATCAACAACGCGTACCTCGGCATGGTGCGTCAGTGGCAGGAGCTCTTCTACAAGGAGCGCTACAGCCAGGTCTACCTGAGCTACGACACGCCGGACTACGTGAAGCTGGCCGAGGCTTACGGGTGCGTCGGCCTGCGCGCCGAGCACGCCGACGAGGTCGACACCGTCATCGAGAAGGCGCTATCGATCACCGATCGGAGCGTGGTGATCGACTTCCGTGTCGACTCGAACGAGATGTGTTTCCCGATGGTGCCCGCCGGTGCCTCGAACGACGACATCATCACCGGACCCGAGGGCTTGAAGCGGGCGGACGATCCCGCGGAGGCACCCATCGCATGAGCACCCTTCACACGCTCTCCGTCCTGGTCGAAGACCGTCCCGGCGTCCTGACGCGCGTCGCGGGGCTCTTCGCCGCCCGTGGGTTCAACATCGACTCGCTCGCGGTCGGACCCACCGAGCGTCCCGGCCTGTCTCGGATGACCATCGTCGTGAACGTCGACAAGAAGCCTCTCGAGCAGATCACGAAACAGCTGAACAAGCTGATCAACGTGATCAAGATCCTGGAGCATGAGCCGTCGGAGACGGTCGAGCGCGAGCTGATGCTCGTGAAGGTGCGCGCCGAGGGTGAGGCCCGGGCGCGTGTGTTGGAGTTCTGCCAGGTGTTCCGGGTGCGGGTGTCCGACGCCACGCACCAGACCCTTACGATCGAGGCGACCGGCTCGCCGGACAAACTGTCGGCGTTGCTGGAGCTGTTGGATGACTTCGGGATCGTCGAGCTGGCGCGCACGGGCCGCATCGCGCTCACCAGGGGGAACCGCAGCATCCGCGAACGAGGCCTGAGATCCGCCAAAGCCGCAGGGGCCGAAGACGTCGGCGAGTGGGATGGCGGCGGTGTGTAGGTATCTAGTCTGACGCGGACTAGTGCGACGACCATCGAGCGAGAGGACGACGACCACCATGGCGACGATCTACTACGAGAAGGACATCGATCACGAGGCTCTCCGAGGACAGAAGATCGCCGTGCTCGGCTTCGGAAGCCAGGGTCACGCGCACGCGCTCAACCTGCGTGACTCGGGATACGACGTCCGCGTGGGGCTGCGCGCGGGCTCGTCGTCCCGCGCGAAGGCCGAGGACGCCGGACTTCGTGTTCTCGACACGGCCGATGCCGTGCGCGAGGCCGACGTCGTGATGGTGGTTCTCCCCGACACGGCGCAAGCCAGGGCGTACGCCGCCGACATCGCCCCGAATCTTGAGCCGGGCAACATGTTGATGTTCGCACACGGGTTCAACATCCACTTCGGAACGATCGCTCCGCCCGAGGGCGTCGATGTCACGATGATCGCCCCGAAGGGTCCGGGACACTTGGTCCGTCGTACGTATGAGCAGGGGATCGGCACTCCGGCGCTCGTCGCCGTCCATCAGGATGCGACCGGGAACGCCCGGCAGCGCGCGCTGGCCTACGGCGCCGGTATCGGCGCCGCGCGCGCAGGCGTGTTGGAGACCACGTTCAAGGAGGAGACCGAGACCGATCTCTTCGGCGAGCAAGCGGTGCTCTGCGGCGGGACGTCGGCTCTCGTCCGCTCGGCCTTCGACACGCTCGTCGCGGCCGGCTACCAGCCGGAGATCGCGTACTACGAGTGCCTGAACGAGCTGAAGCTGATCGTCGACCTGCTCTACGAGGGCGGCTTCGAGTACATGCGCTACTCGATCTCGGACGTCGCCGAGTACGGCGACATCTCGCGCGGGACGCGGGTCGTCGACGACGGGACGCGCGCGCGCATGAAGGAGATCCTCGAGGAGATCCGCAGCGGCGCCTTCGCGAAGGAGCTGTTCGGCGACGACGAGGCGGGGCGCCCGCGGTTCAAGCAGCTGCGCGAAGAGGGCGAGAAGCGCGCCAAGG
>JBOGVK010000153.1:0-34352 GCA_050692375.1 Actinomycetota bacterium
ACGAAGTCGAACGAGCAGTTCCTGAAGGAGATCGCCAAGGCGCCGTCCGGGAGCTAGTGACGGGGGCCGGTACGCTTACGGCGTCCGAGAGGAGTCACCGAACATGAGGCAAGGCATCCACCCCGAATACCAGCTGGCCAACGTTCACTGTTCGTGCGGGAACACGTTCCAGACCCGATCCACCGTGAGCGAGATCCGGTCCGACATCTGTTCGAACTGCCACCCGTTCTACACGGGCAAGCAGAAGCTTATGGATACCGGCGGTCGCGTCGAGCGGTTCCAGCGTCGCTACGCCAAGACGCAGCAAGCCCAGAAGGCTTGACCGACCTTCGGTCGGACCCGTGAGCGAGAACGCCCCCGTCGCCCGGCCGCACCTCTACGGCGGCCAGGCTGTGGTCGAGGGCGTCATGATGCGCGGCGCAGACCATTGGGCGGTCGCCGTCCGCCGGCCGGCCGGTGACATCCACATCGAGTCCCATGACATCGACTCGGTCGCGAAACGCCATCCGTTCCTGGCGAAGCCCTTCCTGCGCGGCATCATCGTGTTGGGTCAGTCGCTCGCGATCGGAACGCGCGCTCTGCTCATCGCGACGAACCAGTCGATGGAAGAAGAAGAGCAGCTCACCTCGCGGCAGGTCGGTCTGGCCCTCGCGCTCGCCATGGTCGTGTTCGTTGCGATCTTCGTGCTCGGGCCAACCGTGCTCTTCGCGTGGATCCAGCGGCACGTCGGAGGAAGCATCCTCATCAACATGCTCGAGGGAGTGTTCCGCGTCACGCTCTTCGTGGCCTACCTCTGGTTGATCGGACGGACGAAAGACATCCATCGGGTGTTCGAGTACCACGGCGCCGAGCACAAGACCATCTCCGCCTTCGAGCACGGCGATCCGCTCGATCCCGAGCATGTGGACCACTACTCCACGGTGCACGTTCGCTGTGGAACGAACTTCTTGATCATCGTCATGATCATCACCATCTTCGGGTTCACGCTGTTCGGCACGCCGGGGATCTGGTGGAGGATCGGATCGCGGGTGGTGGCCATCCCGTTGATCGCCGGAATCGCGTACGAAGCGTTGCGTCTGGGCGCCCGATTCCAGACCTCGACCGCGATGCGGATGCTCATGGCGCCCGGCCTGTGGCTCCAACGCATCACGACCCAACCTCCCGAGCGCGGTCAGATCGAAGTGGCGATCGCCTCGTTCGACGAAGTGCTCCGGCGCGAAGCCGAGGCGGCAGACTCCTCCAGCTGACGTCCTGACCTGCCGATACTCATCGCCGAGGGTCGTTGCATCGATCCCATGGTGCCCCGAAGATAAGCGGGTTCCCGACGAACCCGGGAGGTTGTGCTGTGGCCACCGACATCGATCTGCCCATCCTTCCAAGCGCTGCACAGATCCGCCGACGGGAGTTCGCCTCGGTGCGCCGTGGCTACGATCCCGACCAGGTCCGTGACTACCTCGGCCAGGTCGCCGAGCAGCTCAAAGGTCTCGAGCAACAGCTGCAAGAAGCTCGGTTGCAAGCGGGCGCCGCGGAAGGCTCGCCGCCCGGCCCTCCTCCCTCGGAGGATCCGTACGAACGACTGGCGAAGCGCCTGACGACGCTCCTCGCCACGGCCGATCACGAGGCGGAGGGCATCCTCGGCGAGGCTCGCGCCGATGCGGCTCGCATGGTCAACGAGGCTCGGACCGAGGCGGATCGGATCCGCGTCGACGCGCAGGCGCACGCGGAGGAAGCGCGGCAGCAAGGAAATGAGTTGCTGGAGCGGGCGAAGCAGGAGGCGGATCGCGTGGTCGTGGGTCTCTCGACGCGGCGCGAGAACCTGGTCCAGCAGCTTCAAGACATGCAGTCCCGACTCATCGGTGTCGCCAAGGAGCTGGAGGTGGCGATCGACGATCCGATACCGACGCCGCAGCCTGTTCCCGCTGAGCGACCGGTCGCCGAGGCCGCGCCCCAAGCGGCGGCCGCGGTCCCGGCGGTCGAGGAGCCGAACCTTTCCTCGCCTCCCGCTACGACCGATCACCACGAGCAAGAGGAGCAGGCGGGCGAGGGTCACTCCAGCGATCAGGGGGACACGGTCGACAGCCTCGAGGGCATGCTCGCCGACGACGGTCTGGACCTTCCGGACATGAAGTCGCTCAAGCTCGATTTCGACGACGACTCGGACGACGACGCGGACGAAGCGTAGCCGGCGAACCCGGGTATCTCCGCTCCCTGTGAGCGGTTCCGCACGTCCGCCATGATGGCCGGGACGATCGCCGGGATAATCAGAGGATGGCCACGTCGCTCGACTCTCGACTCGCGGAGATCGAAACCCGCTATGAAGCCGTCTCCCAGGAGCTGTCCGACGCCGGCGTGACGGGCGACCAGGAGCAGATGCGTGACCTGGGTAGGGCTTTCTCCGAGCTCCAGGAGATCGTTCAGCCCTATCGGGAGTATCGGCAGGTCGTTCAGCAGGCCGAAGAGGCCCGCCAGATGGAGTTGGCCGAGGCGGACCCGGAGATGGCCGCCTACTTCGGTGATGAAGCCGATCGGGCCGAAGCTCGCGCGGAGGACCTCCGGGCGCGTTTGGAAATGCTGCTGATCCCGAAGGACCCGAACGACGGCAAGGACGTCATCGTCGAGATCCGCGGTGGGGCCGGTGGGCAGGAGGCAGCGCTCTGGGCGGGTGAGCTGTTCGAGATGTACCGGCGCCTGGCCGAGCGTCACCGTTGGAAGACCGAAGTGCTCTCGGCCTCCGAGGCAGAGGTCGGCGGGTTCAAGGAAGTCGTGATGGAGGTGCGGGGGGAGGACGCGTACACGCGACTCAAACACGAGTCGGGGGTTCACCGGGTACAGCGCGTACCGGTAACGGAGTCCGCCGGACGAATCCACACCTCCACGGCCACCGTGGCCGTTCTGCCGGTCGCCGAGGAGGTCGAGGTCGAGATCCGGGCGGAGGATCTCCACATCGACGTGTATCGGTCGTCCGGCCCCGGCGGGCAGTCCGTGAACACCACCGATTCGGCCGTGCGGATCATCCACAAGCCGACCGGGATCAAGGTCGAGTGCCAGGAGGAACGCTCGCAGCTGCAGAATCGCGAGAAGGCGATGCGCTACCTCCGTGCCCGGCTGCTGCAAGCCGCCCAGGATGAGGCGCAGGCGAAGGAGGCCGCGAGCCGTCGATCCCAGGTCGGTTCCGGCGAACGCGCGGAGAAGATCCGCACCTACAACTTCCCCGACGGCCGCGTCACGGACCACCGGATCAAGCACACCTCGCACAGGCTTCAAGATGTCTTGTTCGGCGGCGAGGAGCTCGATGTGTTCATCGATCTCCTTCGCTCGGCCGAACGAGCCGATCAGCTCGCCTCGCCCGACGAGCGGGGGTGAATGGATGCGCCCTGCCGAGGTTCTCCGCCGGGCGACCGACTATCTGTCCCACCACGACGTCGAGAGCCCCCTTCCCACCGCCGAGGTCCTGCTTGCCCAGATCCTGGGTACCGATCGAGCTGGGCTCTACGCTCGGGACGAAGGGCTCTCGTCGGCCGAGGCCAAGCGGTTCGGTCGTGCGCTGTGTCGGCGCTGCGTCGGGGTACCACTCCAGCACCTCACCGGTGAGCAGGTGTTCCGGCGGCTCACGCTCCTGGTCCGGCCCGGTGTCTTCATCCCGCGCCCGGAGACGGAGATCCTCGTCGAGCACGCGCTTGCGTCGATCGAAGACGTCTCGGCGCCGGTCGTCGTCGACGTGGGGACGGGGACGGGAGCGATCGGGCTTGCCATCAAGACGGAACGTCCCGACGCTCGTGTGGTGGCGATCGACATCTCTGAAGACGCGATCGCGCTGGCGCGAACCAATGCCGACCTTCTTGCCCTGGATGTCGAGATCGTCGAGGGCGATCTGCTCGACCCCTTGATGCCATCGCTCCGTGGAGCCGTCGATCTCATCGTGAGCAACCCTCCCTACGTTGCCGCCGACGAGCTGGAAACACTGCCGCCGGACGCGCGCGCCGACCCCGTCGCGGCGCTCGTCGGGGGCATCGACCTGTACGAGCGACTCTTCGCTCAGGCGGCCGAGGTGCTACGGGCGCGTGGCGCGGTGGTGGTCGAGATCGGCGATGCGCACGGCGAGGTCGTGTGTGAGGCAGCCTCGGCCGCCGGCTTCGTCGACGTCGGGCTCGAGCAGGATCTGGCCGGCCGTGACCGCGTCGTGGGAGCGCGGAAGCCCGGATGACGCCGATCGAAGACGCCGTCGACGCCGTGCGCCGGGGCGAGCTGATCGTGTTTCCCACCGACACCGTCTACGGGATCGCCGCGCGCTCAGACGATCCATCCGCCACGGCGAGGCTGTTCGAGGCGAAGCGCCGATCTCGGGAACGCGCGATGCCGGTCCTGGTCGCGAACGCAGAGGTGGCGCACGCCTTGGCGAGGTTCGACGACCGGGCCGATCGTGTGTGCGCCTCGTGGCCCGGCGCTCTGACGGTCGTACTTCCGCGAACGGATGTCAGCCGGCGTTGGGAGCTTGGCGGTGATCCGGACACGATCGGCTTGCGAGCGCCTCGCCACCCCCTGGCCACGGCGGTCCTGCTCGCCGCTGGACCGCTCGCCACCACGAGCGCCAACCGCTCGGACGAACCGCCGGCCCGGACCTGCGACGAGCTCCAGCAAGCGTTCGGCGATTCGGTGGCCGTGTACCTGTGTCAGGACGATCCCGCCGGAAGCGCGGTCAGCGTCGCCTCGACGGTGATCGATCTGGCGCACGGTCGCGCTCGGATCGTTCGGGCGGGCGGGGTGGATGCGCGCAGGGTCGCAGAGCTTCTGGGCGACGAAGTCCCGCTGCTAGACTCGCCCTCCTCGGGCCCCTCAGGGTGACCCGAACCCCATGACGTCGATCCTCGTGGTTTGTACGGGCAACATCTGCCGCTCGCCGATCGCGGAGGGGCTCCTGCGCAACGCCCTGCAGCGCAGGTTCGGCGACGCGGCGCCGGCTGTCTCGTCGGCGGGAACCAGCGGTCTCGAGGGCTCCGATGCGATGCCGGAGTCGGTGCAGGCAGCCTACGAGCTGGGGATCGACATCTCCGGGCATCGCGGACGCCGCCTCACGGCCGGGATGGCCGAGGAGGCCGACCTGCTGCTGTGTATGGCGAGCAACCATAGTGACGTGCTCACGTTCGAGTTCGATCTGGGGCCGCGCGCGTTCACGCTGAAGGAATTGGTTCGGCTGCTCGAATCACTGCCGGCGCTCGATGCCCGCGGCGGGCCCGAGGGGCTCGTCGAGCGTGTGGAGGCGGCTCAGGGAGCTCGCGCCCACCATGACGGTCCCGCGTCGCGTGACAACGACATCGCCGATCCACTCGGACAGCCCATCGAGGCCTACCGAGCCGTCGCGTGGGAGATCGACACGTGGATGGAGCGGCTCGTGGACGGCCTCTTCGGGCCGGCTACGGATACCGGCTCGGCGGTTGAGGGAACCTGAGGTGCGGATCGCGATGGGCGCCGATCATGCCGGGTTCCCGTTGAAAGAGGAGCTGAAGCCGTTCCTGGCAGCAGAAGGGCACTCCGTGATCGACTGCGGTACGGACTCGGTCGAGCCGGTCGACTATCCCGCATTCTGCGCGGCCGCGGCCCGGGCGGTCGCGGATGGTCGAGCCGAGCGGGGGATCGTCCTCGGTGGGTCTGGCCAAGGAGAGCAGATCGCGGCGAACAAGATCGATGGGATCCGCGCGTCGCTCTGCCACGACCTGTACTCCGCGCGGTTGGCCAGGGAGCACAACGACGCGAACGTGCTGAGCATGGGCGCACGGGTCATCGCCCCCGCCTACGCGAAGGAGGTCGTCCGCGTGTGGCTCGCCACCTCGTTCGAGGGCGGGAGGCACGTACCGAGGATCGAACAGATCTCGATGATCGAACGGGGGGAGCTGTGACATGAAGGACTACGCGGCGAGCTGGGATGCGTTGAAGGCGACCGACCCGGAGGTGGCGACCGCGATCGCGAACGAACTGGAGCGCGAACGGACGACGCTCCGGCTGATCGCCTCCGAGAACTACGCGAGCCCCGCCGTCCTGGCGGCGATCGGCTCGACCATGAACAACAAGTACGCGGAGGGCTACCCAGGTCGCCGGTACTACGGCGGGTGTGAGTTCGTCGACGTGACGGAGCAACTTGCGATCGACCGCGCGAAGGAGCTGTTCGGCGCCGACCATGCGAACGTCCAGCCGCACGCCGGCGCCCAGGCGAACATGGCGGTGTTCGGAGCGTTCCTGGAGCCGAACAACCCGAACGAGAAAGTGCTGGGCATGGCGCTCGCGCACGGCGGTCATCTCACCCACGGCTCGCCGGTGAACGTCTCGGGCATGTGGTTCAACTTCGTGGCCTACGAAGTGGATCGCGAAACCGAGCGCCTGGACATGGACAGGGTCCGGGATCTGGCGAAGGAACACAAGCCGACGATCATCCTGGCCGGATACACGGCTTATCCGCGGGAGATCGACTTCGCGGCGTTCCGCGGTATCTGCGACGAGGTGGGTGCCCTGCTCTGGGTCGACGCATCGCATTTCATCGGCCTGGTTGCCGGCGGCGCGTTCCCGTCGCCCGTCCCTCACGCCGACGTGGTCACGTTCACGACGCACAAGGCGCTCCGAGGACCGCGCGGCGCCATGATCCTCTGCCGGCAGGAGCACGCGAAGGCGATCGATAAGGCCGTGTTCCCGATGATGCAGGGTGGGCCGCTCGAGCACTGCATCGCGGGCAAGGCCGTGGCGCTCAAGGAAGCGATGACGCCCGAGTTCCAGGACTACGCGCACCGGGTCGTGCGGAGCGCGCGAGCGCTGGCGCAGAGCCTTGCCGACGAAGGTCTGCGGATCGTGTCCGGTGGAACAGATTCGCACCTGATCCTCGCCGACCTGCGGCCGCTCGGAGTCAACGGCAAGGACGCCGAGCGGGTGATGGATGAAGTGGGGATCTCACTCAACAAGAATGCGATCCCGTTCGATCCGCAGCCGCCGTCGACGCCGTCGGGGATCCGCGTCGGCACGCCGGGGCCGGCGACCCTAGGGATGGACGAGCCGGAGATGAAGGAGGTCGCCGGCGTGATCGGCGATGCACTCCGTCATCCGGACGATCAAGCGGTGAAAGAGGCGGCCCGCGAACGGGTGCGCGCCCTCATGCGGCGGTTCCCGGTCTACCCGGACTGACGGCGTCCGGTTGCGCCTGCCTTCGACGCATCGCACACTGAGCGGAGCGTGATCGCCTACCTCTGGGTCTTCCTGGCGTGCGCCGCAACGACGTTCGCCAGCACGCCCATCGTTCGACGGATCGTCGTGCGCTTCGGCGTCATATCCGAACCCAATGACCGCACCGTGCACGCCGTTCCGACCCCGACCATGGGTGGTTTGGCGATGTATGCGGGGTTGCTGGTTGGGCTTGGCGTCTCGCGGTTCCTGCCGTTCTTCTCCAAGATGAACCACGGAAGTGCCGAGCCGCTCGCGACGTTCGGCACCTGCACGGCGATCGTGATCTTGGGCGCGATCGACGACAAACGCGGCATCTCCGCCCTGGCCAAGCTCACGGCGCAGGTGTTCATCGGGGGATTGTTGATCCTGCTCGGTGTGCAGGTCGTCTACTTCTGGCTGCCGGGGACGGCGGGCATCGTGTCGGTGAGCTCGGATCTCGCCGTGCCGCTCACGATCCTGTGGTTGGCGCTCGTCGTGAACGCGGTCAACCTGGTCGATGGCCTTGACGGTCTGGCCGCGGGGATGGTGGCCATCGCCGCCACCGCGTTCTTCATCTACATGGTCCGAACGCCGAGCCTGTTCGGGGACGCGTCCGCCGCAGCGCTGCTCTCGACGATCACCGTGGGCGTGTGCGTGGGTTTCCTTCCCTGGAACTTCCATCCGGCGCGCATCTTCATGGGTGATTCGGGGGCGATGCTGCTCGGGATGCTCATCACGATCGCCACATTGTCCGGTGTCGGTCGGAACCCGTACCCGCCGGTGGGGGGAGACCTGGCCGCGATCGCCGGGACCATCCTGGTGCCGCTGCTGGTGCTCGCGATCCCGTTCCTCGACGTCGCGCTCGCCATCGTGCGGCGGACATGGCGTGGGAAGGGGATCGGGCAGCCGGACAAGGAGCACATCCATCACCGGCTGCTCGATATCGGGCACAGTCACCGTTCAGCGGTGCTGCTCATGTATCTCTGGAGCGCGCTGATCTCGGCGAGCGCGCTCGCCGTCGGTCTGATCGACGGACGGTTCGCCGTGGGCGTGATCGTGCTGTGCGCGGTCGCGCTGTTCCTGGTGACGGCTTTGCCGAGACTGGCCCGGTGGCGTGGAGGGGCCGATCCACCTGCTCCCGCTCAGCCGCCGGTCGAGGACGCGCGGGCGACCGTCGCCGAGCCTCCAACCCCGCCGGCCACGTACTAGGGAGGGACGGCCTTCCGCGTCGCGCGGTCGCTGTGGCATGATGCGCGCCTACGTTCGACTGAGGGGGTGAACGTGCCGGACATCGACGTACGCCTCGACCGTGTGTCCAAGCTTTTCGGGGATGCAGCCGCGGTCGACGACCTGTCGCTCGACATCCAAGAGGGCGAGTTCTTCTCGATGCTCGGTCCGTCGGGCTGCGGCAAGACGACGACCCTGCGCATGATCGGCGGGTTCGAGGAGCCCACGTACGGCACCGTGTACCTGGGTGGCCGAGATGTGACCATGCTGCCGCCCTACAAACGCGACGTGAACACGGTGTTCCAGTCTTACGCGTTGTTCCCGCACCTCAACGTGTACGAGAACATCGCCTTCGGCCTTCGCCGCAAGAAGGTCGAGAAAAGTGAGCTCGACCAACGCGTCCGCGACTCCATGAAGCTCGTCGACCTGATCGGGTTCGAAAGCCGCAAGCCGCCGCAGATGTCCGGGGGACAGCAGCAACGCGTCGCCCTCGCACGCGCCCTGGTGAATCACCCGAAGGTCCTGCTGCTCGACGAGCCCCTCGGCGCCCTCGACATGAAGCTCCGCAAGCAGATGCAGTTGGAGCTGAAGAGGATCCAGCAGGAGGTCGGGATCACGTTCATCTACGTGACGCACGACCAGGAAGAAGCCATGACCATGTCCGACCGGCTCGCGGTCATGCGCCACGGCAAGATCGAGCAGATCGGTCCGCCGGAGGAGGTTTACGAATCGCCCGCCACCGAGTTCGTGGCCGGCTTCCTGGGCGCGTCGAACATGTTGGACGGCGAGGTCAAGGAGACGAACAACGGCCGCACGACCATCGCGCTCGCAACCGGCGGCGTGGTCACGACCCGGACGGATCGTGTTCCGGCCGGTATCTCCAGCGTGCGGGTCGGTGTGCGGCCCGAGAAGATCACGATCGTGCCCGATGATGGCACGCCGCCCTCGGATCGCAACGCGGTGACCGGGCTGCTGCGCATGTCCACGTACATCGGTGTCAACTACCAATACAAGGTTGAAGGGCCCGGCGGGCATGAGCTCACCGTGTACGTCCAGAACCTCGGGGGTGAGGGCTCGCAGCCTCATCCGGGCCAGAAGGTTCGCCTCGAGTGGCTCCCCGAGCACACGTTCGTCGTGGAGCCCTCGGCCACCCCGATCTCTGAGGAGGATGAAGCGGAATGACGGAACCCAAGGACCTGCTGAACGACCCCGCGTTCCTGCGAGGTCTCACGATGCGCCGGATGACCCGGCGCGACCTCTTCCGTTCGGCCGGCGTCGGGGTCGGGGCGCTCTCGATCGGCGCGATCCTTGCCGCGTGCGGCGGCACGAGCGGCGGCGGGAGCGCCGGCGGCGGCAGTGGCAGCACGGGCGGTGGCGGTGGGATCGATTGGAACGCCAAGCCGAACGGCCAGGTGAACTTCGCGAACTGGCCGCTCTACATCGACAAGAAAAGGGTGAACGGCAAGCCGACGTCTCTGGAGCAGTTCACGTTGGACACGAACATCCAGATGACGTACCGCGAAGTCATCAACTCCAACGCCGGGTTCTTCGGCAAGATCCAGCCGCAGCTCGCGGCGGGACAGTCGACGGGGTGGGACATCATCGTCATCACGAACGGCGACATCCTCAATCAGCTGTTCCGGTTGAACTACCTGATACCGCTTCCCACGGACAAGCGGCCGAACTTCGACGCGAACGCGAGCGTCGCGGTGAAGTCTCCGTCGTATGACCCCGGGAACAAGTTCACGATGGCCTGGCAGTCCGGACTTACCGGCGTCGGCTGGGATCCCGTACAGGTGAAGGCCTTGCGGCCATCCAACCCGGTCATCACGAGCGTGATGGACCTCTTCGACCCGGCCTTCAAGGGGAAGGTCGGTATGTTCGGCGACAACACGGATCTGCCGAACCTCGTGCTGGTCGGCATGGGCGTGGATCCGGCGACGTCCACCCCCACCCAATGGCAGGCCGCTGCGGACCTGCTCCAGAAGCAGAAGAGCGACGGAGTCGTCCGCCAGTACTACGACCAGAGCTACACGAACGCGCTCCAGAGCGGCGACATCGCGGTGACCATGGCGTGGTCGGGCGACATCTTCCAGCTGAACCTCGAGGGGGACGCAAGTGGGCTCCAGTTCTGCATCCCATCCGAGGGCGTGATCATCTGGACGGACAACATGTGCATCCCGGTCGGAGCCGAGAACCCCGTGGACGCCATCACCTACATGGACTATGTGTACCAACCCGCGATCCAGGCCGAGATCGAGACGTACGTGAACTACATCTGCCCGGTCCCCACCGCGGCCGACGTCATCGATCCATCGTTCGCGAAAAGCCCTCTGATCTTCCCGAGCGCCGACGATCTGGCGAAGACCCACACCTACTACGTCTTCAAGACTCCGGATGAGCAGAACCAGTGGAACTCGCTGTTCCAAGCGATCTATCAGGGGTAGACCGAAGCGTGAGCGGGGGAGGGGAGCTCTGAGCACACCGTCGGTCGAAGACATCGTCAAGGCGGGGACGCCGCTCATCGAGCGGCGGAAACCGAGCCGGAACAAGAAGCTGGCGCCCTACGAGCTGCTGGCGCCCGGCACCCTCTACCTGGCGATCTTCTTCCTCATCCCGATCGGCTACATGTTCTATACGTCGTTGCAGTCGGGATTCATCGGGGACTTCCACTTCAACTGGCACTTCGCGAACTACGCGGATGCCATCAAACTCCACGGTGGCATCTACGCCCGGTCTCTGTCCTACGCCGGATTGGTCACGCTCTTCGCGCTCCTCTTCGCGTATCCGGTCGCCTATTGGATCGCGTTCTACGGTGGCAAGCGCAAGTCCGTGTTCTTGTTCCTGTTGCTCCTGCCGTTCTTCGTCTCGTTCATCATCCGGACCGTCGAATGGCAGTTCCTGCTCCGCGACGACGGACTGATCCTGGGGCCACTGAAGCGTATCGGGCTCCTTCCGAAGAACTACCACGTGCTCGGCACCAGTATCGCGGTGATCGCCGGCATCACGTACAACTTCCTGCCGTTCACGGCTCTGCCGCTGTATGTGGCCCTCGAGCGGATCGACAAGCGTCTGGTCGAGGCAGGGAAGGATCTGTATGCGAGCCGATTCACCACGTTCCGCAAGGTCGTGTGGCCGCTCGCGCTCCCCGGGGTCTTCGCGGCGTTCCTCTTGACGTTCGTGCCGGCCGTCGGCGACTACGTGAACGTCCAGGTGCTCGGCGGACCGGGGAACACGATGATCGGCAACGTCATCCAGAACGAGTTCTTAGTGAACTTCAACTATCCCCTCGCTGCGGCGATGTCGTTCATCCTCATGGCGGCGTTACTGATCGGCGCGTCGATCTACGCGAGGGTCCTGGGCACCGAGGATGTCACGTCGGGGGCGGCCGCCGGATGAGCCAGCACCCGGATAACCCGGCAGCCGTTGCCTTCGTGGTAGACGATCTCCTTGACCGTTCGACGCCGGCACCGAAGACGCCGTCGAACAAACGGTGGACCCGTTTCGTCCTTCCGACGTACACGGCGCTGTTCATCACGTACCTCGTCATCCCGATCGCCGTGATGATCGTCTTCGCGTTCAACACGCCCGCCGGTCGGTATAACATCCGCTGGGAGCACGCATCGCTGCAGGCGTGGCGGAACCTCTTCACGTTCCCCGACCTCACGACCTCGCTCAAGCTGACGCTCGAGGTGGCGCTCCTGGCAACGATCTTTTCGACGATCCTCGGCACGTTTGTCGGTCTCGCGCTCGGCCGCTACCGCTTCCGGGGAGCGGGGCTGATGAACTTCGTGATCTTCCTGGCGATCGCCTCCCCAGAGATCGTGCTGGGCTCGTCGATGTTGACGATGTTCGTGAACGCGCGCGTGCCGCAGGGGTTCGTCACGATCCTTTTGGCGCACATCATGTTCTGCATCTCGTTCGTGGCGATCACGGTTCGCGCGCGCGTATCCGGCATGGATCGGGCGCTGGAGGAAGCGGCGGGAGATCTCGGCGCCGACCCGAAAACGACGTTCTTCAAGGTGACCTTGCCGCTGATCTTGCCCGGCGTCGTCGCGGGCGGGTTGCTCGCGTTCGCGCTCTCGATCGACGACTACGTCATTACGAACTTCGTGGCGGGCTCGAAGACCACGTTCCCGCTGTGGGTGTTCGGCGCCACACGCCAGGGACTTCCGGTGCAGGTGAACGTGATGGGGACGTTGCTGTTCACGTTCGGCATCCTGATCGTGGTGGGTCAGCTGATGGCGACCCGCATGCGCACCCGCGGCGATGAGAAGCGGCTCGCCGAGGACAAGGCGCGTCTGGTGGCGGCCCAAACTTCGTGAATCTGTTCACAAGCTCACAAGGAAATGGCCTCTGACCTGCGGAAACACGCCTCCGGGAGCTTTGACGAGCTTCGAGCGTCCCGCCTATACTGTCGCCCCCATGGCCGCCAACGAGCAGCGGAGCGACAGGTGGTCGGGGATGGGAACCGGCTGGTCGATCACCTCCACGATGATCGGAGGGATCGCCACCCTCGGGGCGCTGGGATACCTCATCGATCGGCTGTTCGGCATCGTGCACGTGTTCCTGCCGATCGGGTTCATCCTCGGGGGGGCGCTGGGGGTCTACATCATCTGGTTGCAGCACGGGAGGGGAGAGGGTGACGGGACCTGAGCCCGAGCGCGCGCTGATCCGCCGCGTCTCTCCATTCGCCGTTCCCGCGGTGGTCGTCGCGTACGTCGTCGGTGCGCTCTTCGGTGGCGCGACGGCAGGATGGTCGGCCGCCATCGCGATCGTGATCGTCTATCTGAACTTCGTCGCGAACGCCTTGTCGATCGCCTGGGCCGCCTCGACATCGCCGCCGCTCGTGAGCATCGTCGCCCTGGGCGGGTACGTGGTTCGATTGATCGTCTACACGATCGCCCTGGTGCTCTTGAACCAGCTGTCGTGGTTCTCACCCGTTGCGTTCGCCCTCGCCCTGGTGCCCGCGATCGTCGCGCTCCTCATCTATGAGGCGAAGGCGCTTTCCGGACGGATGCAGGCCGACCTCTGGACGTTCGATGGGGCGCCGCGGCGATGATCAGGGCGATCCTCGGCGCCGCCACGTTCGAGCCGCCCAGCACGAAGGACTTCGTATATGGATGTTGGGGTCCTTCGATCAAGATCGGCGGCTTCACCTTCTGTTTCAACTTCATCACGCTCCTGCTGACGCTCACCACGGTGATCGTCGCGGCGCTCTTCTTCTTCGCGTTCCGCAAGCCCAAGACGGTCCCGGGCAAGCTGCAGATGATCATGGAGCTGGGGATCCAGTTCGTGCGTGAGAACATCGCGGTCCCGATGCTCGGCCCTGACGCGGAGACGTTCATGCCGTTGTTGGCCTCGTTCTTCTTCTTCATCCTGATCGGGAACCTGTTCGAGGTCGCCCCGGGGGTGAGCTTCTCGGCCAACAGCCGAGTCGCGATCCCATTGGTGTTGGCGCTTACCTCGTGGGTCGTCTACAACGCCGTCGGCATCCGTCAACACGGCTTCATCGGCTACCTCCGGCACACATGCATCATCCCCGCGGCGCCGGGATACTTGCGCTACACGCTCTTGTTGCTGATCGAATTCGTGTCGAACATCCTCGTGCGACCGATCACCCTGACGGTTCGTCTCGCGGCGAACTTCATCGCGGGCCACTTCCTGCTCGCGATCTTCTTCCTCGGAACACTTTTCTTCCTCAAGGACGGTCCCAAGACGTGGATCCTCGCGGGTGTCTCGTTCCCGTTCGCGGTCGTGTTGGTGGGGTTCGAGATCTTCGTCGCTGCTCTGCAGGCATTCATCTTCGCCATCCTCAGCGCCTCCTACATCGGGCAGGCCAAGGCTGAGGAACACTAGCTAAGGAGGAACGGATGTTTCATCTCATCGCCCAGGTCACTGGGAACCTCGACGGGCTGAAGACGATCGGCAAGGGCCTGGTGATCGGACTGGCCGCGATCGGGCCAGGCATCGGCCTGGGCATCCTGATCGGCAAGTCGGTCGAAGCGATGGCTCGCCAGCCTGAATACGCAGGTCAGGTTCGCACGACGATGTTCATCGGTATCGGACTGATCGAGGCGCTTGCGCTCTTCGGCATCGCATTCTCGTTCATCATCTAGAGGAGGGAGGGGAGCCATGCTCGTCACGAAGCTTTCCCTCCTGGCCGCGGCCGCGGTCAGCGAAAAGAAGGACCTCTATCCGCACGCGAACGAGTTGGTCTTCGGCGCCGTCGCGTTCGGCATCATCTACGTGCTCATGGCCAAGTTCGTCATCCCGCGCATGAACACGCTCCTCGAAGAGCGTCGCGAGAAGATCCAGGGGGAGATGGAGAAGGCCGAGGGCGCTCGTGTCGCGGCCGACGAAGAGCTGGCTCGATACAAGGAGCAGCTTGCCGGCGCCCGCGACGAGGGGAACCGCATCATCGAGGAGGCTCGTCGGACCGCGGATCAGCTCCGTGTCGACCTGCAGGGCAAGGCGGAGCAGGAGTCGCAGGCGATCGTCGCTCGCGCCCAGGAGGAGATCCGCGCCGAGCGTGACCGGGTGTTCCAGGAGTTGCGCACCCAGGTCGGCGAGATCGCCGTGGAGCTGGCCGGCAAGGTCGTTGGGCAGTCGTTGGACAAGTCGTCCCACGAACGACTGATCGACGAGTACATCGACCAGGTGGCCTCGGGGAACGGACAGAACTGACGTGGCGGAGTCGGATCTCATCGGTGGGTACGCGCAGGCACTGTTCGCGGTCGCGCGTGCCGAAGATCTCCTGGGCACGGTCGAGGATGAGCTCTACGCGTTCGGCAAGGCCTTGGAACAGAGCACGCCGCTCCGCGACTCGTTGACCGACGCCGCTCTCCCCGTCGAGAACAAGAAGGCCGTGCTGCACGAGCTGCTCGGCGATCGAGCGACCCCCCTGACGGTCAGCCTCCTCGGGTTCGTGGTCGATGCCGGCCGGAGTCGGGAGATCCCCAAGATCGTCGACGAGCTCGCCCGCATGGTCTCCCAGGAGCGTCAGCACGTGCTTGCGGAGGTCCGCACGGCGGTCGACCTCAACGCCGCGCAGCGCGAGCGCTTAGCGAAGGCGTTGTCCCATGCGACGGGGCGACAGGTCGACGTGAAGATCGTGGTCGATCCGACGGTCGTGGGTGGCGTGATCGCTCGCGTCGGTGATGAGGTCTTCGACGGCTCGATCGCGAGCCGCCTCGAGGACGCCAGACAAGCATTAGGGAGCGTGTGATGGCACTAGACATCGATCCGGCAAGCATCGCGGAGGCGCTTCGACGGAACGTCGAGAGCTGGACGCCTTCGGTCGAGCGTGAGGAGGTCGGCCGCGTCACCGAGACGGCCGACGGCGTGGCCCGCGTCCAGGGGCTCCCACGGGCCATGTCCAACGAGCTCCTGGAGTTCCCCGGAGGGGTCTTCGGACTGGCGTTCAACCTGGAGGTGGACGAGATCGGCTGCATCATCCTGGGGGAGTCGGACAAGATCGAGGAGGGCGACTCGGTCAAGCAGACCGGCACGATCCTCTCGATCGCGGTCGGCGACGGGTTCCTCGGGCGCGTCGTGGATGCCCTCGGTCGCCCGCTCGATGACAAAGGCCCCATCCCGTCGAGCGAGCGGCGCAACCTGGAGGTGCAGGCGCCGAACGTCGTCTCGCGTCAGCCCGTCAAGGAGCCGTTGTACACCGGCATCTCCGCCATCGACGCCATGACCGCGATCGGTCGTGGTCAGCGGCAGCTCATCATCGGCGACCGGCAGACCGGCAAGACCGCGGTCGCCGTAGACGCGATCATCGCGCAGCGCGAACACTGGGGCACCGAGCAGGCGGTCAAGTGCATCTACGTCGCGATCGGGCAGAAGGCGTCCACGGTCTCAGAGGTCGTCGAGACGCTTCGCGAGAACGGCGCGCTCGAATACACGGTCGTCGTGAACGCGTCCGCGTCGGATCCGGCGCCGTTCCAGTACATCGCGCCGTACGCCGGAGCGGCGCTCGGCGCCTACTGGATGTATCAGGGCGACAGCGCGCTGATCGTCTACGACGACCTGTCGAAACAGGCGGTGGCCTACCGAGAGATCTCGCTGCTGCTCCGCCGCCCACCGGGTCGCGAGGCGTACCCGGGAGACGTCTTCTACCTGCACTCGCGCCTCTTGGAGCGCGCCGCGAAGCTCTCCGACGACCTCGGCGGCGGTTCCATGACCGCGTTGCCGATCATCGAGACGAAAGGCGGAGACGTCTCTGCCTACATCCCGACGAACGTCATCTCTATCACGGATGGCCAGATCTATCTGGAGCCCGAACTCTTCTTCTCCGGCGTGCGGCCGGCGATCAACGTGGGCATCTCGGTGTCGCGCGTCGGCGGCACCGCACAGATCAAGGCGATGAAGAAGGTCGCCGGACGTCTGCGCCTCGACCTCGCGCAATACCGCGCCCTGGAGGCGTTCGCGCAGTTCGGGTCGGAGCTGGACAAGGCGTCGCAGCAGCAGCTGGCTCGCGGGGCTCGGGTCGTCGAGATCCTGAAACAGCCCCAGTACCAGCCGCAACCCGTCGAGCGTCAGGTCATCGCGATCTACGTGGTGACCGGCGGGTACCTCGACCCGTATCCGGTCGAGGATGCCAAGCGGTTCGTCACGTCCTTCAACGACTACGTCGAGACCCGGAACCCGGAGATCCCGGTCGCGATCCGCGGGTCGGGCGACCTGTCCGACGAGACGGATGCCGCGCTCAAGGCGGCGCTCGAGGTGTTCGAGGCAACGTTCGTTCCGACCTCCGCGGGTGCGGAACCCGGAGCCGTCCCCGACGCGTCATCCACCGCCTAGCATGGGTGCGCAGCTCCGCGTCGTCCGTCGGCGGATCCGCTCGGTCCAGTCGACGAAGAAGATCACCCGCGCTATGGAGCTGATCGCGTCCTCTCGCATCGTGAAGGCCCAGCAGCGCGTCGAGGCGTCCCGTCCGTACGCGGCGCAACTCACGGCGGCGATGGAAGACATCGCGCGGCAGACCGGCTCGATCGTGCATCCACTGCTCGAAGAACGGGAAGCGCCGGTGAAGATCGGCATCCTGGTCGTCACCTCCGACCGAGGTCTCGCCGGGTCGTACAACTCCAACGTCCTCAAGATCGGCGAGGAGCTGCTCGCGAGCGTCCGCCGCCGCGGTCTGGAGCCGGTCGTCTACGTGATCGGGAAGAAAGGTGTCGGGTACTTCCGCTTCCGCGGCGTGCCGATGCGAGGCTCGTGGCAAGGGTTCAGCGAGGTTCCCCCCTACGCGAAGGCCGAAGAGGTGGGCCGGACGCTGATCGATGATTTCGCCGCCGCGGAGATCGACGAGCTGCATTGCGCCTACACGCAGTTCCGCTCGGCGTTCAGGCTCAGTGCGACCGGTGAGCGCTTCCTGCCCATCGCCCCCGAGGAGGTGGCGGGGACCGGGGTCGGCGTCGTGCAGGCCGAGTATCTGTTCGAGCCGGAGCCGGCGGAGATCCTCGACCATCTGCTCCCGCAGTACATCGTCACGAAGGTCTACGCGGCCCTGCTCGAATCGGCCGCCTCGGAGAACGCGGCGCGACGACGGGCGATGAAGGCCGCGACCGACAACGCGGAGGACCTGATCAAGCTGCTCTCCCGGCAGGCGAACCGCGCCCGCCAGGACGAGATCACGACCGAGATCTTGGAGATCGTCGGCGGGGCGGAAGCCCTGTCCGCGGCATCGGAGGGATGACATATGCCTGAGGAAGACACCTATGCGAAGGGTCGTGTGGTTCGGGTGATCGGACCGGTGGTGGACGTGGAGTTCCCACCGAAGGAGCTGCCCGACATCTACACGGCCCTGAAGGTCGACATCGAGCTCGAAGGCGCGACGACCACGATCACCTGCGAGGTCGCGCAGCACATCGGCGACAGCACGATCCGGGCGATCGCCCTGAAGCCGACGGACGGGCTGACGCGAGGCGCTCCCGTGGAGAACACCGGCGCCCCCATCAGCGTGCCTGTCGGTGAAGGCGTCCTGGGTCACGTGTACAACGTGCTCGGCGAACCACTCGACACGGACATGTCCAACATCCACCCCGACACGTACTGGCCGATCCATCGCGAGTCGCCGCCGTTCGCCGACCTCGAACCCAAGAAGGTCATGCTCGAGACCGGTATCAAGGTGATCGACCTCCTCGAGCCGTACGTGCAGGGCGGGAAGATCGGGATGTTTGGCGGCGCCGGCGTCGGAAAGACCGTCATCATCCAGGAGATGATCCGTCGCCAGGCGGAACAGCACGGCGGCGTGTCGGTGTTCGCCGGCGTGGGCGAGCGCACGCGTGAAGGCAACGACCTCTTCCTGGAGATGACCGAATCCGGCGTCCTGGCGAAGACCGCGCTCGTGTTCGGGCAGATGGACGAGCCGCCCGGCGTACGGCTGCGCGTCGCGCTCTCGGCGCTCACGATGGCCGAGTACTTCCGCGATGAGCTCCACCTGGACGTCCTGCTGTTCGTGGACAACATCTTCCGGTTCACCCAGGCGGGGTCGGAGGTCTCGACGCTGCTGGGGCGCATGCCGAGCGCCGTCGGGTACCAGCCGAACCTGGCGGGGGAGATGGGCGCTCTGCAGGAGCGGATCACGTCCGCGGGCGGGCGTTCGATCACCTCGTTGCAGGCGATCTACGTTCCGGCGGACGACATCACGGATCCCGCACCGCACGCAGCGTTCGCACACCTGGATGCGACCACCGTGCTCTCGCGGGACATCGCGTCGCTCGGGATCTATCCCGCGGTGGATCCGCTCGACTCGAGCAGCCGCATCCTCGACCCGCGCTACGTCGGCGAGGAGCACTACGCGGTCGCCCGACGCGTCCAGGAGATCCTGCAGCGCTACAAGGACCTGCAGGACATCATCGCGATCCTCGGGATCGACGAGCTCGCCGAAGAGGACAAGGTCATCGTGTCGCGAGCGCGCAAGATCCAGAAGTTCCTTTCCCAGCCCATGTTCGTCGCCGAGCAGTTCACGGGTGTGCCCGGGAAGTACACGCCGATCGAGGAGACGATCACGTCGTTCAAGGGTCTGTGCGAGGGTGAGTACGACCACCTGCCCGAGCAGGCGTTCTTCCTCGTGGGCGGGATCGAAGAGGCGGTCGCTCAGGCGAAGCAGATGGAGGCCGCGTAACCCGTGTCGCTCGAAGTTCACATCGTCACGCCGGAACGCGAGGTCTGGACCGGTGCGGCTGAGATGCTGATCGCGCGCGGTGTCGACGGGGAGGTCGGGATCCTGGCCGGACACGCCCCGCTCCTGGTGCAGCTCGCGATCGGTCCGTTGCGGATCCTCCATACGGGCGCCGACGAGGTGACGGCGGTCGTCGACGGCGGGTTCCTGCATGTCGGTACGCACGACGGCGTCACCCGAGCGGACGTACTCGCCACCCACGCCGAGCTCGCGGCCGAGATCGACCAGGAGGCCGCGCGCCGGGCGGTCGCGGAGCTCGAGGGCAAGATCCCCGACCTCACCGAAGAGGAGATCGTTGCCGCCAAAGCTGAGCTCCAGAAGGCCCTTACCCGTATCAAGCTCGTGGGTTGAGGGCCGTGGACGCGCTGCGGCGTTAGCATCGGACGATCATGGATCGCCTCTTGGTCACCGGCGGAGCACGCCTGAGCGGTTCGGTCCGCATCTCCGGCGCGAAGAACTCCGCGCTCAAGCTCATGGCGGCATCGTTGCTGGCGCCCGGACGAAGCGTCGTCCGCAACGTTCCCCGCATCCGCGACTGCGGCGTGATGGCCGAGATGCTCGAGCACTTCGGTGTGCGGGTCACGCTGCGCGACGGCGTCGCCGAGCTGGACGCGACCGATGTCCACGACGCGGAGGCCCCCGATGAGCTCGTCCGGCAGATGCGTGCGTCGATCGTCGTGCTCGGCCCGCTGCTCGCTCGGTGTGGGCGTGCGAAGGTCTCGCTGCCGGGGGGCGATGAGATCGGTGCGCGACCGGTGGATCTGCACGTCCGCGGACTCGAGCGGATGGGAGCGACGATCCGGGTCGAGCACGGATTCTTGCTCGCGGAGGCGGACGAGCTGCGCGGTGCACACATCACCCTGGACTACCCGAGCGTCACCGCGACCGAGAACCTGCTGTTCGCGGCGGCGCGGGCGCGCGGTATCACGGTCCTCGATAATGCCGCGCGCGAACCCGAGATCGCCGACGTCGCGAAGTGCCTCGTCGCGATGGGAGCACGGATCGACGGCGCCGGGTCGAGCACGATCGAGATCGAAGGCGTCGACGAGCTCCGGCCGACCGACCACACGGCGGTTGCGGATCGGATCGAGGCGGGGACGTGGGCGGCGGCCGCGGTGGCCACGCAGGGTGACGTCACGATCGAGAACGCTCGGCCGGAGCACCTGAAGCTCTTCCTCTCCGGGATCGCCGACGCGGGGGCCGAGGTCTCGGTCTCCGATGCCGGCCTGCGGATCCGCCAGGCTGCTCGCGCACGCGCCGTCGACTTCGCGACGCTTCCCTATCCGGGGATCGCGACGGACTTCCAGCCGATCCTGCTGGCGATGCTCGCCACGAGCGACGGGACGGCGATCGTCACCGAGAACGTCTTCGAGAGCCGGTTCCTCTACGTCGGCGAGCTCCGGCGTATGGGGGCGGACATCCGGACGGAGGGGCACCACGCGATCATCCGGGGTGTGTCGAGGCTGTCGGCGGCTCCCGTCCGCGCGCTCGACATCCGGGCGGGCGCGGCCATGGTGATCGCGGGGTTGTGCGCCGACGGGGTGACCGAGGTCGCCGACATGCAGCACATCGACCGAGGGTATGAGGACTTCGAGACGAAGCTCGAGGGGCTCGGCGCCGAGGTCCGGCGCGAGCGCGAGCTCATCACGCTCCTGTGAGGGGTGCGTTCCGTCGCGCCTCATCCGCCTGGCTGGCGCTGATCCTCGTGGCCTGGCCGGTGTTGGTGTCGGCCTCGAACGCGTCCGCGCAGTCGGACCCCGGCGTCCGTGAGGTGCTCCTCGTCAGGATCAACGGCGCGACCCTCGAAGATGTGCTCGCCACGCCCGGGCTGCTCGCGCTCGCGCAGCGCGGTGGAGCGGCGTTGGTCGTCATGACGAACCCCGGCGACCCACTGGGCGACCTGAGTGGCGATCTCCTCGCGTCCTCGTCGCGTGGTCCTCTGCGGTCGAGGTTCAAGGTGATCGTCGTCGCTACGGCGGTGGCCGGGGGCGACGCATCACCGGAAGGACTTCGCGCTGCGGCTGTGCAGCTCGAGTCGGCTCTGGCCGAGTCGACCGCGTCACAGGAGCTGGTCATGCTCGCTTCCGACTCGTCGACGCTCGTCGGCCGAGCGTCTGGGGGTCACATCGGCGTGGTCGTGTTGGCGCAGGGATCTCCGCACGACCTGGCCTCGGCGATGCAAGCCGCACCGGCGACGATCCCTCCGAAGACGCTCACGTCGGACTCGACCCGCCGCGACGGTGTCGTGACCAGCACCGACCTCGCCGAGACCGCGCTCGCGTTCGCTCAGCCAGCCCCCGGCTTACCGGATCCGGGTGGAGCGCAGATCCGGGTCGTCGACGCGCCTCTTCCGATCGACCTCCTCGAACGCTACGTTCAGTCGAAGCGCCTGACGGTCCCGATCGGGACGGCCGCTGCGCTCTTCGTGACGTTCGGAGGGTTGGTCGCGGTGCTGGCCCTCCTGTGGCGCCGCTCGCCGCGCGGCCTCCGCTCGCTCATGGCATGGATCGCGATCGCCTCGCCGTTCCTCGCGCTGTCGCTGCTGCTCGTTGGGCACCTCCCGTCGCTCACGTATGCCGGCGTGATCCCGTTCCTGATCGCGACGGCCGCCCTTGCCGCGGTCGCGCTCGTCCCGATCGCGCGGCGATGGGGGACGCTCGCCGCCATCGCGTCCGCCGGCACGCTGCTGCTGGTCGCGCTCGTCGTGGAAGGCGTCCTGGGATGGAACGCGGCGCTCACACCGCTCCTCGGTGGATCGCAGCTCGACGGTGGTCGCTACTTCGGTGTGCCGAACGCATTCATCGGCTTGCTCCTCGGCGGCTCCGTCTACGTGGCGCAGCGGTTGTCACATCCGGCTGGCGCCGTGCTCATCGCCGCGACGGGGTTGTTCGCCGGTTCGCCATGGACGGGCTCGAACATCGGAGCCGCCGTCACGCTGTTCGCAGCGGCGGGGATCTGGTGGGGGCTCGATCGCGATCTCAGCTGGTGGCGAACGGCCGCTGCCACTGGGCTCGCGACCCTCGCGGGAACGGGACTCGTCGTCGCCGCACACCGATACCTCACCTCCTCACCGACACACATCACGCGGTTCGCCGAGCACACGGGAGGGCTCTCGGGTGTGTGGAGCAAGGTCGTCGACCGCCTGGGCGTCGGCACCCATCTGATCGCAGCGAACCCGTTCGCGCTCGTGCCGGTGGTGGGCGTACTCGGCACCCTCTTCGTCGTGCTGCGGCCGCCGGCCCCCGTCAGGATCACGTTCGATGAAGCGCCCGTTTGGAGGACGGCACTGCTCACGATCCTTATCGGCAGCATCGTCGCGTACCTCGTGAACGATTCCGGCGCAGCGGCCATCGGCGAGGGATTCACCGCCGCGCTCGGTGGGCTGCTCTACGTGTCGTTGCTGCGGCGCAACGGCATCATGGAGACATCGTGAATCTTCCGATCCCTCCGCGTCCCGACACGGGTCTCCCGCTCGGGTCGATGCCGACGACCGAAGATAGCGGCCGTCCCCGTTCCACCTGGGGATGGTGGGAAGGGATCGGCGTCTATCTCCTGGCCTTCCTCGCCGGCGGGTTCGCGACGATACCCATCATCCTGGTACTCGGCGACACCAGCGTGCACGGCGCGGTCGGTCAGTCGGAGATCATCGCGACGATCGCAGCGGATGTTGTCATCACGAGCATCCTCGTGTTCTGGCTCGTTCGGTGGCACAGGGAATGGCGTGGTGCGATGGTGCTCCCGCCCCCCCGCGATCGTCTCGTCCGCCATGTGCTGTTCGGCGTCATCGGGGGCGCGATCCTGGTGCCGGCCATCGGGTTGGTGGCCGGCGTGATCGAAGAAGCGCTGCGACAGGCCGTCGGACATGCCGTCACGACGCCGGAGCAGGTGGCGCCGGGCCTCTCGCAGTTCGCGCGGGTCCTCCTGGTGATCCTGGCGGTGGTCGTCGCGCCGATCAGCGAGGAGTTCTTCTTCCGGGGGATCCTGTTCCGCACCGTTCGGGATCGGCACGGGTTCTGGCCGGCCGCGTTCGCCTCGGCGATCCCGTTCGGCTTGGTACACTACGTGCCGGCTCCCGCGATCGATGCGGCCGTGCTCCAGCTGACGATGGTGTTCACCGGCATCGGATTGGCGTGGATCTACGACCGGCGAGGCACGATCGTGGCGTCCATGGCGGCGCACATGGCCTTCAACGTGATCGGTGTGGTGACCATCCTGGCGATCGCGCGGTAGCCGCCCGCCGCCGTCCGTATGCTGTGCGAGCCGGACGTTTGCCGGCGCGCTTGGGAGGGGTGACCGGAGGCATGTTCAGGTTCCCGACCGACCCGTGGTTCCAGGAATTCGTCGCGGCCATCAACGCGTCGGAGCGTTACCGGGAGGTCGCGGCCACCTGGGAGGGCGACGTCGCGTTCGAGATCGAGGCCGAACCCGACAAGGGGGTGCCGGAGACGGTCTGGGGGTTCCTCGACCTGTGGCACGGCAAGTGTCGCTCGGGCGGCGTCGTCGATCCGACGAAGGGCGCTGCGTCGACCTACGTCATCAGCGCGCCGTACTCGCGGTGGAAGGAGGTTCTGCAGGGTGACCTCGATCCGGTCCGCGGCATGATGCAGGGCAAGCTGCGGGTGAAGGGCGATCTGCCGACGATCATCCGCTACGTGAATGCCGCGAACGAGCTCGTCCATCTCACGGGCACGGTCGATACCGAGTTCCCCGACGGAGCCTGAGGCCGTGCGGGCGGTCGTGTTCGAAGACGTCGGCGACGTCCGTGTCGCCGACGTTTCCGATCCGAAGGTCGAAGAAGCGGGAGACGCCGTCGTTCGGGTGACCCGAACGGCCATCTGTGGATCGGATCTGCATTTCTTCCACGGGAAGGCGCCGATCGGGCAAGGTGACGTGCTCGGTCACGAGGCCGCCGGCCTCGTGGAGTCGGTTGGCTCGAACGTGAGCCGTTTCACGCCCGGGGACCGCGTCGTCGTCGCGTTCAACATCGCGTGCGGCGCGTGCTGGTTCTGCGTCCGGGGCGAGACGCAGCTCTGCGACCACTTCCGCAACCTCGGCGCGGGGGCGTTCGGTGGAAGCCTCGCCGGCGCGCAGGCGACGCACGTGCGGATCCCCCACGCCGACGCCAACCTCCTGCGGATCCCCGACGACATCGACGACGAACGAGCCCTGTTCGTCGGCGACATCCTCACGACCGGCGTCTATGCGGCGTCGATCGCCGCGATCGAACCTGGCGACAGCGTCGCGGTGGTGGGGTGTGGGCCGGTGGGCTTCTTCTGTATCCAAGCCGCTCGGGCGCTGGGAGCGGGGCAGGTCTTCGGGATCGACCTCGAGCCCGAGCGGTTGGCGCTCGCCGAGAGCGTCGGCGCAGTACCGGTCGATGCGCGCCGGCGACATCCGGCGACCGCGCTCGCCGAAGCGACCGACGGTCGCGGTGCCGACGTGGTGATCGAGGCCGTCGGAACGCCGGCCGCGTTCGAGAGTGCGGTAGGCATCGTGCGGCGCGGCGGTCGCGTCGTCGTGGTCGGCGTCTATGCGGGCGAATCCGTCGAAGTGCAACTCGGCGTCTACTGGGCACGGGCCCTCACGCTCCGCTTCTCGGGGGTCTGCCCGGTCCACACCTGGTGGGAGCGCGCGATGGACGAGGTTCGCTCCGGACGGATCGATCCCACCCCGCTCATCTCACACCGGTTGCCGCTCGAAGACGCCGTCGAGGGCTACGCGCTCTTCGATCGCCGCGAGGCCACGAAGGTCGTGTTGATCCCGTGAACGTGGTCTACGCCGACGACGAACCGAGCGGCCTGGCGACGATGGTGGGCGGGCTGATCGAGCAGAACATCGAGCGTGACCCCTCGCGTCGACGTCTCCTGCGGCCCTCGGTGACCTCGATCACGGTCCCCGACGTGGGCATCGCGATCACGGTTCGAACGGGTGCCGGCGACATCGAAGTACGAGACGGCGCCGACGCGACGGCCCAGATCGCGATCACGGCCGATTCGGCGGATCTGCTCGAGCTCACGTCGGCTCCCTTGCGGTTCGGACTGCCCGACCTGTTCGATCCGCATGGCAGGGCGGTCCTCCGGAACGTCCTATCCAGGCGCGTGCGCATCTCCGGTCTGCTCAGGCATCCCCGTCGTCTGGCGCGTCTCTCGGCGCTCCTGTCGGTGGCGTGAGGTGAGCGCACCTCCGGTCGCCACCGCGCCCTCGCGACCCGATACGGCGCCCGATGCTCGTCCACCGTCGCGCGGGAGCGGGGCAACGCTCGCAGTCCTCGGGGTGATCCTCCTCGTCGTCCTCGGTGGATACGTGGTCGCGGCCGCGCTGTCGGAGCCCGCGGGTCCACCCGTCGGGATCCCCGGCGTCGTCAGCATCCGGCCGCTGTCGGGATGGGTCGTCGCCGGCTCCCCGAGTGCCGATCAGGCCGTCAGGGTGACGCGGGGAAGCGGGAACCTCGACACCACGGTATTCCCCTCGGGCTTCGCGGAAGTGGAGCGCTTCGCCGATCGCTACGTCAAGGTGCTCTCCGGGCAACTCAGCCAGCTCTCCGTGTCGAAGCAGTTGAGCCCCGTTCGTCTTTCATCGGGACTTCGCGGTGTGCGGTTCGGCTACATCGGAGTCGTCGCCGGCACGGGTACGTCGATCGAGGGCGAGGTCACCGTCGTCGTCGCCTCCGGGCACGTCGTGGTGTTCGACGGTTGGGCGCCGGCCGGGTTGTTGTCCTTCGTCCGCTCGGACATCGAGACGATGATCGATCAGGCGGAGTTCCGATGAGCGTCGTGCCCGCATCTTCGAAGAGGCATCGCTCGCCGTTGCACGATGGCTCGCTGTTCCAACCGCGTCGCCCGGCGTTCTGGATCTACCTGGCGATCCTGGGTGCGACCGGGTCGGTGCTCTTCGGCGAGCAGAGCTTCTTCCGCGGGATCTCACCGGGAGGCCTGGCCCTGTCGTGGGGACTCCTCGCCATCTACGCCGCACCCGTGTTCTTCCTCGTGTACGTCCTGGATCTGTACGAACGCGAACCCCTTTCGCTCGTGATCGGGGCGCTGCTCTGGGGCGCGATCGCGGCGACCACGCTCGCCGGGTTCGCGAACGACGGATGGGGACTGGTCGTCGCACGGGTCGGTGGGCCCGAATTCGCGGCGCGCTGGACGGCCGCGCTCACGGCGCCGTTCGTCGAGGAGACGTTGAAAGGGCTGGGCGTGGTGCTGATCTACTTGATCGCGCCCGAGGAGATCGACGACATGATGGACGGCTTCGTCTACGGCGCCGTCTGCGGTCTGGGCTTCGCGGTCGTCGAGGACGTCTTCTACTTCATGGGGGTGTTCGGTGGACGCCCGAGCGGGATCCTTCAGGGGTTCTTCGTCCGCGTCGTGGCGAGCGGTCTCTACTCTCACGTGCTATACACGGGGCTCGTCGGGATGGGGATCGGATACTTCGTTTCCCGGCGTCAACGCCGACCGTTCCGCCGGCGTCTCGCGGTCGTCGTGGGCCTCTCCGCGGCGGCCGTGCTGGGGCACTTCCTGTGGAACTCGCCGCTGCTCGACCTGTTCCCCGCCCGGCCGTGGACCGGTACTGACTGGCTGATGATCCCGATCGCCACCAGCGTGAAGGGGCTCCCGCTCCTCGGCTTCGTCGCGCTCGCCGTGATCCTCGCTCGACGCCGCGAGCGGAAGTGGTTGCGGGGAGCGCTGAGCACCGAGATCGGAGCTGTGGGCGTCTCGGCGGAGGAGCTCGCAGCCCTGGAGCGGCCGAGACGACGACGGGCCGCCGTCCGCGAGATGCGCACGCGCGCGGGGTCCCGGGCGGCGGGCCTCCTCCGCCGGCTCCAGCGCGAACAGGTGAATCTGGCCATGGTTCGCTCCAAGGTCGGGTCCGACGACGACCCGGCGCTCCTGCAGCAACGTGCGACCTGCGGATCGCTCCGCGACGCGCTCGGCGCCATCCCCGGCGCCGCTCGCGCGGAGTCGGGAAACGCCGACGCCCGCGGCGACGCCCGCTAGGCTTCCTCGGTGGACGTCGAGGCGGTGATCGCGGGCGTGCTGGCGGGGGATCGCCGCGCGGTCGCGCGGGCGATCTCGCTGGTCGAAGACGACGATCCCGGGCTGGAGGCGCTGTCTGCCGGCATCTACGCCCAGACGGGGCGCGCCGCGACCGTCGGGCTGACGGGTGCTCCGGGCGTGGGGAAGTCGACGCTCGCGACCGAGCTCGTTCGCGCCCAACGTGAGGCCGACCGCTCGGTGGCGGTCCTGGCGATCGATCCCACGTCCCCCTACACGGGCGGCGCCCTCCTGGGCGATCGGGTCCGGATGCAGGAGCACGCCACCGATCCGGGGGTCTTCATCCGATCGATGGCCACGCGAGGACATCTCGGCGGGATGGCCCTGGCCGCGCCCGAGGCGGTGCGGGTATTGGATGCTGCCGGCTACGACGAGGTGATCGTCGAGACGGTAGGTGTCGGTCAGGCTGAGGTCGACGTGGCCGCTGCCACCGACACCGCCATCGTGGTGCTCGCCCCCGGGATGGGCGATGCCGTCCAGATGGCGAAGGCCGGGATCCTGGAGATCGCGGACATCTTCGTGGTGAACAAGTCCGATCGCGATGGCGCGGGCGAGGTCGTCCGAGAGATCAGGCAGATGCTGCACCTGGGCGCCGCGCGCGCGTGGGATCCGCCCATACTGCAGACGGCGGCGCTCGAACATGACGGCGTCGCGGAGCTCCGAGCGTCGATCGCGGAGCATCGGTCCTACCTGCAGGACTCCGATGAGCTCCGCGCCAAGCGGCGTGCGCGGTTGCTCCGCGAGGTCGAGGGCCTCGCAGCGGCTCGGTTCCGCGTACGGGTCGCCGCCGCTCTGGCCGACGACGCGGCGCTCGCCGACGAGCTCGAAGCGCGCCGGATCGACCCGTACCGAGCCGCGGCTATGCTGACCGAATGAGCGGTTCCGACGGCGACCGCGTGTTCGCGACGCTTTCGGGCGAACCCTTGGAACCCCTGTACACCTCCGCCGATCTCGAGGGCCTGGATCCCGAGAGCGCCCTCGGTGAGCCCGGTGGGTACCCGTTCACGCGGGGCGTCTATCCGTCCATGTATCGGGGTCGGCTGTGGACCATGCGGCAGTTCGCCGGCTTCGGGACGGCGGCCGAGACCAACGAGCGCTACCGGTTCCTGCTCGATCGGGGGCAGGGAGGTCTCTCGGTCGCGTTCGACATGCCGACGCTTATGGGTCTCGACTCCGACGACCCGCGCGCCGAGGGCGAGGTCGGCCGATGCGGTGTGGCGACGGACACGCTGGAGGACTTCGTCACGCTCTTCGACGGTATCCCCCTGGGCGACATCTCGACGTCGATGACGATCAGCGGTCCCGCGGTCGTTGCGTTCGCGTTCTTCCTGGCTGCCGCGGAGCGGCAAGGTGTGGCGTGGAACGGACTCGACGGCACGCTGCAGACCGACATCTTGAAGGAGTACATCGCCCAGAAGGAATGGATCTTCCCACCGCGCCCACACCTGCGACTGATCGGGGACCTGATGGTGTTCTGCGCCGAGCGCGTTCCGAAGTGGCATCCGGTGAGCGTCTCCGGCTATCACATCCGCGAGGCCGGGGCGACGGCCGCGCAGGAGCTCGCGTTCACGCTGGCCGACGGATTCGCCTACGTCGAGCTGGGACTTCAGCGTGGCCTGGACGTGAACACGTTCACGCCGGGCCTGTCGTTCTTCTTCAACGCGCACATCGACTTCTTCGAAGAGATCGCGAAATACCGTGCGGCGCGGAGGATCTGGGCTCGTTGGCTGAGCGAGCGGTACGGTGCCACCGACCCGAACGCCATGAAGCTTCGATGCCATACGCAGACGGCCGGTGTGTCGCTTACGGCGCAACAGCCGATGAACAACGTCGTCCGGACGACGATCGAGGCGCTCGCCGGCGTGCTCGGCGGCACGCAGTCGCTCCACACCAACGCGCTCGACGAGGTGCTGGCGCTCCCGACCGAAGATGCGGCGAAGCTCGCGCTCCGCACCCAGCAGGTGATCGCGTACGAGAGCGGCGTGCCCGACGTTGCCGACCCGCTCGGTGGCGCATACTTCGTCGAGTCGATGACGGACCGTATGGAGGAGCTCGCGGAAGAGATGTTCGCCGAGATCGACGCGATGGGGGAGGGCTCGATGCTCGAGGGCGTGCTCACCGGGATCGAGCGCGGGTGGTTCCAGCAGGCGATCGCGGAATCGGCGTTCGCGGAGCAACGTCGGTACGAGTCCGGTGACCTGGTCAAGATCGGCGTGAACGCGTTCGTCGACGAACACGACGAGGTCGTCGACACGCTCGTGATCGGGCCCGAAGGGGAGCGGCGACAGATCGAGGCGGTGACACGCGTGCGCGCCGAACGCGACGAGGCTGTCGCAGGCTCGGCGCTCGACGCGCTGATCTCCGCCGCCGGGACGGACGCGAACCTGATCGATCCGCTGGTCTCCTGCGCGCGAAGCCTCTGTACCGAGGGCGAGATCGTCTCGGCGCTGACCGGGGTGTTCGGCGACTACCGAGAGACGCCCTGGTTCTGACGGACCTAAAGACTAGTTGCAATCCCTTGCAAGAACCTCGTAAGGTATCTGCGTGCTTTGGCGATACCGGGAGAGATGGATGCGCAGATCGCTGGTCGTGCTGTTGGGTGCGGCTCTCGTGGCGACGGGATGTTCGAAGTCAGGTGGCGATCCCGGGACCTCGGGGAAGATCGTCATCGCGACGTCCGTCGCCCCGATCACCGACATCGTGAAGAACGTCGCCGGGAACGCCGCCGACGTCGTAGGCATGATCCCTGAGGGCGTGGACTCCCACACGTTCGAGCCGACGCCCGATACTGCGAAGACGCTCTCGGACGCCGACGTCATCTTCCTGAACGGCCTGGATCTCGAAGACCCGACGCTCCGGCTCGCCCAAGCGAACAAGAAGGACGGCGCCGTCATCTACCTGCTGGGGCCGAACACGATCCAGCCGGATCAGTATCTGTTCGACTTCTCGTTCCCGGCGTCGCAAGGTCACCCCAATCCACATCTGTGGATGGACGTGGCCAACGCCATCACCTACACGCAACTCGTTCGAGCTGAGCTGTCGAACGTCGATCCGGCCAACGCAACGACCTATCAGGCGAACGCAACGGCGTATGTCGCGACCCTGTACACGCTGGATGACGCCGTACAAACGGCGGTCGACACGATCCCGCCCGCCAACCGTGTGCTGCTCACCTACCACGACTCGTTCGCCTACTTCGCCAACCACTACGGGATGCGGGTGATCGGAGCCATCCAACCCTCGGACTTCTCCGAACCCAGCGCGCAAGAGGTTGCGGCGCTGATCGATCAGATCAAGTCCGAGAACGTGCCGGCGATCTTCGGCTCGGAGGTCTTCCCGAGCCCCGTGCTTCAGGAGATCGCGAGCGAAACCGGCATCACGTACGAGGACACGCTCCGTGACGACGACCTTCCCGGCGACCCCGGTCAGCCAGAGCATTCCTATGTGGGACTCATGCTGTATGACGTGAAGACGATGGTCTCCGATCTCGGCGGCGACCCTGCGGCACTTGACGCCGTGTCGTTCACCAACACGTATAACTAGGCTGTGCATCATCCCATCCTCGAACTGCAGGGAGTCTCGTTCACCTATGGAGACGAGGCGGTCCTTCGTGACGTCGACCTCGCGATCCGCGAGGGAGCTTTCGTCGGAGTCGTCGGCCCCAGCGGTGCGGGAAAGAGCACCCTGCTGCGGTTGATGGAGGGTTCGCTGCGCCCGACCGTGGGGTCGGTCGTGCGTGGGCATGCGGGCCGCGATCTTCGGCTCGGTGTCGTCCCGCAGCTCGAGACGATCGACTGGAACTTCCCGATCACCGTCGAGGAAGTTGTGCTCCTCGGTTTGGCGGCCGATCGACGATGGGTGCCGTGGTCCTCGGTCGCCGCTCGTAGGGATGCCCTCGCGATCCTCGAGCAATTGGGGATCGGGGAGCTGGCCCAACGCCACATCCGGAACCTGTCCGGTGGTCAGCAACAGCGAGCCTTCGTCGCTCGGGCGTTGATGCGACGTCCCGAGCTCCTCCTCTTGGATGAGCCGACGAGCGGCGTGGACGTCAAGACCAGACACGACGTCTTGCATCTCCTCCACGAGCTCAATCACCAGGGGATCGCGATCGTCCTCACGACCCACGATCTGAACGCCGTCGCCGCCCACCTGCCCAGCCTGGTGTGCTTCAACAGGCGGGTCGTCGCCACCGGGACACCGCAAGAGGTGCTGCACTCCGATGTCCTGCGAGACCTCTACGGTGCCGAGATGGTCGTCGTGAACGAGGGTGGGCTCTTGCTCGTCGGCGATGTTCCCTCCGCGAGCGTCGATGAGCACGTCAGGGATCTCCACTCGCCGGGAACACCGGCCGCGCATTTCGGGGACGAGCCGCCCCCCCACGACCACGGCGAAGAAACGGATCATGTTCATGACACACGGGAATCGTCGAGCAGGCAGCACGAGGGAGTTGCTGAGTGAGCTGGTTCACGGACCCATGGAGCTACGCCTTCTTCCGTCACGGCGTGATGGCGGGCATGCTCGCGGGCGCTCTGTGTGGGGTGGTCGGCGTGTACGTCGTCCTGCGCAGGATGTCCTACATCGGTCATGGTCTTTCCCACGCGATCTTCGGTGGAGCGGTTGTTTCCTATGTACTTCAGGTCAACTTCTACATCTGGGCCGGCATCTGGGGTGTCGGGTCCGCGTTGTTGATCAATGGCGTCGCGCGGAGGCGCAAGATCGGCGCGGACGCCGCGATCGGCATCGTGACGACCGCCGCCTTCGCGTTCGGCGTGGCGCTCGTGAGCACGTATCACCGATTCACCGTGAACTTCGACGCGGCCTTGTTCGGCAACATCCTCGGGGTCACGGCGACCCAGCTCTGGGTGCTCGTCGGCGTTGCGATCTTCACGGTCGCCGCGATCTTCCTCCGCTACCGACAGCTGTTGTTCGTGACATTCGACCCGGACGTCGCCGACGCGTACGGTGTTCGGTCGAAACGGGTCGACAATCTCTTCGCCCTGATCCTGGCCGCGACCGTCGTCTCAACGATGCAGGTCCTTGGCGTCACCTTGATCGCCGCGACGATCGTGATCCCCGCCGTCGTGGCGCGACTGATCAACGACTCGTTCGGGAAGATGCTCGTGTTGTCCGGTGCGATCGGCGCGCTCTGCGGGCTGGTTGGGATGTACGTCTCGTTCTATGTCGACATCGCGAGCGGGGCCACGATCGTTCTGGTCGCCGCGGCATTGTTCCTGGTCGTGTTCGTGACGACCGGCCTGCTCTCGCGTCGGCGTCTCGGGTTGCTCGACACGCTCGAGCGACACACGGACGCGGACGTGCTTTCCGGGGGCGCTTGAAGCTTCGGCAGACATCTAGTCCGAGTCAGACTAGCTTGCGGCCGCGCAGGCCTTGCACAGGCCGGTGATCGCGAAATGCGTGAGATCCGCCTCGAACCCATGATGCCGGCGGATCAACCCCTGGAGCGCGTCGGCCTCCTTGAGCGACAAGGGGTCGTCCTCGCCGCACGAGCCGCAGACGAGGTGGATGTGTTCGGCTTCCTCGGCGCGGTGGTATTCGGCTCCACTCTCCAGGTGCGAGTGTTGAAGAACGCCGACCTCCTCGAGCAGCGTGAGCGTGCGATAGACCGTCGAGGCGTTCACGCCGGGCATCTCGCTCTGGATCTTCCTCGTGATGACGGTCGGGGAGATGTGTCCTTGGGCGTGAAGGACCGCCGCCACGATGGCCCGGCGCTGGGGGGTCATGCGCAATCCCCTGCCGCGGAGGAGCTCCATCACGTCGACCTGATCAGTGCGTTCCACGAGCGCGGAGTCTAGCAGGGAGTTGCAGGTGCAACGGGCTTGCAGTAACCGCCGATCGCCGCGCGGGCGCCGGTAGCATCGCGACATGACCGTGATGGTGATGGGTGCCTCGGGGCTGATCGGTCGTGCGCTCGTGCCGCTGCTCTGCCGGAACGACGAGGTGCGGGCGTGCATTCGTCGACCCGAGGCTGCGGAGCCGCTGCGTGAGCTCGGTGCGAAAGTGGCCGTTGGCCCGCTCGATGACGCCGACGCGCTCGCCGAGATCCTGAAACGTGTGTTCACGGTGATCCATCTGGTCGGTGGTCCGAATCACCTCACCGACGACGATGTCTTCGAGGCGAACCACGGCTCGGTCCTCACGGCCTTGGCGTCCGCGCGCGAGGCTGGCGTCCGCCGGTTCGTGTTGGTCTCCGCGAGCGGGGCGAGCGTTGACGCCACGAACCCGTACCTCCGGGCGAAGGGACTCGCGGAAGAAGCGGTGGCGAACAGCGGGATGGAACACGTCATCATCCGATCGACCCACGCCTACGGTCTGGGCGGGTTGTGGTTCGCGACGATGGTGGAAGGAGCGACGGCGTTGCGACCATTCGTCGTGGGCGACGGATCCCAGTCCCTCGCGCCGGTCTTCGCCGACGACCTCGCAGCCGTCCTGGCGGCGGCCGATGATCATGATGGCGCGTTGGAAGGCACGTGGGCGCTCGAGGGTCCGGACGCGCTCAGCGCGGTGGACCTCGTCGCCCTCCTCGCTTCCGGTGGAACGCCTCCGATCCCGCTCTCGCCGGACGAGGCCGCCTCTCGGCTCTCGGCGGTTCTCGGGATCCCCGTGTCGCCTACGGCGACGGAGATCTTCGGGATGCGCTCTCGGGCCGACGCCCCGGACGCGGGCGACGCCTTCGGCGT
>JBOGVK010000154.1:0-14521 GCA_050692375.1 Actinomycetota bacterium
ACGCAGGAGGAGCCGCCGCCGTCAGCACCCCGACACCGGGCACCACCATGAGCACCGCAGTCGTCACCGGTTCCCCCGCACAGACCGCCAAGGCGCTCGCATGCGTTACGAAGTCGGCGCCGAAAGAAACCGGGCAACCGACCAGATTGATCAGCGCGCGTTTCCAGGGGACGCCCGCCTACCTCGTGGTGTTCTTGGAAGGGCCGGGCGCGGGTCAGGCCCCGGATTCCATCGTGGTGTGGGTCTTCGCCGCGAAGGACTGCGCGATCCTCTCGTTCTCCAACGCGCGTCTGTAGCTCTCGCGGGAATAGGTGGGCGTTCGAGCCTATGGGAGGATTGGAACGCGATGACGGATACGCACGATGTGATCGTTCTCGGATCGGGCCCGGCGGGCTTCACCGCCGCGCTCTACGCAGCCCGCGCCAACCTCTCGCCGCTGGTGCTGAAGGGGATCGAGGTCGGTGGTCAGCTGATGCTCACCACCGACGTGGAGAACTATCCGGGCTTCGCAGACGGCATCCTCGGGCCCGAGCTGATGGAGCAGATGGAGAAGCAGGCTGAGCGCTTCGGCGCCCAGGTTCTTCCGGTGCACGTCACGAAGGTCGACCTCTCGAGCCGCCCGTTCGGCATCTGGGCGGGCGACCAGGAGTGGCGCGCGAAGACACTCATCGTCTCGACGGGCGCGAGCGCGAAGTGGCTGCACGTTCCCGGCGAGGAGAAACTCCGTGGCCGCGGCGTGAGCGCGTGCGCCACCTGCGACGGGTTCTTCTTCCGCGACCGCGAGCTGGTCGTCGTCGGAGGTGGAGACACCGCGATGGAGGAGGCCACATTCCTCACGAAGTTCGCGAGCAAGGTCACGATCGTCCACCGTCGTCACGAGTTCCGCGCGTCGCCGATCATGGTCGACCGCGCGCTTGCGAATCCCAAGATCGACGTGATCTGGGATTCGGTGGTCGAGGAGATCTTCGGTGACGACGCCGTCACCGGCGTTCGGCTTCATGATGTCAAGACCGATGAACGACGAACGTTGCGGACAGACGGTGTGTTCATGGCGATCGGACACACGCCTAACACCGGCTTGTTCGATGGGCAACTCGAGCTGGAGGGCGGCTACATCCTGGTGAAGGAGCCCCGGACGGATACGAACGTCGAGGGGGTCTTCGCGGCCGGAGATGTCACCGACACCATCTATCGGCAAGCCGTCACCGCGGCCGGGCAAGGGTGCAAGGCGGCGATCGACGCGGAGCGTTTCCTGGAGGAGGAGGCGCACGCATCCGCTTGAGTTGGGGAATCCCTTGCTCCGAAGACGCGTTTGACAGCGTAGGTATCACCGTGGGTCACCTCGAAAGGAGCACCGCCGGATGGCGAACATCGGCAGCGTGAACGATTCTGATTTCCAGTCGAACGTCCTCGACTCCGATACCCCCGTCCTCGTCGACTTCTGGGCCGAGTGGTGCGTGCCCTGTCACATGGTCTCTCCGGTCGTGGAAGAGATCGCCCAAGAGAAGGGCGAGAGCCTGAAGGTCGCGAAGCTGAACATCGACGACAACCCCGGCGCCACCCGGACCTACGGCGTGATGAGCATCCCGTCGCTGATCTTGTTCAAGGGAGGCAAGGAGGTCGCCCGCGTGGTCGGTGCCAAGCCGAAGGACGCGATCCTGCGGGACGTCGAACCGCACCTGGCCGGCTGACTCGCTCCGCTCTCCCTGCTGCCCGCTGAGGCCTGGTTGCCGAGAGGAGCGGAGCGGCGGACACTGGGTCGCGTGCGCATCTTCCGCCTCGGCGATCACGGGCCCGAGATCCATGACATCCAGCAGCGTCTGATCGCGCTCGGAGGGCACATCGATGCCGGCGAACTCGACGGGACGTTCGGCGCCTCTACCGAGGCCGCCGTCCGCTCGTTCCAAGAAGGGCGCAGCTTGCGTATCGACGGCCGGGTCGGCCCCGACAGCTGGGGGCAGCTCGTTGAGGCCGGCTACCAGCTCGGCGACCGCACCCTCTACCTCCGCTCCTCGCTCCATCGCGGCGACGACGTCCGAGCCCTGCAGAGGAAGCTGAACGGGTTGGGTTTCGACGCAGGCAAGGAGGACGGCCTCTTCGGCTCCCGGACCGACCACGCGGTGCGGGAGTTCCAGAGGAACGTCGGCGAGGAGCCAGACGGTATCGTGGGCATCGAGACGCTCGCTACCCTCGAACGGATGCGTCCGCCGGAGCAGGGACCGAGTCGTGCCGTCGTCCGCGAGGCCGAATCGGTCCGTGCGATGCAGTCATCGATCAACGGTCAGATCGTCGGGATCGACGCCGGAACGGACGGATACGACGTGGACGCACCGGACCGGATCATGGCCGAAGCCCTCGCCGACGAGCTCGCGGCACGTGGAGCTAAACCGGTGCTCCTGACTGGCGACGAGCCCGCAGCACCCTCGGACGTCGCGCGCACGGCGAACGAGCTGGCGGCAGCCGCATGCGTCTCGCTGCGCATCGTGATGGCGACATCCGAGAGGGGCGGCCCGACCTGCAGCTATTTCGGAAGTGCGACGACCCACTCACCTGCTGGGAAGCGCTTGGCCGAACTGGTTCTCGAGGAGCTCGAGCGCGAACTGGGATGTCCAGGAACGCTCGAGGGCCTCACGGAGGCGATCCTACGCGAGACGCGGATGCCTGCGGTGCAGATCGAACCGCACGCGCGGGGCGCCGATGCTGCGCGCGCCGGCCGAGCGGTGGCGCTAGCGCTCAGCCGGTTCTTCGCCGGCGAGCGAACAGCGCCATCACCAGGCCCAACAGCGCGCCATTGACGATCGCTCTCATCGCTCGCTGTTGCTCAGTAGGCGGAGCTGGAACACGTTCTGGAGACACGGCCCAACTATGCTACGCGCCGTGCGTTTCTGCTTGATGATCGAGGGGCAGGACTGCGTGACCTGGGATCACTGGCTCGCGCTCGCCCAGACCGCCGAACGGTTGGGGTTCGATGCACTCTTTCGATCGGACCATTTCTTCAGTGCGCAAGGCGTCGCAGGTCGCGGCTCCACGGACGCCTGGACCCTGCTCGGCGCCCTCGCGGCCCGGACGGAGCGGATCCGCCTGGGAACGCTCGTGTCCCCCGTCACGTTCCGGTTGCCTTCGCTGCTGGCGAAGGCCGCCGCGACCGTCGACGAGATCTCCGGCGGCCGCGTCGAGATCGGGATCGGCGCCGGCTGGTGGACGGAGGAGCACGCGCAGTTCGGGTTCCCGTTCCCGCCGACGCGCGAGCGGTTCGCGATGCTCGAGGAACAGCTCGAGATCGTGCACGGCCTCCTCACAGAAGAACGTTTCTCGTTCCACGGCGCGCACTACACACTGGACGACGCCGAGTTCCTGCCGAAACCCGTTCAGCATCCGCGACCGCCGATCCTGCTCGGCGGCACGACCGTGGGTCCTTGGATGCAGCGCTTGATCGGCGCGTGGGCGGACGAGTTCAACACGGTCGGAGGCGAACCGGAGCAGGTCCGCGAGCGGTTCGCTCGTGCTCGATCCGGCGTCGAAGCAGCGGGGCGTGATCAGGTGTCACTCGTCACGTCGTTCATGACGTGGTCCTTCGTCGCGCCGACCGACGACGCATACGCCGCGATGCTCGAGCGCGCTCACGCCCTCGATCCGAGCGTCGGTCCATTCGAAGCGTACCGAGCCGACATCGAGGCCGACTGCATCGTGGGAACTCCGGCGCGAGCCGCCGAACGGTTGTCGGAGTATGCGGCTGCCGGCGTGCAGCGCGTCATGCTGAACCTTTCCCTCTACGACGACCTCGAGACGCTGGAACTCCTTGCCGCAGAAGTGTTCCCGGAAGTCACGTGTACCTGATCCTCCACCGGTTTCACCGCTGCTAGGCTGGCTGACTCCCATGGCTGAGTTCTCCATCGATCGTTTCGTCGAGTTGTACGCGGATCGCACCGCCGGCATGTCCGCATCCGAGGTGCGAGCGCTGTTCGGCCTAGCCTCGCGCCCCGAGATCGTGTCGTTCGCCGGCGGGATGCCGTTCGTGCAGGCGCTCCCCACGAACGACGTGCTGTCGGTCGTCACCGAGGCGCTCGAAGTGCACGGGCCGGCCACCCTCCAATACGCGGGGGGGCAGGGACATCTCGCCCTCCGCGAGCGTCTGGTTCCGTTGATGACGGACGAAGGTGTCGAGGCCGATCCCGAGGACATGGTCATCACGACCGGGGCGCAGCAGGCGCTCGACCTGATCGGCAAGATCTTCATCGATCCCGGCGATCTGATCGCGGTCGAGGCTCCCGCGTACGTCGGCGCGCTCACCGCGTTCGGCGCGTATCAGCCCCGGTACCTCCAGGTCGACCTGGATGAGGACGGCATGATGGTCGATCGGCTGGAGGAGGCGCTCGTTCGTGGCGAGCGCCCGAAGTTCGTGTACACGGTCCCGAACTTCGGCAACCCCGCGGGCGTGACCATGTCGCTCCCTCGCCGTCAGCATCTGATCGCGCTCTGCCGCGAAGCGGGGATCCCGATCATCGAAGACAACCCGTACGGCCTCCTTCGTTTCGAAGGCGATGCGCTCCCCTGCCTGCGCTCGATGGATCCCGAGAACGTGATCTACCTGGGCACCGTTTCGAAGGTCTTCTCACCCGGGGTCCGGGTCGGCTGGGCGCTCGCCGAGCAGAGCGTGGTGCAGCGACTCGTGCTCGCGAAGGAGGCGGCCGATCTCTGTGGCTCGTCGTTCACGATGCTCGTGACGGAGCGGTACTTCGCAGGTGATCGCTGGCGCGACAACCTATGCGCGTTCGTTGATCTCTATCGGCTACGACGCGACGCGATGCTCGCATCGATCGCCGAGCACTTCCCCGCGGATGCCAACTGGACTCAGCCCGCCGGTGGGTTCTACGTCTGGGTCACTCTGCCCAGATGGGTTGACACGCAAGCGATGTTGGCCGCCGCGGTCGAGCGGCGCGTCGCATACGTTCCGGGAACGGCGTTCTATCCGGACGATCGCGGACGCAACCAGATGCGGCTGGCGTTCTGCTATCCGCCCGAGGAACGGATCCGCGAAGGCATCGGGCGTCTCGGTGCGCTGCTCGAGGACGAGGAGCAGCTCTACCGGTCGCTGAACCCATGAGGGTCGCGGTCCTCGCGGGGGGGCGCACGCCCGAGCGCGACGTCTCTCTCCGATCGGGACATCGCGTGACGCACGCGCTCGCCTTGGGAGGTCACGACGCATGGCTCGTGGATCCCGGCGAGGTTCCACTGGTCGAAACGCTGCAGGAACGCCCTCCCGACATCTGCTACCTCACCCTCCACGGCAAGGAGGGAGAGGACGGCACGGTTCAGCGTCTGCTTGACCTGATCGAGATCCCGTACACGGGGACCGAAGCGTTCGACTGCGAGGTGGCGTTCGACAAGGTGCTCGCGAAGGACGCGCTGGCCCGCATCGAGATCGCGACGCCCCGGTGGATCGTGATCGAGGGGTGGGCGCTGCGGGACCTTGGCGCCGGCTCCGCGCTTCCGAAGGCCATCGAGCGCGTGGGGCTGCCCTGCGTCGTCAAACCATCCCGCTCGGGGTCCGCGCTCGGTGTCGGATCGGTGGAGCGATCCTCCGATCTGGCCGCGGCGGTGATGGCAGCGCTGTCGTTCGCTGACGCGGCGATCGTGGAAGCCAAGGTCGAGGGTTCGGAAGTGGCCATCGGCGTCGTCGGCACCCCGCCGGAGGCGCTTCCGCTGGTCGAGATCGTGCCGAAGAGCGGCGTCTACGACTACGCGTCCCGCTACACAGCGGGAGCCACCGAGTACTTCGCGCCGGCGCGGGTCCCAGAAGAGATCGCAACGGCGTGCACCACCGAGGCCATGAGAGCGGTGCAGGGGCTGCACCTCCGAGACGTCGCACGCGTCGACACGATCGTGGACGCACGCGGCAAGGCGTGGGTGCTCGAGGTGAACGTCGCTCCGGGGATGACCGAAACGAGCTTGCTGCCGATGGCGGCGCAGGCGGCCGGATGGACCCTCGTCGAACTGTGCGAGCGGGTCCTTCGATCGGCCTCGACGCGATGAAACATCGACCCTGAGCTGCGGGTTCGTTGGATACTAGTCTGAGACAGACTAGTATCCAGGAGTGAGGGTCACGCCAGGCTGAAGACGCGGTACCGGCCGTGTCGCCTGGCCACGAGGAGGTCGAGCACTCGATCCGGATCGCAGGCACATCGAGGCAGGATCACCTGGATCCACCAGATCGCTCGGACAAACCGATGGATCAGCCGCCGCGGACACGAATAGGCCTGGACGCCGGCCGCGAGCAGCTTCAGTCGGACGTTCAGGAACGGCCCGATCGGACCGAAGCGCGCATCGAGCCACCGCGCTGGACGGATCCGGAAGCGACGGGCATCGCTCCCCGGCGGGATCATCGGGAAGACCGAGAGGAACTCTGACGGAGACCGCGGAGCCACGCGATGGCGGAGCCAGGGGTCGCTCGTCGCCGACAGGGAAGCGCCCGAGCCCTCCGCTGAGCGTTGGGCCGTGAGGAATCGTGTGGCCACGACGATCGCAGGCCTAGGGTGCGACGCGACGCCCAGACCGCGCCCGGACGGACATCGAGCTTGCACGATCACCGTTCGCCCTGTCGGGCCAGAACCTCCGATCCGCGCGTCCGCCGACACGGTGGCGCCGAGGATGAGCGCGCTCGCGAGAAGCGGGATCACTCGGCGACAGAAGGTCTCCATGGGCCTGAGGCCAGTATGGACGGTCGTTCAGTCAGGAGCGAGGCCCGGTCCGGATCCGATGATCTCGGACACGATCCGTTCGAGGTCGTCCGCCGATCCGAACTCGATCACGACCCGACCTCGCTTCTTCCCCATCTGGATCTGGACGCGGGTGGCGAGCTGCTCCGAGAGGATCTCCTCGACCTCGGAGAGCGTGGTATCCGTCGGGGGAGCATCTGCGGCTGCCACCTTGGCCGGCTTCTCCGCCGGAACGTCGACGTAACGACGCACCAACTCTTCGACCTCTCGGACGGAGAGATCCTCTGCGACCGTGCGAAGCGCCAGCGCGTTCTGGGCCTCGGCGTCGCCCAACGTGAGCAGCGTGCGAGCGTGGCCGGCCTGCAGTTTCCCGTCCGTGAGAAGTTGCTGGACGTCGATCGGCAGTTGCAGCAAGCGGATCGTATTGGCGATGTGGGAGCGGGAGACGCCGACGCGGTCGGCGAGTTCCTCCTGCTTCAAACCCAGTTCCTCGAGGAGTTGCCTGAACGCCTCCGCGAGCTCGATCGGGCCCAGATCCTCCCGGTGGATGTTCTCGATCAGCGCTTCCCGGAGCGTGTCGGCATCATCGGTATCGCGAACGACGACCGGGATCGTGGCCAACCCAGCGACCTTGGCGGCTCGCAGACGGCGTTCACCGGCGATCAGCTCGTAGCCCGCCCCAGCCTTGCGAACCACGATCGGCTGGAGGATCCCCACCTCACGGATGGAGGCTGCGAGCAAGTTGATCGCGTCGTCATCGAAGCGCGTCCTCGGTTGCTTCGGGTTGGGGCTGACGGCATTGACGGGTACCTCCAGGAGCCCTGATGCCTCCCCCGACTCCGGCGCGCCCGGGATCAGCGCGGACAGCCCTCGACCCAGTCCACCTCGCTTCGACATCATTCGCCTCCATTGCGGAACAGTCGCCATCGACGCTTGCTGTGGCCCTCTTCCTCCAGAGTGGCGCCGATCGCTGCCACGGCCGGTGGGGATACCGGCTCGTTGGGGGAGGCTTCCTGGGATGGAGGCCCGGAGGACGCCTCGAACTCAGCGTTCTCGTCGATGACCACCACCCGACGTCCAGGCCGAGATTCGGGCCGAGATTCGGGCCGAGATTCGGGCACGGATCCAACCAGGTGAGCGGGTGCGGCGGACGCTGGACCGGCCCGCGGGGGCTCGCTGGGTGGCACCGACTCGTCGGCGAGATCCTCCCATATGTCTTCCTCTTCGGCGACCGTGGGCGCCTCTTGCGACTTCGCCCGCTTCGGTGACGGTTGAGGGGCAGCCCGGCGCCGTGCCGGTCGTTCCTTGACGTCGGGCGGCGTGATGGGAATGGCTTTCTCGACCGGCGCCTTAGGGGCCACGCTCTCGGCCTTCACTTCTGCTTCCGCCTCTTCGACCAGTTCATGAACGGTAGGGATCGGGAGCTCCTCCAGCTCCTCCTCGTCGAGGGACTCCGGTGTGACGGCGTCCACAACCGCTGGGACCACGACCATCGGCAGATCGTCGTAGGTCGGCATCGGCCCGGCGGGTGGAGGCCGAGAGGCCACCTCGACGGCGAGCTGGCGATAGGTTTGCGCTCCCTTCGACCGGGGGTCGTACACCGAGATCGGCTGACCGAATCCAGGGGCCTCCGAGAGCCGCACCGTGCGCGGGATGATCACGTCATACACGAGCTCTCCGAAGAACCTCTGCACCTCCGCGACAACCTGTTCTGAAAGCTTGGTCCGTGGGTCGAACATCGTCATGACGATGCCGGAGATCCGGAGATCGGGGTTGATGTTCTGCTGCACGAGGTTGACGTTCCGCAGGAGTTGGCCCAGCCCTTCCAGCGCGTAGTACTCGCATTGGATCGGGACGATCAGCTCCTCCGCCGCCGTGAGCGCGTTGATCGTGAGCAGGCCGAGCGACGGGGGGCAATCCACCAGGACGAAGTCGTACCGTCCCTCCCGGACCGGCTCGAGCGCCTTCTTCAACCGTGTTTCACGCGAGAACTGACTGACCAGCTCGATCTCTGCCCCGGCCAGGTCGATCGTCGAAGGGACCGCGTGAAGCCGCTCCACTGCCGTACGGACGATCGCGTCGTCGATGGGGGACTCGGCCACGATGACGTGGTAGACGGTCGTCTCGCGCGCTTCGTGTCGGATCCCCATCCCCGTAGAGGCGTTCCCCTGGGGGTCGAGGTCGATCACCAGGACTCGGTATCCCAGTTCGGCGAGCGACGCGCCGAGGCTGACCGCAGTTGTCGACTTGCCCACGCCGCCCTTCTGGTTCGCGATCGCGATGATCCGCGCGATACCGGGCACGTCGGGGGGAACGGGATCCTTCTTCGTCGACGATCGGCGGCCGGACGAGGGCCTCGAACCGGACTGACGCGTGGAGCGGGAGGAAGTGGTCCGTGAGGCTGCCTTCGCGCCGGAGGTGGTCACTGCCGGCTCATGATAACGAGCGGCCCCGACCTTGCAAGCGCCGACGTCGTGACCATGGTGGAGAGGGTGTCTTTCGGCAGTGCGGCCGGTTCGAAACGCTCGCCGGCGAAGTACACCAGCCGACCCTGGGGAGACAAGAGGGGTTCGGCTGACTTCCAGGCCTTCGCCACGCGTGTGAAGGCCCTGGCGAAGCACAGATCAACCGGCTCGGTGAGGGTCTCGACGCGAACGCCCGCCACGCGGGCGTTGCCGAGCCCCAGCCGTTCCACGACGAGCTGCAGGAACGCTGCTCGGGGGCGGCGAGACTCCACGAGCGTCATCTGGAGTGATGGACATGCGATGGCAACCACGACACCGGGAAGTCCGGCACCTGAACCGAGATCGTAGGACGTGCGATCTGCCGCCCCTACAACCGTGGCAGCCCGGAGACAGTCTTGAACGTGGCGCTCCCGAAGACGACTCTCGTCAGCGGCGGCGACCATACCCAACGGAATGGCATGCTCACGAACCAACGACTCGAAGGATCCGAGCTGCTCCAGCTGGTCAGGGTCGAGGCGGAGACCCAGGACTCCGGTGACCTCGGCCCAACCCTCATGTTTCACGTGAAACACCGGCCAGGCGCCTAGCGGCGGCGGATCACGACTGCCCGATCGGGCTCTTCGCCCCGGCTCGAGCTCTCCACGCCGTCGATCTCGGATACGGCGTCATGCACGATCTTCCGTTCGAAGGGATTCATCGGCTCGAGGATCTCCTCCGTTCCGGACTTGAGGACTCGGGCCGCCACCTCCCGCGCTCTGTCTTCCAGGCGGCTCTCCCGACGCTTCCGGTAATCCTCGACATCCACGATCACCCTGATCCGCTCGTCCAGCCGACGCCCTACGGCCATACGTGTGAGCTCCTGGATGGCGTCGAGGGTCTGGCCATGCTTCCCTATCAACAAGGCCATGTCGTCCTCGTCCTCGCCCACGATATCCACGTACATGTGATCGCCGTGGAGATTGGGCTCGGCCACGGCGTCGATCCCCATATGCCGCAGAAGCTCCTCGAGGAAGTCGGCGGCCGTATCCGCCTGGTCCTCGAGATCCTCGGGATCGACCCGCGGCGCCACCACTCGCACCCGGACGACGGCCTCGTGAGAACCGATGCCCAAGACGCCGGAACGCGGCTCCTCGATGACCTCCACCCGGGCCTCCTGTTCGGAGACGCCCAGTTCCAGGAGGGCCGCCTCGACGGCCTCCTCGACGCTAGCCGCCCGCTTCTCCGTCTCCCTGGCCACCGCTGCCTCCACCGCGCTTCCGCGGATCCGTGTTGGGGCGACGTCCCGGCTTCGGGTTGCCGCCTGATTTGGGATTCCCACCGGTCTTCGGGTTGCCACCCGCTCGCGGGTTACCGCCCGTGTTGGGATGACGGCCTTTCGGCTGCGGCCCCTTCGCCGACCCAGAGCCGCCCGCCGGCTTCCGCCCGCCGGCGGTTCCCGGCTTCTTCTGCTCCTGCACCTTCCGGGCCTGCTCGGCCCGCTCCTGCATCTTGGCCATGAACCCCTTCTTGGCCGGCGTCGTGGCGTTCTTGGTGCGCTGTTCAGCGATCCTGCGCTCGAGAGCATCCGGCCCGATATGGCCGGCGCGGAGGAGCGCGTATTGCTGACCGATCTGCCACAGGTTCGATACGGTCCAATACAACGTGAGCCCAGCCGGGAACGTGAATCCGAAGATCCCGAACATGAGCGGCATGATCTTGAGGATCGCTTGCTGTTGACCCGATGACGCTCCCGGAGGGCTCGCCTTCTGCATCTGCCGCTGCTGATAGAACGTGGTTCCCACCATGAACAGCAGGAGAGCGAAGTAGGGGATCTTGTCGGTGCTCTTCGACCCGCAAGGCAGCGTCCCATCGCCTGTCGTGGCAGCGAACGGAAGTGGCGTCTTCCCGTCGCTCTGGACGATCGGTGTGTCGGTCTTGACGGGATTCCGATCGGTCCCACCGAGGGGAGCAGACGTTCCCGACTGGGAGGCCGAGCACTGCAGGTTCACGCCCAGGAAGCTGAGGTTCTGATGGAGGACCACGTTCTTGAAGAGCTGGCTATCGACAGGCAGGTGGTCGTTATGGATCGCATACGCCGTCACCTTGCCATCGGTGGTGATCGGCTGAAGGAGTGGGGCTCGGATGACGGCGTACATGGAGATGAGGATCGGGAACTGCAGGAGGAGAGGCAGGCACCCCCCCAATGGGTTGACTCCCGCCTCCTTGTAGAGCTTCATCGTCTCTTCTTGCGCCTTCTGCTTGTTGCCCTTGTACTTCTTCTGGAGCTCCTTGATCTTGGGTTGGATGACCTGCATCGACTGCATCGACTTGATCTGTTTGATGCCGAGCGGCAGCAGGACGATCTTGATCAAGATCGTGAGGATGAGGATCGACAATCCGTAGCTGCCGACCAGGTCGAAGACCTTCGCCAGGACCCAACCGATGCTGTTCAGCAGCGCCTGGAAGACACCGAGAGCGAGCACTTACGTCTCCACTCGACGATCGTCCTCGCGGTGTATGACGTTCTCATACTGAGAGAGGTCAGACACCCGGTCGATCCCGCCCGATCCGAAGGGATTGCACCGAAGGACTCGCCAGACCGCAAGGAACGTGCCTTTCACGGCCCCGAGCTCACGGATGGCGTCCTCTGCGTACCGAGAGCAGCTGGGGTAGAAGCGGCACTGACCCCCCAGCCAACCGGACAGCGTGGCGCGATACAGACGGATCAGGCCGACCTCCAGAGCGCGGATCGGCGCGCCCGCCGTTCGGCTCGGGGTTCGGCCAGAGATCCTGCCTGAGATCGTGCCTGCGATCGTGGGGGAGCGGTGCGTCATGTGCCGACCAACTCCTCACGGCAGAGCAACTCCGTCATCTCGGCCACCAGATCCTGCGTCTTCGCCCCTCGGATGGCATCGCGGGCCACGAGGACGACATCGTTTCCATCTCCGGCCTGGGGCGCAACCTCACGCCAGGCGGCCCGCAGGATACGCCGGGCTCGGTTCCGCTCGACGGCACCACCCACACGACGGGTGGCGACCACGGCGAACCCTCCCGAACCGGGCGCGACAAACAGTACCACCCGTCTTCCGTGCGACGTTCGACCAACGTCGAAGACCCTTCGAACCTGGGAAGACCGCACGTTGGACGTCAGGGGGTGAGGCGCGCACGGCCCTTGCGGCGGCGGCGCGACAGGATCGCGCGGCCGGCCCGGGTTCGCATGCGGATCCGGAACCCGTGGGTCTTCGCGCGGTGACGGTTGTTCGGCTGGTAGGTACGTTTCCCCTTGGCCATCTCGGTCCTCTCGATGCGAAGGCCGGCGCGCGGCCGGCCAGTCGGAGAGTATACGGGGCCCCATCGCCGCAGGACAAAGGGCTTGACAACAGAAAGTGCGTCAAGACCCCGCTCGCTACGCGCGCTGTGGAAAAGCCCGGTGCTATATTCCGGCCCGCGTTCTCCCCCGGAAGACGCGGTGCCCGATCGGCGAGACGCCAGATCGCCTTCCCCTGAAGGTTATCCACCGTTGTGGAAAGGCTCTGTGGATACGGATGGCGATAGCGTTCTCTGAGCGCGAGGCACATGACACCTGGGCACATGTCCTGGAGTGTGCCCGCGCAGAACTTCCCGAGACCACGGTTGTCATGTGGTTCGCCGACGTCGACCCCGTGTCGTTCGACGACGGGATCCTCGCGCTTCATGTCCCTAGTGACCTCGTCCGAGAACGCTTGCAGCATAACCATCTTGAACTTATCCACAGCGCTGCCGTCGAGGCGGCGGGGGCGGACGTGGAGATCCGACTGGACGTCGACGAAGGGCTCCGCGGACCTGTTGGCGACGTGGTCGTGATCCCTGAGGCGATGGAGACGACACCATCCTCGGCCGTCGCGGTCGGCCCATCCGTCGAGATGGCGGGCTCGAGCCGCGCTGTCGGAGCATCGAGCCTGCCGTTCCCGAACTACACCTTCGACGCGTTCGTGCCCGGCCCGAGCAACCGCTTCGCGCACGCGGCCGCCATGGCGGTCGCCGAGGCGCCGCCGTCCAAGGCCTACAACCCGTTGTTCATCTACGGCGGAGTGGGTCTGGGCAAGACGCACCTGTTGGTCGCGGTCGGTCATCACATGGTTCGGTTGAAGCCGAGCCTGCGCGTGAAGTATGTGACGTCCGAGCAGTTCGTGACCGAGTTCATCAAGGCCGTTCGCGAACGACAGGGTGATGGGTTCCGGCAGAAGTACCGCGAGGTCGACGTCTTGCTTGTCGACGACATCCAGTTCCTTGCCAAGCGCGAGGAGACCCAGACCGAGTTCTTCCACACGTTCAACCACTTGCATACGGCCGGCCGCCAGATCGTGATCGCCTCGGACCGGCCACCCCACGAGATCTCCGGGATGGAGGAGCGCCTGACCAGCAGGTTCCGGTGGGGACTCTGTGTCGACGTGCAGCCGCCGGACCTCGAGACGCGGATCGCGATCCTGCAGCTCAAGGCGGAACGAGAGACCATCGCCGTCCCGCCCGATGTGGTGGAGTTCGTCGCCTCGAAGTTCGACCAGAGCGTTCGGGAGCTCGAGGGTGCCTTAGTGCGGGTGGTGGCGTGGTCGGAGCTCACCGCGCAACCGATCGACACGACGCTCGCCGAACGCGCGCTGCAGGACCTGATCCCGCAGACCGAGCACGAGATCCCACCGCCGCTCATCCTCGAGGAAACTGCGCGGTACTTCTCTCTTTCGACCGGAGACCTCATGTCCAAGAGTCGGTCGAGACCACTCACGCAAGCCCGGCACATCGCCATGTATCTCGTCCGAGAGTGCACGGGTCTCTCGCTCGTGAAGATCGGCGAGATCTTCGGCGGACGAGACCACACCACGGTCCTGCACGGCATCAACAAGGTCGAGGGCGAGATGCGCGCCCGCGACACGACGTTCCGGCAGGTCCAGGACCTCACGCGGATCATCCGAGGCCGCGTCCGGGGGGCGGCATGAAGGTGTGGAGAACCCGGGGACCAGCGGTGGGCTGCGGCGCATGGACGCCGACGGATCGCTTTCAGGCAGCAGGTTCTCCCCCACCTATCCACATGTCAGAAGGGCTCTCTACGCTGGGCGAACAGCCGCCTTGTGTACCTTTCCACAGCACCTACTACTACCGTCTTGGAAGAAGATCGAAGAGCAATAGGGGGTGGCCACGTTGAAGTTCCGGTGTGACCGAGACGCGCTTTCGGAGGCCTTGCAGACCGTCCAGCGAGGGGTGTCGTCTCGACCGGGGATCCCGGCCCTCACCGGTGTGTTGATCGAAGCGGCCGACGGCGGCGAGCTCACGCTGATCACGACCGACCTCGAGGTGTCGGCGCGGCTCATGATCTCGGTGCAGGTG
>JBOGVK010000155.1:0-4013 GCA_050692375.1 Actinomycetota bacterium
GTGTCGCTCTCGCCCTTTCGGGTGACCGCCATCCGCTCTTCTTCCTTTCCGACCTGGGGACTTGCATACTTACCTACTAGTTGGTAAGACTACACGTTCGCCGCCCACGTGGACCGGAGTCTAGAGAGAGAGGAGCAGCAGATCCACGACGCAGAGCACAAGAGCTTCCGGGGTCCGGATGAGATGCGCGCGTTCCCGAATGGACGAGCCGAGATCCTCAACGTCGGCGGCTCCGAGATCGGACGCCTCGTCCTCGAGCCCGGGTGGCGCTGGTCGAACGACGTCAAGCCCATCGCGAGGACCGAGAGCTGCGAGGCTCCGCATTTCCAGTACCACGTCAGCGGACGCCTTGGGATCCTGATGGACGACGGAACGGAGTTCGTCGCGGAGCCCGGCGACATCACCTCGCTTCCGAGCGGTCATGACGCCTGGGTCATCGGCGATGAGTCCGTCGTGGTCGTGGACTGGTACGGAGCCAGCAACTACGCCCGCTCGAGCTAGCGGAGGGCGTCTACCCGAGCTCGAAAGGCCGGCTCAGGCGCGCCTGTCTCCCTCGTTCTCTGCGGATGACTCGGACGGCAGACGGATCTTCTCCGACGTCTCGATCTGCGTGACCGTGCCGTCGTGGATGACCATCACGACGGTTCCGAAGGAGATCTGATCGAGAAGGTCGCTCACCTCCAAGAGGAGAACGCGCCGATCTTCGGGCAGAGTCGCCAACCGGATGATCTCGACCGGGACATCTGGAAGATCAGGCTCTGACCGTGCTTGTCCTTCCAGTCCGTCGCGAAGGTCCCGGACGAGGACGTGAGCTTCCCGTACGCGTCGTAGGGGTTGCTGTACGCCGCGAGCGTGATGACGGGGGTGTCGGCGGGTGTGCACGCGCCGCCCCCGCTGGCGCCGGCGCTGCTTCCCCCGCCGCTGTTCGAACTGCACGCGGCGAGGATCAAGACGGCGAGCACGACCAGGGATAGGTCGTAGATCCTGCGAATTCGGATGGACATCCGAGCTCCTTTCGATCGACCGGCGTGAGCCGGAGGCCTCTGGGTGCTCGGCCTCCGGTGGTCCGGTCAACCGAAAGGAACGATCACGGTGGTCTCGCTTCGGACATGCATCGCCCGCTTCGAGCTCCGTGGGGTGTGCGCCGATCTCCGGTGGTCCGGTCGATCGGGACGCGTAAGGAATACCTGCGAAACGCGGAGGCGTCAAGGGCATACGGCCGTGGTCGAAGGTCCAGGTCCACGAACGTCATAGGTCCGCAACACATGGAGACCGGTCATCACTTGCCGAACAAGTCGCTCGCCGGGTCGAAGAAGCCTCCCGCCGGACGAGCATGGGCATGCCAATGATCGGGGATGCGTCGCCGTTCGCCATCGACGTAGAAGCCTTCTTCTCCGTAGCGCGCGGACGCGATGCGCTCGAGATGACTGAGCAGTCGCGCCTCGAGCGCGGGCTCTGGCAACCCGTGCACCCGCCACACGACCATCGGGGTCCGGCACACCACGCAGTCGGCGACCCAGCAGTCCTCGTCCTCGTGGTGCCACTCGGTCATGCGTTGCGCGCTGCAGAGCAGGCAGTCGTCGATCATGAGGACACGACCGCCTCCAGGCTCGCAGGATCGCCGATCCGAACACCGTTGTCCTCGAACCACCCGCGGTTGGCCTCGATCGCCATGACGTAGGGCGCGTCCGAATCGTACGTGGGACACGGGTCCGATCGGCAGGGCTCCATCTCCCGGATCGTCACGATCTCGCCCTTGGCATCCACGAACGCCACGGAGAGGGGTATCAGCGTGTCCTTCATCCAGAAGGACTCGATCGAAGGTTCCTGGAACACGAACGCCATCCCTTGGTTCGGTGGGAGTTGCGTCACTCCCATGAGCCCCTTGGCGCGTTCCGTGTCGTCGTCTGCGACCGAGACGTGGAGGCGTTCGACGACGCCGTTCGACCGTTGGATCGTCACGACGTGGTCCCGCGCTCCTGCGACAGGATCACCGGAGCCGCACGAGCTCGTGAGCAGCGAGATCCCCAGGACCGTCGTCGTCACGAGCGCTCGACGCATGCCGTCTAGGGTAGAGTGCCGGCCGCTGTGCGGTCGATGTTGGCCCGTTGTGTGCCGTGTGCTTGGCACATCGTCCGCATCGCCCGCCGGAGTAGCTCAGTCGGCAGAGCGCCTCCATGGTAAGGAGGAGGTCCGGGGTTCGATTCCCCGCTCCGGCTCTAGATTATCGGGCCCATAACGGTTCTCTCCCAGTCGATCACACCCGGCTTCACTTCTTGCCCGTTCGTGCCGAAGAGTCAGGTGTGCCCCAGGTGTGCCGGGGCCGGGCGGAAGGACCAACGATGGCTCGCAACAACTACGTTCATGCATACGAATTGCCGGTGAAGAAGGGCGGAAAGCCGACCGGCAAGACGGCCAAGCGGTACCGGGCCTTCTGGTACGACGCTGCCGGAACCAAGCACGGCAAGGTCTTCACCGTCCGGCGCGACGCGCAGGCGTTTATCGACGGCAAGACCACCGATCGAGGTATGGGGCGACTAGCCGATCATCGCGCCGGGGCCATCACAATCGAGGCGTTCTACAGCGACTACATGGCTTCGAACGTCGACCGGTGGGCCGAGACCACCACGAACATCTACGCGCTCGCCTGGAAGCACGTGCCTGTCGACTTCCGGCGGACGGCCGTCCGTGATGTGACGGTCCCGATGGTAGACGCGGTCCTCGACGGCGTCAGGGCAGCAGCGATGCGCCAGAAGCTTCGGCAGCTCCTCTCTGGCATGTTCAAGGTTGGCGTCCACGAGGGCCGGGTGGCCGTGTCCCCGGTTCAGCCAGTGGGCCGGAAGCGGACGAAGAAGGAAATGCTGGCCGAGACCGCCAGCAACCGGCGGGCTCTGTCTGTCGCGGAGCTCAAGACGTTGGTTGACTCGATGGCGCCTCGGTTCAAGGTCCTCGTGGAGTTGCTGGGCCGAGTCGGGCTCCGCCCGTCCGAGGCCTACGGACTCACCGTCGGGCAGTTCGACCCGATGGGCCGGACGCTGACGATCGATCGGACTCTGCGCGGCCCAGGCACCAAAACCGGCCAGGGCCGGGTCGTCCCCATAGCCCAGGATCTTGTCGACAAGGTCGCGTTGCACATCGCGCAATACTCTGACCCGCGGGACCCCACCTCGTTCGTGTTCCCGACAAACATCGCCGGGCAGCCCGTGAACGACAACAACTTGAGGCGGCGCGAGTGGCGCGAAGCGGTCGACCGGTCGGATCTCGAGCCCCCCACGCTAACCATCTACGACCTCAGGCACACGGCTTGCACGAACGGTGTGGATGCCGGGATACCGATCGGCGTTCTGGCGTCGATGACCGGGCACAGCGTCGAAATGCTCCTATCCACGTACTACCACCCGCGCGCCAACGACGATGCCGCAAGAGCCGCGGTGGAGCGTTTGGCGGGCATCTGGGGCCGAACTCCGGAGCCCAAGAACGCCCAAGCGGTGCCCGTGGCATAAGATAAGAGTGACGGGAATGGACACCCCGCACGCTTAGTCCGGCGACCGGCCTTCAGGGCCGGTTGCGGCGCATCTGCCCAGGTCAGGGTGTGTTAGACTAGTACCTGAGCAACTCCCCGGTCGGGGTTATCCGGATCATCGGACCCCGGACGCGCACCGCGTGTCTAAACGGGCTCGGGCGGCTGATTCCCCGGTCGCCGTGGATGATCCCATCTCCACCGGCTCAGTTGCTGGTCACGCCGAAACGGGGCACGCGTAATAGGCGGTGTCCAGTGATCCAGTTGCTCAACGTTCAGGACGTTGCAGACGTCCTCGCCATACCCGTCCGCGCCGTGTACGACCTCGTCGAATCGCGCGACAGTTCGCTTCGGCTCCGGGTGGTTCGCATAGGTCGCCGGGTTCGATTCGACCCAGCCGATGTCGCCGCATGGGTAGAGGGCCACCGCTCATGAATCTCGACGACCTGCGCGCGACTTTCTGCGGTTTCCTCTATCTCCCGGACCCCGCTGT
>JBOGVK010000156.1:0-17818 GCA_050692375.1 Actinomycetota bacterium
ATCCCCCCCCTCGACAAAAACGCCCGATAATGGGCTGGCAGCAAGATCGCAGGTGGAAGACCGTCCGACTGCGGATTTTGGCTCGCGACGGCCATCTGTGCCAGATCAGAGCGCCGGGGTGTACCGGGGATGCCACCGACGTCGATCACATCGTCGCCCCGCCGGCAGGAGGCAGCCGATATGACCCCTCGAACCTCCGGGCAGCCTGCGGTCACTGCAACCGGGGTCACCACGGACACGAAAAAGGTGTCTCCCACCCGTCGCGGGAATGGTGACAACCGCAAGGCGTTCGAGGCGACGCTGCGGGAACTGACCCGGATGGGCAGGGTCGAGACGGTCGACGCCGCTCGGGTCCAGATGCTTCGCACGATGGCCGACACGCTCGATCAGCGGCCCTTCAACGCCCAGATGTGGAAGGAATACGGCGAGGCATTGGAACGGGTGACGGCGGATCGTGACGATGGTGGAAAACTCGCCGAGCTCATCGCAAGTCTGCAAGCCCCGATACGGGACCCGGCGGAGGGCTGAGAGAGCGACCTTCGGGTTCCGCCTCGGCAAGCTCGCTCGGATCCTCGGAACGCCGTTCATGCCCTGGCAGCAATATGTGGCCGACGTCGGCTGCGAGATCCTCGATGATGGGTCGCCGGCCTATTCCGAGATCATCTTCACCGTCCCGCGGCAGTCGGGGAAGACGACCCTGTCGTTCACCTGGCAGCTCGATCGCTGCTTATCCTGGGGGCGCCCGCAGCGGTCGGCGTTCACGGCCCAGACCGGCAAGGACGCCCGGGACAAATGGCTTGATGAGCTCTTCCCGGCGCTCGAGCATTCCCCGCTCGCCGCGGCGGTGAGCGATCTGAACCGGGGGAACGGCAACGAGGCCGTCAAGTTCCACACGGGCTCGTTGATCCGCGTGCTCGCAACCTCGGCGGGAGCAGGACACTCCAAGACGCTGGATCAGGCCGTGCTTGATGAGGTCTGGCACGACATCGACGATCGTCGCGAGCAGGGGTTGCGGCCGGCGATGATCACCCGGAGCGACCGGCAGCTCCTGATCTGCTCAACCGCCGGGACCGACGCTTCGATCGTCTACAACCACAAGGTCACGACCGGGCGGAGGGCAGTGAAGGAGGACTCCGGGATCGGGATCGCCTACTTCGAGTGGTCGGCGCCCGATGATTGGGACCCTGCGGATAAGGCGACATGGTGGACGTTCATGCCCGCCCTCGGACACACGATCACACCCGAGGCGATCGAGGTCGAGCGTCAGGCGATGAAACCTGAGGAGTTCCGCCGCGCCTATGGGAACCGGTCGACCCGATCCGTCGACCGCCTGATCCCGCTCGAATCATGGCTCGGGGTCGTCGATGAGGATGCGAAACCCGATGGGCCGGTGAAGTTCGCCCTCGACATCACTGAAGATCGCGGCGCCGGATCGATCGTCGCCTGCGACGCTCAGGGCGTGCTCGAGCTCGTCGAGCACCGGGCGGGACTCGAGTGGATCGTCCCGCGGGCGAACGAGCTGGCCGAGCGATACGACGCCCGCGTCTGGGTTGATGAGGGCGGCCCGGCCTCGTCGTTGCTCGCGGATCTATCGAAGCCGCACCGGGTGAAACAACGCGACGTTCTTCGCGCCTGCGGGGCGATGTTCGATGCGATCGAGCAGCAGACCGTCACGTTCCGCGCTGATCCGTTGTTCGATGAGGCCGTTGCCGGCGTCGTGAAGCGCGAGGTCGGCGATCTGTGGGGTTGGTCCCGCAAGGCATCGGTGACCGATATCACGCCGCTCATGGCGGCGACGCTTGCATTCCTGGCCGCATCGCGCCGCAGCCCCTATGAGGATCACGGCCTCCGAGTCTTGTAAGGAGCCGCATGGGTCTATTCCGCCGCAAGGCAAAGCCGGACGCCGTCGAGCTCAAGTGGCCCTTCGACGTCTTCGACACGCTCACCGAGGCGTATACGAACGTCTCGCCGGGCCTGTCCGCGATCATCACCCGCGGCCTCGCGGGCTCGGAGTCCTACGACTGGATCTTCCGCTCGCACCCTGCGGTCTACACCGTCGTCGAGTTCCTAGCAGCCCAGGTCGCTGCTGTTGGGCTCAAGGTCTATCGGCGCGTCTCCGACACCGATCGCGTCGAGATCACCTCTGGACAGCTCGTCGATCTCCTCCGCGAGCCCGCGCCGGGTCTGACGTACACACCATGGATGCATGGCTGGGTCGCCGATCGCTGCGTCTTCGGCAACGCGTACTTCCGAAAGATCGGTTCGGGCGCGGCGCGGGCGCTGCAGCCTCTTCCCCCGATCCGCGTTCAGCCACGCGGCGGTGGGCTGATCCAAGCCGGCAGCTACGACTTCATGACCGGCCAGACAATCACGAACATCCCCGCGGAGCAGATGGTTCATTCGCGCCGCTACAACCCCACGGATGCTCGGATCGGGGTTTCCCCACTCGAGCCCCTGCGAGCGGTCCTGCGCTCAGACGCCGCGGCGCTGCAGCACTGGGAAACTCTGTGGAAGAACGGAGCCCGCGCGCACGGCTGGATCAAGCTCCCGGCCGAGTCCGAGCTCTCCGAGACAGGCCTCAAGCGCCTGCGGGAATCCCTGCAGCAGTCCTACGCAGGGACCCGCAACGCTGGGAAGGTCGGAGTTCTCGAGGGCGGGGCCGACTTCGTCGCGGACGCATGGGATCCGCGGGAGTCACAGTTCATCGAGGGCCGCACGCTGACCCTGGAGACGGTGGCACGCGCTCTGAACGTGCCGCTCGCCGTCTTGTCGCTGACCGACAGCGCCACCTATGCATCCCAATCCGAGTTCCACAAGCAGCTCTACGTCGACACGCTGGGCCCCTGGTTCTCGCTGATCGAGGAAGAGCTCGAGGCATATGTTTTGCCGTGGCTCGGGGTCGATCCAGATACCTATGTCGAGTTCAACGTCGAGTCGAAGCTCCGAGGTTCATTCGAGGAGCAGGTCGTGGCGCTCCGCAATGCTGTAGGCGTCCCGATCCTTTCTGTGAATGAAGCCCGCGCGCTACAGAACCGGCCGCGGATCGATGATCCCGAGTTCGACATCCCCGTCAAGCCATCCAACGTGCTGTACGGGGACGCTCAAGCACCAGGCGAGGCACCCATGCCGGCGGTTCGCGGCAGCGACAACGTCGTGCCGATCGCCTCGGGAGGTAACAACCCATGATCGAACGAAGCACGGCGGCATTTCAGATCGCCGAGTTCAAAGCGGCGGGGGACCCGGAGCACTCCGGCATGTTCGCCGCCCGTGTCTCGGCGTTCGGCAACGAGGATCTGAACGGTGACCGCGTCATGCCCAAGGCGTTCGATCGGACGCTGGCCGACTGGCGGGCGAAAGGCGCGAAGATCCCGTTGATCTGGAGCCACATGCACGAGGACCCCGAGTCATTCATGGGCGGGGTCGACCCGAACGATGTCCGGATCAACTCAAAAGGCGTCACGGTCGCAGGCCGGTTCGAGATTGACACCCGGCCCCGCGCCGCGGCCGTCTTCGACCTGATGAAGAAGGGCCTGATCACGGCCTGGTCGTTCGCGTTCACGGTCCCGCCCGGCGGCGAGAAGATCGCAAAGGACGGGGTACGTGAGATCTCCGACCTCGATCTGTTCGAGGTCGGACCCACGCTCATCGGAGCGAACCCGGAGGCGCAGACGATCGCCCTCAAGTCCGGGCTCATCGAAGCGGCGATCGATAACAAGCGGGGAGCCCGTATCTCCGCTGCCACGGCAACAACCCTCCAGAGCTTCCGGGATGCGCTTGCCGAGATGCAGGCGACCCTGGATGGACTTCTGGGGGCAGAGGCCGCGGCCGATGAGGGCGCACCGATAACGGAGGCGGAACGGTTGCGGCTGAGCCTGGCCGAGATCGACGCCTTCCTGAGCGAGAGGGATGTCGCATGAGCGAGTCCGTGAAGGAGCATCTACTCGGCAAGCTGAAGGCTCTGACCGATCGGAACAAGGCCATCCTCGAGGAGGCAGAGGCTGGGCATCGGGATCTGCTTGATGCAGAGACGACCGAGTTTCAGACGAACATGAAGCAGATCGAGGAAGCCCGGGTCGAGATCAAGGGCATCGAGGACCGCGAGGAGATGAAGGCGCAACTCGACGCGCTTTCGGTAGTTACCGAGATCGCCGAGCAGGAGCCGACGATTCAGGTGAAGGCCCGGACGCCCGGGGATGCGGTGATCAACTCGGCGGAGTACAAGGCGATCATCGATCGGTACCACTCCGAGGGGATGCCGCAGTTCGGCAACCTCCGGATCGAGCACAAGACGGCCGGCGATCCGGTCCTGCTCTCTGATGGCCAGAACCAGACGGCCGTTCAGGAGGGATGGGACCCACGTCTGTTCACACCGGATCTGACCCAGTACCCGCTGCGCGTCGCGCAACTGCTCGGACAGGTCCAGGCATCTGGGAACATCACCCGCGGGGCGAAGGTCATCACGCGGACCGGACCGAGCGGCAACCCGACGGCTGAAGGCGCGACGAAGAAGGGCGTCGTGTTCGAGTTCGACGACGTGTCGATCACCCTCGAGAAGAACACCGCATTCGGTGGTGCATCTGACGAGCTGTTCGCCGACGCACCCGCGTTGTCGGGCTACATCACGAACCAGATCGGCCTCATGGTCGACCAGGTCGAGGAGACGGCCGTAACGGCGGTGCTGTATGCCGCGGCCGACACGGTCGATGGCTCAACGGTCCATGCCTCGAGCCCCAACGGGTTCGACGCCATCCGTGCGGCCATGAACGCGATCCATATCGCGGGCGGGGTCCCGGACGCGGTCCTGATCTACCCGACCGATGCCGCTCTCCTCGACACGCTGAGGAGCGCGTCATCCGATCAGTACTACGGCGGTGGACCTGTCGGTGGGCCGCGTGACGCATGGTGGGGCGGACTGCGCCTCGTCCTGTCGACCGCGGCCGATCCCGGTCGTCCGTTGGTGGGCGCGTATCGCGCCGGCGCGACGCTTTACAGCCGGGGCGGAACTGTCACCGAGTTCAGCAACAGCCACTCCACGTTCTTCGCCGAGGACAAGGTTGCGATCCGGTCCTACAAGCGGTCCAAGGCGTTCAAGCACAACCCGGAGTGGTTCGTCCAATGCGATATCGGCGCGAGCTGATAACGCCTGAGTGGTGGGGGTCCCTGGGTGGACCCCCACCGTTCGTATCGGAAGGGGTCAAGGATTGACGCTCACGCCGCTTGAGGATTGGGGGCACGAGAAGCGTCGGCACCCGGCCGCATATGAGGACACCCCGACCTACCGGCTCGCCGCCGGATGGCTCGACGGCCGGCACACGATCGAGGATTGGGGCTGTGGGACGGCTTGGGCGCGGCAGTTCTACACGCTCGGCCAGTATCGCGGGTTGGATGGGACCGGCTCGCGGTTCTGCGATGAGGTCGTGGACCTGCGGACATATCGGTCCGAGGTCGCCTGCATCACCATGCGCCACGTCCTCGAGCACAACTGGGATTGGCGCCTGATCGCACAGAACTTCGCCGCGTCCTGGACCCATCGAGCGGCACTGGCTCTGTTCATCCCACCCCAGCCCGATGACTTCGACGCGGGCGGCCCCGAGTGGCCGATCCCCGACGTCGCGGTCGGGGGTGCCGATCTGATCGAGTCCCTGGATCCTCGGGGCGAGGTGATCTTCGAGTCCTGGCAGCAGTGGGAGTTCCCGCACGATCACCCGATGCAATGGGGGTGGGAGGGGCTCCTGCTGATGTCGCGGTGACCTGGGCCGAGGCACAGGAAGCCGAGGTCACCTGGTGGGGTAGCTGCCTCAACACGTTCTGGGTCGAACGGGAGCAGTTCGAGATCGCTCGCATGATGGGTCTGGGGGTCGAGGACTACAGCATCCGCACGGCCGGCACGATTTGGGACGTCGGCGGAGGGCCTGTCTCGATGCTACTCAAGGCTGAGGGCTGGTCCGAGGCCCAGGTGATCGACCCCGCTCGATTCCCCGCATGGACCCTCATGCGATATGCGGAGGCTGGGATAGACCTGGTTCCGGTCCCGGCTGAAGATGCGTTGTTCGATCCGGTGCTCAGACCCGATGAGATCTGGATCTACAACACCCTACAGCACGTCGGTGACCCTCTCCGGGTGGTGGAGCTCGCCGTGTCGGTCGCACCGGTCGTGCGCCTGTTCGAGTGGGTGGAGCAGATGACCAACGAGTGCCATATCCACACATTGCACGCGGCTGAGATCGAGCGGTGGGCCATGGACGCCGGGGGAAGCGTGAGCGGGATGTCGGAGACGCTCGACGGCGTGGACTGCTTCCATGCGGTGATCACATGAGGACAGTGGTCGCCGTCCCATGGCGCGGGGGCGATCCGGATCGGGAGCGGGCCTTCCGGTTCGTCCACCGCTGGTGGAGTCGCGCTGGCTGGACGGTTTCCGTCGGGGAACATCTCGGGCCTGAGCCGTTCAATCGATCCTGGGGTCTCAACGAGGCAGCACGCCTAGCCGGAGATTGGGACTTCCTGATCGCGATCGACGGGGATGCCTTCGAGGGATCGCCGGAGCAGGTACATGATGCGCTCGACGTCGCTGCGGAGACCGGGCGGCTGGTCGTCCCGCACACGAGCGGCGCGGATCTGACCCAGATTGGGGTCGACCGTCTCCTGGAGCGGGACCGGGATTGGCGGGATGAGCCATTGGCGGCATTCCGTCCGGTCTGCACGTCGCGGGTCTGGGTGGTTCCCCGGATGTTGTTCGAGGAGATGGGCGGGTTCGATACGCGGTTCCGTGGATGGGGACATGAGGACATCGCCGCGTGGGCGACGACGGTCATGCTCCGGGGCGCTCCTGTGCAGCTGCCTGGGACGTGCTACCACCTCTGGCACCAACCCTCGCTCGCGATCGCACGGCCGACGGCTGAGTGGAAGCAGGGGAAGATGCTCGCCGATCGGTACTCCGCGGCGCTGCGGGAAGGGTGGCCGGTCTTCGTGAACGTGCTGAACGAGCGAACGGCCGCGGAGCGGTACGACCCGCCATCGGCCGGGGATCGGATCGACGTCGTCGTCATCAGCGCTGGCCGGCGGGACTACCTCGAACGGACCATGGCGAGCTTCGCGGAACGGGTGCGGGGCAACATCGGTCGTCGGACCATCCAGGACGACAGCGGGGATCCGGTGTTCGGGACATGGCTCGCACAGGCATATCCGGGCTGGGGTGTCAATACGACATCCGGCCGGCTCGGATACACCGGGGCGATGCGGGCGATCTGGGACTTCGAGGGCCGGCGGAACGGTGACGGCTCCCCCTACATCTTCCACCTCGAGGAGGACTTCACCTTCGACCGGGATGTCGAGCTCGGCGAGCTCGTGCGGGTGCTCGAGCACGACCGGACGCTCGCGCAGGTCGCGCTGCTTCGCCAGGCATGGGCGCCCCGGGAGATCAAGGCCGGAGGCATCATCCAGGAGCGGCCGGAGTCCTATGAGCAACTCGATGCCGAGGGTATCTCGTACCTGCGACATCGGAACTTCTGGACGACGAACCCCTGCTTGTATCGGCGCGGGCTCCTCGAAGATGGCTGGCCGGACGTCCGTGGATCGGAGCAAACCTTTGGACGCGGACAGTGGGCCAAGGGTCGATTCGCCGCGTTCATCGGGGACGGGACGCCCTGGGTGACCCATATCGGCGACGTCCGTGTCGGTATCGGCTACTAGGCTCCGGATCGTCGGGGATCGGGAGCAGTATCTCCAGCACCTTCGACCGATCGGGCTGGGTGCGCGGGCTGCTGGATGGATCCTCACCGATCAAGGACCCGATATCACGCTCGTCGCCTCGACGCGAGACCTGTTCGCCAATCCCGGAGCTGTCTACATGGACCACGGGGTGGGTCTGCAATGGCACGGGGACCGGACCATCGAGAACATCGCCTTGAACGCCTCGCGCGTCCTGGCGCCCAATGAGTTCCTCCGGCAACGCTACGTCGCGAACGGCATCGCTACGGAGATCATCGGCACCCCGAAACTCGATGAGATGCTCAAGGTTCCATACCGCCCCGACGGTCCGATCGCGATCTCGTTCCACTGGATGAGCGCGAGCCGTTCGCAGATCCTCATCCGCTATCGGGATGCGCTCGAGGACCTGGCGGGCCATGTCTGGTTGATTGGCCACGGACATCCTCGGGCCTGGTTCCTCCTCGAACCCTTCTGGCGATCGATCGGCGTCGAACCGGTCCAGAGCTTCGACGAGGTCCTCGAGCGTGCCTCGATCTATGTCTGTGATCACTCCTCGACCCTGTATGAATGGGCTGCGCTCGACCGACGCGTGGTGTTACTCGATCATCCGGGGCAACAGGCCCTCATCCGCATCTCTTCGGGATTGCGATACCAGCACTTCGCCGACATCGGCCCGCATGCAACGCCGGACACGCTCTGGGAGGCCATCGCGGAGCCCGACAGAGCTATGGCGGCACGCAGGGAGGCTACGGCGGCTCTGTTCCCCTACCTCGGAGCTGCCGTTCCCAGAACGCTGGAGGTATTACGTGGACGATGAACGACGCGAGATCGAAAAGCTCGTGGAGGACATTAGGGAACTTTCCGATCCCCTCGACGAACCACAGATCGAGGTCCGCCGGGGACGGTTCCGCTATGAGATCAGCGGGTTCGCTCAGGACATCGAGCGAGATGCCGATGGGTTCATCTCGCGGATCGTGGGTCCGCAGGAAACGCACACGATCATCCGCGATGAGATGCGACGGGTCGTCCGGCTCGAGACGGAGCGCGAGAAGCTAGAGTTCGAGTAACCGATGCTCCTGCTGCTGTTCCGGAGCGAGATCGCAACTGGAACCGTTGTCACGCTCATCGGATCGGTTCCGGTTCCAGTGCAGCTCCTCCAGGTCACGGCGGTGCGGCCCGATCGTCACCTGACGACCGCAGGGCCATCACGCTTCGGCATCGTCCAGACGTGTCCCATGCCGCGTCAGCACCTCGTCCTGTCAGCGAACGACGACGACATGGTCATGCGCGCGCTCGCAGCGATGCAGAGGGGGGTCGGGTGAAGCTACCGGATGCATCCCGACAGGCGATGCTGGAGACCCTCGTCGGCGCGCTGGATGGCGGCTATCTCGAACTGCGTTCGGGCTTGGGTCCGGCCGATCCAGACGATGCAGCCAACGGGATGCTCCTCGCGACGATCACCCTGAACGATCCTGCGTTCGTCATGGCCGGCAGCACGGCGAGCGCGGATACCGGCGGATTGTCGACGCTCGGACTGGCGGATGGTACGCCGCAATGGTTCCGCGCCTACACCGTTGCGGATGTGGCGGTCCTGGATGGGACGGAGGCGGAGATCGAACTCAACACCGTCTCGATCTCCGAAGGGCTGACGGTCCAGGTCGACTCATGGACGGTCGTGATGCAGGATGGAACGTGAGGTGATCTATGGCTGACGACATCGACATCACTCCGGGATCGGGGAAGACGGTAGCGACCGACGATGTCGGCGGGCGGCACTTCCAGGTAGTCAAGCTCGACGTCGGTGGGGATGGTGTCTCGTCTCCGGTCGAGGGAGCGCTACCGGTCGTCGGTTCGGTGATCGTGACCGATGGACAGCTCGATCTGTCCCCCGATGCTGCGACCGAGACGAGCCTAGCGTCGGTGTTCGAGGCTACGCAGCAGGTCCAGAGCAACACGGACATCCTCCAGGATGTCGGAACCGGAGATGAGCCGAACCGTCTGCGCGTGGACGTGGCCGGGTCCGTGCTGCCGACGGGCGCGGCGACCGCGGCGAAACAAGACACGGTCATCGCTGGTCTAAGTTCCATCGATGGTCACGTCGATGGCATCGAGTCTTCCCTCTCGACGATCGACGGTCATGTGGACGATCTGGAAACCATCGACACGGCGATCCAGACATCCGTGCAGATCATGGACGACTGGGACGAGTCGGATAGGGCGAAGGTCAACCCGATCGTCGGCCAAGCCGGCGTGGCAGCCGGGGCCGGAGCGGTCAGCGCGACGGTTCAACGGGCCACCCTCGCATCGGATGATCCCGCGGTCGCCTCGCTCGGCGTGATCGATGATTGGGACGAGTCGGACAGGGCGAAGGCGAATATCATCGTCGGCCAAGCCGGGGTCACTGCCGGTGCCGGGGCCGTCGCGGCGAACACGCCGCGCGTCACCCACGCCTCGGATGACCCGGTCACGACATCGGTGCAGCTCATCGACGACACGATCTTCGTCGACGATGCCGCCTTCACGCCGGCAACCTCGAAGGTCTCCATGGCTGGATTCCAGGCGGACGAGACCGCGACGGACTCCGTCGATGAGGGAGACGCCGGCGCGGGACGGATGACGCTTGATCGCAAGCTCATCGTCACACCAGAGCCGCACACCAAAGGGGGGCTCTCGGTCGCGAACGACATCGATGTCGACGAGTCCGAGGACGACGTCAAGACGAGCGCTGGCCAGCTCTACAACATCTATGCCTACAACGGTCATGCCTCGGCCGTGCGCTACCTCCGCTTCTACAACGCCACGGCGGCGAACACCACGGTCGGCACCACTGCGACGTTCCTCGGACCCTTCCCGATCCCGCCCGGTTCGGCGTTCGTGTTCAACTCATCCTTCGGCATCCCGTTCGACACGGCGCTCTGCGTCGCCGCTACGACCGGTGTGGCGGCCAACGATACGGGGGCGCCCGGCGCCAACGATGTGCAGGTCGTCCTGGGCTACCTGTAATGCAGGCCCCCGACCTCAAGAACTTGCTCACTGGCGGCGACACGACCAACGACTCGACCTCGACCACCGCTAGCGCCTCCCCGGATCGCAACCGCCAACCCCTGCTGATCGCTGTCTGCGACACACGCAACGCGATCGTCGGGACGCTGTCGCGGACCATCACGGGGATCACCGATACCTTTGGTGCGGCGGGAGCGAACGCGCTGACATGGACGGTCGTCAAGCAAGGCAACGACACCTGGGACTCCGGGACATCGGAGCATCTGCGGGTGGAGGTCTGGCAAGGCGTCGGCCTGGCCGTGCAGGACGGGACGGTCACCATCACCTTCAGCGGGAGCACGGGAGGCGACGGCTGGTCCCTAGATCAGGGACTCTGGCTCCACAGGACCTCGCCGATCGTGCAGTCGGTCGCGAACGACGCCGCGGATACGACGCACGCGACCTCCGGGTCCGCGACGCTGGCGGCGACCCCGAAGAATCCGACCTACGGCGCGATCGCGCACGGTGCGAACGAGGCGCTGACGGCCGGCACGAACTTCGTGGTGCTTGGCGCCCAGGGCGGATACAACACGCCGAACCATGCCGTCGGGACCGAGTCGAAGAAGGTCTCGCTCTCGACGACGATCGACGGCTCGTGGGCGACGAGCTCGCAGTGGACGATCGTAGGAGCTGAGCTTCGGCCCATCGCCCGGACGCTGGCCTCGATGGGGAGCGGCGGATGATCCTGCTGCTTCTCACCTCCGGCGAGATCGTCTTCGTCACACTCGATCAATCGGTCCCGATGCCGACCCAAGCCATGACCGTCCATGTGCAGATCGTGGAGTGGCCGGTCGAGCACGCGGGCGAGTGGGCTGCGGAGACCGGGGCGGAGTTCGGGGCCTCGGCGGCTGCGGAGTTCCTTGCAGCACCGGGGACGGAATGGCCCTCGTCCGACACGACTGAGTGGCCGATCCCAGCGTGATAGGAGACACATGGTTCCGTTCGTGAGCACCGATGATCTTGCGGCGATCCTGGGGACGGATGTCTCCGAGAACCCGCTCGCGGTGATCGCGCTCGACTCGGCCTGCCAGAAGATCCGAGATTTCTGCGATCGGACATTCAACCTAACCTCTGACACCGTTCGCCTCGACGGGTCGGGAACCGATGCGCTGCTACTCGAGAGCCCGGTCGTGGAGATCATCAGCGTCACCATCGATCCGGACGGGAGCGCTACCGAGCTCACTGCCGAGACGGATTACGCGCTTGGGAAGGAATCGATCCTCTGGCGTTTGATGGGGACATGCTGGCCGGTCGGGCGGAACAACATCGAGATCGAGTATTCCTGGGGCTACGCGGTAAGCGAGGATGATGTCGCCGACGACGGGCCGCAACGGGTGCCGTCCTCTATCCGTGAGATAGCGCTCGAGCTGGCAGCGCGCATCTTCCTCAACAGCGGTGTCGGCCAGGATGAGGAACAGGTGAGCGCCGGCACTCCGGGGGCGACTGGTCTGCTGCAGCAGGAGCGGATCGACCTGTGGCCCTATCGCAGGGTCGTGGTCGCATGAGCTTCAGGTACATCCCGAACCCGTTCCTTGCCGACCAGGTCAAGGTCGATCCGGTGCTGAACGCCGAGCTGCTCTCGAGGACGGAGAAGGTCGCCGAGGCCGCCCGCACGCTCGCCCCGGTACTCACGGGCGCATTGCGCGAGTCCATCACGGCGGAGTCTGTCGGACCGGCAGAGGCGCGGGTGGTTGCCGGCGTCGACTATGCGGTCTTCGTGGAGTTCGGGACCTCTGTGGACGAGGCGCAACCGTTCCTGCGGCCTGCGGCGGCGGCCCTATGAGTCTGCGGCTGCTCCCGGATTGCGAAACCGTGTGCGTGGACTACCTCAAGAGCGTGGGTGAGGTCGCCGCGCTCGTGGGCAATCGCGTGGCGGGGCAGCTTCCGCCCAAGGCTGTGTTCCCGTACTTGACGGTGAGCTCGAGCGGCGGACCACCGGTGATCGAGTTCCATCTCACCGCCGCGCTCATCCAGATCGATGCTTGGGCGCCGAACCGACTCATCGCCCGCACGCTCGCACGCACCGCGGCGGCCGCGCTCGTGGAGATGCCGGGGGTCCGAGGGGACGCCGTCGTGACAGGTATCCAGACGTTCGTCGGCATCCAGAAGATCAAGGACCCGACCCTCGCGCACTACTCGTTCAGCGTGAGGGTGTTCGCGCACCCGAAGCCGTAGCCCGACCGGGCACGGTTGATCCCAGCGGGGCGACCGCCCCGAGGAGGAGAGATGCACCATGGTCGCAGGAAGCAACCTCAACGCAGAGGAAGTGATCGTCGGATCGTTCGGCCACGTCTACGTGGCGGACAAGGGGACCGACATCCCCGAAGACATCGACGCCGCGATCACCGCGATGGCCGATACGGGGACCTGGCAGGACCTCGGCTACATCTCCGAGGACGGCTTGGCCTCGACGTTCGGCAAGGACATCACCGAGATCCGTGCGTGGCAGGCGCAGGACCCGATCCGCAACATCGTCAACTCGCGCTCGGGTTCGTTCACCTGTCAGCTCATGCAGGTCAACGAGAACACCCTGCCGTTCGCGCTCGGCGGTGGGGAATGGACGCCCGGAACAGGGAACCAGTTCGTCTACGAGTTCCCGCTGGCGTCGGACCCCGTGGACGAGCGGGCGATGCTGATCGATGTCGAGGATGGGGACACGCAGATCGTGCTCGCGTTCTACCGGGCGCAGGTCACCGGCGACGTCACGCAGACGTTCGCTCGCGGACAGTCCGGGAACCTGGCCGTGACGATCAGCTTCCTCTCCGACCCCGACGCCGGGAACATCGGCCGCATCGTGGGCGATCAGGATCTGACCTCGTAACACGTCGACAGCTCGCGACCGCGAGCTGTCTTGAAGGGGCGACCGCCCCGAGGAGGTATCCGCCATGCCCAAGCTCGACATCGATCTCGATGAGATCGTTGGGAAGGTCGCAGGGAAACCCAAGACCGTGGGGTTCCGCGGGGAGACGTTCGACGTGCCGGCCGAGATCCCGATGGCGTTCCTCGTCGAGCTCTCGCGGTTCTCGCGGGACTCGGTCTCGGCATCAGAGGCTGTACGCGCCGGCGCCATCGTCGCGATCGGCGACGCGCTGCAGCGCTTGCTCGGCCCCGAAGGCTGGGAGCGCTTCTGCGGGCTCAGCCCCACGCAGGAACACATGATGGCCCTCGTGAACGCGGCCTCCGAGATGTATGCGGAGCTGCAAGCGGGGGAATCGGGTGGCTCGGCTGGAAGCTCTCGCAGCACGCGGGCGCCGCGGAAGCGGACTTCCAACGCTTCTACGCCCTCGACTTCCGTCGAGCCGGAACCGATCTCGGACGCCTCCTCCGGTTAGCCCGCTGGCTGCCACCGGAGGGGGCGTTCATGTCGTCTCTGGCGGAGGAGCGCAAGGCGGAAGAGGCGGAGCTCGCGCGTAAGCGCGTGTCCGAGATGAGCGCGCGCGACAAGGTGCGGCGGCTCTTCGCCGTGCCTTTGGGAGGTGAGTGATGGCGTCGGCAGGAACACTCGAACTTCAGGTCGTAGCCGACACATCCAAGCTCGCGGCTTCCGTAGCTGCCGGAGTGTCAGAGACGACATCCCGCCTAGGTCCTGCGTTCGCCTCGCTCAAGAAGACGGCGACCAGCGTCTTTCAGGGAGCTCTCGCGGTGGGCGGGCTGAACCTGCTCATCGACAAGACCCTCGAATACCAGCACACGGTGGAAGGTCTCGCGGCTTCCTTCGGGATCACTGAACAGGCGGCGGCGCAGTTCAATGCCGTCGCGCAGGACGTCGGGGTGTCTGCCACGGCGATAGCCACGCCGCTCATCAAGCTGACGAAGGCGGCCGCGGATTCCTCGAAGGGTGTGGGCCTCGCCCTGGAGCAATGGGGCGTCGACACGGCGCGATTCCTAGCATCCGATCCAACGACCCAGATCGAACTCCTCGCGCAGGCATATACGAACGCGGGGGACAAGCAGAACCAGTTCATCGCTCAGGTGTTAGGCCCTCGAGGAAAGCTCGTGGCGCCGGCGCTCAAGGAATGGGCGATAGCGGAGCAGGCGGTCGGCGACCAGGGGTTCACTCTCGTGACTCCCGAGCAGGCCGTCCAGATGCGGGACTTCCAGAGGCGCCTGAGTGATCTCGCGCATATCCTTGGTGCTGGCATCATCGGGTTCCTCGAGCAGTTCCACGTGGCCCTGATAGCTGTCGGTGCAGCGTTCGTAACATTCAAGCTGGGCTCCGCGTTGGCGTCGTTCGCCGGGGCGTTACTGAACGTGGAGGCGGCCGCAGCGCTGGCAGCGCCGGAGATAGCGGCGGTGGCGCTCGCGGTCGGGGCGATCGCGCTTGCGATCCAGAATGCCGGCGGGATATTCGAGCAGACACTCACGCCCGCAGTGGATCGGATCGTGCAGCTCGCCCAGGCTCAGAAGCTCGCGCAGATCTCGGGGATGTCCTTCGCAGATGCGTTGGCTCAAGTCACCGCGGCGGCGAAGGAGAATGGTGGCCCGCTGCAGAACATCGACGGCCTCGTCGCGAAGCTAACGACGCATGTAACGGGGGCGGGCAGGCAGGTCCGCAACTTCGCGGGGCTCACGAATAAAGCTCTTCAGGACTTCAAGGCTTCGGTCATCGAGAGCGTTCAGGTATCGATCGGCGAGTTCTCCAAGATCACGGACGCATTCAAGGTCACGCCGGCGGCACTCAAGCGCCAAGCCGATGCAGCGGTCGCTATCGCACGTCGGGAACATCGGGACCTCGTTGCGATCTTCGCGGACCGATCGCTATCGCAGAACGCGAAGGAAGCCATCGCGTCCCTGCCCGCCGATCAGAGAGATGCTTTCGCCCAGGCGGGCGAGAAGGTCCGCTCGCAGGTCGCATCAGACGCTCTGAAACTCCAGAAGCTGAACGATCGGAACTTCCACCAGCTCACGACGGCGAGCCGTAAGGGCGGCACCGAAGCCGGCCAGGCGCTCGCCGAGGGCGCGACCGCCGGCGTGCTCGCGGGTTCGGCCGCCGCGGCTCGGGCATCCGCAGAACTCGGTCACCAGATGCTCGAAGCGCTTCGGAGCTCCCTCGGGATCGCTTCGCCGTCCAAGGAAGGACAGAGGATAGGTGAGCAGTTGCTCGACGGGATCATCCTCGGCCTGAGTCACCAGGGTCGGGCCTTGACGAAGGCCGCCGAGCAGATCCTCAAGACCCTGCGGGACGCGGTGGCGACGGTCAAGACGCAGATCCAGACCGCGCTCGGCAAGGGCCTGACCGACGCCGTCGACAAGAGCCGCCAGCATCTCGCGAACCTTGGGGATGAGATAGCCCACGCCCTCGACCTGTCTCACGCCGTGGACCTGGCGAAGCGCAACCTCGACAAGCTCGCCGCGCACTTCCGCGACTTCAAGCGGGGGATCGTCGCGGGGTTCGCGGATCTGAAGGACCTCGCTGGCTCCATCGGCTCGCTGTTCGGACAGACGGATGAGAACGGCAACCCGATCCCGGTGACAGGGGCGCTGATCTCGCAGACGATCGCGGATCAGGTCGCCCAGGCGCAGCAGCTCGCGGCCCTCCTCAAGCAAGCCGCCGCCGCAGGATTGTCGAAGAATCTGCTCTCCCAGTTCGCCGGCCAGGGTGCCGCGGCGATCCCGGAGCTGCAGCAGCTCCTCGCCGATCCGCAGCTCATCGCGACCCTGAACCAGGCCGCGGCCGACATCGCCGCCGCCGCAGGTGATACCGCCGTCGCACTCGGGGATCAGTTCTTCGGCCAAGCCATCCGGAAGGCCCAGCACGAGTTCGAGAGGCTCACGGAACGGCTGCAGACGTTCGCGGAGAAGATCGGCGTCGTCATCGACGTGCTCAAGGGGCTCGGAGACATCCAGGCACCGCACCTCGCCTCGGGTGGGATCATCCGCCGCCCCACGCTCGCGCTCGTCGGGGAGAGCGGGCCGGAGGCCGTGGTGCCGCTCGGTCATGGGATCGGTACGACGATCAACGTGACGGTGAACGGCTGGGTCGGCAACGACCAGGCACTCGCGAAGAGGCTCCGCAACGAGCTCGTCGGTATCGGTCGCACCAACGGGAGCATCTTCTAGGAGGCCATGTGGGTTTCGGCGTTCCGAATGTTCAGGATGTGGGCGCCTTCCCGATCATGGCCCGTGTGTATTCCCAGGACTGGGAGATCATCGGTGCGGGCATCGGGGGCATCACCGGCTTCGTATCGGGGTGTGCCGTCACGCAGACGGCTTCGCCTTCGATGGCCGTGCAGATCTCCGCCGGGATCGCGAGCGTGAACTACGCCGTGGTCGAGATCGATGCCGTCACATCCCTGCCGTTGTCGGACTCGGATCCCGATCTCGATCGTATCGACATGGTCGTCGTCGACTCGGACGGCGCGGTGAGCATCGCCTCCGGCACCGCTGCCGAGACGCCCACCCCAGCACCGATCCCAGCCGACTCGGCCGTGGCGGCCTTCATCGCCGTGCCTGCGGGCGACACGGCGATCACCGACCTGCAGATCGCCGACAAGCGCGTGCCGGTCCCTGTACCTCTCTCGCCGCAGGCGTGGAGCTTCGTCTCTGCCGCTTCGCCGGCAGCCGTGAACAACTCCGCCACCCTGGCGGCCGATCCCGAGCTGACGTTCGCTATGGGTGCGAACAAGACCTACCGCGTCCGGCTCCATGCCGACTACGACTACTTCGACGGAACCGGGATCGTCGGCTCGAATCTGAAGGTCGGGTTCACGCTGCCCACCTCACCGACCAAGGCGCGCCTCTCCAGCAAGGGCGGCTCGGCGCTGGTGAATGCCGTTCGCGTGGCGATCACGCCGCAGTTCTATACCTACAACGCGCAAGACGCCGTCGGGATCAATCTCGGTGGGATCCAGTCCTCGCACCTCGCGGGACAGGCACTCTTCGAGCTTGACGGACTGGTGGTGAACGGCTCGAACGCTGGGGCGTTCACCCTCACCCATTCACAAAGGGTGGCCGTCGCCGAGGATACGGTCCGGCTCGCGGGTTCCTACCTGGAGTGGATGGAGGTTTGACCTCCTTCTATGGTTCCGGCTATCACGGGGGTTACGAGCTCGAGGTAGAGATCGTCACC
>JBOGVK010000157.1:0-24756 GCA_050692375.1 Actinomycetota bacterium
CGAGCTCCTCCCAGGACAGGCTCTCGTTGTCTCGGAGCCGCAGGAGCACCCGCCGGAGAGGGGCGGCCGGAAGACGCGCGTGCGTCATTAGCGGCTCCTTCCAGTCGAGGGTGTGGAGCGGATGCACGCGGATTGCGCGCGGTCGGAAAGAGGGCACGGCGAAGCACCGGTCAAGCGGCCGGCGATCGTGTTGCTATGCGCCCGGCTCGGGCGGTTTCACCTCCTCATCGTCGTCGGGGGACGTGCCCCTCCGACCGGAGGCGGCCCTGCTGGCTCCGCTTCGTCGGCGTCGGTACGGCTTGCGGACGCCGACCCGTCTCCAGGTCCTCGGCTTCGCGCGCTCGACGCTCTGGCGGGCTTCCTGCTCCCCCGCTATGGCGAGATCCGCCGCTTCGTCCAGGCCCTCACCGCTCGCGTCTCCGGCGCTCGGGCGGTCTCCCTGCGATCCCGAGCGCGCCTCCTCTGAGGTGCCCGGGTGCGGTTACGCCTCGTGCCGTCCGCTCGTGGCTCGGTCCCGGTCTCGGCTGCTCCCTCGCCTTGGCGGCAGATCCATCGCCAACCATCGGCTCGCTTGCGATGCCTCGGTCCGAAGACCGGTTGGCGGCCCGCCGGCCCGTCCGCTTGCGACGGCGCGGTCCCTGCGGGTCACCTTCCACCCGTACAAAGGCGAGGCACCCGCATGAAGCGTGGCTAGGAGCGGCGAGGAGAAATCGGAGAGCCCACATGGAGGCGGTGACACCCGTCTACAGGCGGCGTTGTGGGTTGCCGATGCGGAATTCGCGATGATCACAGCCAGCAGAAACCAACGCGCCGCAGGTGGATCCGCCGGTCAACGGTTCAAGGGGCTCGCGAAGTCCTGGCGGCGCCGAGTGCTGCGACCGGTCTTCTGGGGCGCCTGCGGCCTCGTCGTCGCCCTCTCAGTGGCGGGCGCGATCGTTGCCGGGCAGGCCAAGTTCTGGCTGGGGATTCTCGCTGGAGCCACGATGTCTCTGTACATGGCGCTTCGGGACTCTCCGCCTTGGCACGTCGAGAAGTGGCGCATCGGACAAGAGGGAGAACGCCGAACGGCACGGGCGCTTAGGAATCTCGCCGCTCCCGAATGGAGGATCTGGCACGACCTGCCGGGGAAGAGCGGGACGAACGTCGATCACGTCGTCCTCGGACCTGCCGGGCTGTTCCTCCTCGATTCGAAGAACTACTCGGGGGAAGCCTCGATTGAAGGCCAGGAACTCAGGGTGCGCTGGTTGGAAGACCGCGAGGACGGTTGGACCTGTCGGGGCCTTGTACCGCGGATGCGCGCGGCCAGCGCCGAACTCAGCGAGCGAATCGAGTCCGCTACCGGCGTGCGCGTCTGGGTTCAACCGGTCGTGGTGCTTTGGATGCCCTTCCCTCAGGGTGCGACGGAGGTGTCGGGCGTCTGCTTTATTGACGGGCAGAGTGTCGCTAACTGGCTCCTGGGCCGGAGGCCATTGACTCGAGCCCTGGATTCGAGAGTAGTCAGTACGTTCCTCCAGGACCTCTCCAGGGCGACGGCCGCTGAGGCGCTCACGTAGCGCATTTCACAATTGGACTCTGCAAACCTTGGTTCTGCTGAAGGATTGGCCGGTTCACGTCCGGATCCGCGTAGGACCGTCTCCAAGCCTGACGTATGACTGGGAAGATCGGTCGGTCACCTGGCAATCGAGAGGCCGGTGCCCCGATCTATTCTGGCTAGGTGAGCTTTGATTTCCCTGGCCTCGGTCGCGCGACGGGAAGTGTCGCGGAACGCTTCCTGCTGTTCGTCGAGCAACTCGAGCAGGCCATCCTCCTCCTGGAGAGTGGCCGCGTCGCCCGCCAGCGGATGGCCTTGGTTGCCCTCGACAACCTGGCCGAGGGCCTGATCTTCCACCACCTGCAGAAGATCTTTCTCGCCAGTGACGAGCCTACCTGGGTCAAGCACCGCGAGTTCCCAGCAAAGGAGCGGCGCGAGGCTCATCGCTCGTTCAACAAGCGGGTCGAGCTCGCTGCCGAGAAGCTCGAGAGCGTTATGCCCGTCTACTTCCCCGAGCGCATCCTCGACGCCCACGACACGGTCGTCTTCCGAGTTGGCCATCACTACCGCAACCCGATCTATCACCAGGATCGGCACAACCCCACGCTGGTCCACCCGGTGGGACGGTTGTACGCCCAGGCGGTGGGTCGAGCGTTCGTGCGCTCGCATCGCTCGGGCTGGGCCGAGCGCTCTTCACCCGCGTTCATGCAGGAGATCGCTCAGCTGGGATGGCAAGGTCGCAGCGACAACTACTTCGATGCGCGAGCAGCCGCCGACGCCATCATCGCGCGAATCTGCGATCCGCTAACAGTCGAGGGCTCTGTTCTGCGAACTGAGCTCGCAGACGATATCGCCTACCGCTGCGACATCATCGATGAGGACATCAACATGCTCCGCCGAGACGCTTTCATCGAGCTCGAGGATTTTCTCGTCCAGGTCCAGGACTGGGCCGCCAATCGGGGCGACGAGGAGATGCTCCGGCTTCAGGAGGAGCACCGCAACCTCGAGGAGCACGCCAAGACAGCCGGGACGTTCGATGAGACCACCCTCAAGGCCATGCGCGATCTGGAGCATCAGCAGTGGGTGCATCTCTTCGGACCGGAACGGGAAGTCAAGGCCAAGGTGGACCTCCAATCTCACGTCTCGATCCGCAGCAAAGGTGAGCGGTTGCGCAGCTCGCGGACTCCGGAAGCACACCTCCTCGAGCAGTACAGGCAGCTGGATGATGATCTCCAGATCCTGGAATCCGCGGTCGACGTCATGCTGTTCGAGACCGACCGGCGAGCGTGGGCCGAGGAGGATCGCGCTCGAGGCAATTAGTCAGGAGAACCTGACGTCCGAGCGCCCCTCCCTTGAGGCCGAGTACGACCTCCACGGGCCCCGTTCAAGGTTGGCGGCTCCGGCGCGATCGAGTCCGAGTGCGGCGACGCGCTCGCGGAGGCAATCGCGCCAAAGAGCGCCGGGAGCCAGGTGAGGTACTGACCAGCATCATCGAACTCATCGACTGAACCCGCTGAGAGTTCCGCTGCCCCGACGCTTCAGTGGTTCAGTTGGGTCGCCATGCGGTCGGCGGCCTGGACCGCTGCCAGGTGGCGTTCCTCCGCCCGTTGCTCCCTGGTCTGCGAGTCATGACCATCTGCTATGGAACGCACGTAGATGGCCGTTGCCGCCAACGACTGCGATAGCGCCTTCGCGAGATCCGAAGCCGCGTTCCGCGTCGACTCGTATGGGTGACCGGCGACGACCGCGCCCAGCTCGCCGCGCGTTCCCTCAGCCTCCTCGATCTTTCGCTGCACCCATGCCGGCGTCTCGGTCGCCGAAAAGCCGACTACCAGGCGCAAGGGGTTCGTGTCCTCGAGCACCGACCTGGCACCGGCGAGCCCCCGGGCGGCTGTCTCTTCCCACTTGCGAGCATGGGCCTCGGTGTCGGCCCGGCGTCGTAGGGCCTCCCGCACGAGGAGTCCGATCAAGCCGGCGACCGCCGTGATCAGGACAGCGATGATTGCGACGGGCATCAGATGTCCGGGTGTACCAGCACGAGATCGGCGAAGCCGGCGCGGTGGATCTGCTGGTAGTCAGTCAGGTTGTTCGTCACCAACGGCAGCTCGAAGACGATCGCCGTCGCGGCAATCCACAGGTCGTGTTCCTCCCTGTTGCCGCCCAGTTGTCCCATGCAGGCCTTCGCGAGGTCCGCGTAGAGCATCGCGACCCGCGTGTCAGGCGCCAGTTGCAGATAGACGCCAAGCGCGACCTCGAGGTCCTTGCATTTCTTGTCGCCCCAGTCGCGCTTCCGGGCGCCAAGCCATAGTTCCGCCACCGTGATGAACGACGCCGCAACGGTCCGGTGTTCGATGAACGGCACGAAGGCCTCCCATGGCCCGCGCTGAGTGTGGACGTACGAGAAGACGTCCGTATCGACGAGGACCGGGCCGCGGCGAACGTCCTCAGGCTTCAAGACCCAGCGCCTCGAGGAACCCGTCGGTCTCGTCGTCGTCGAGGTCGAGTTTGAGCGAGGACGGGTCCTCGATGGGTTGGATCCCTTGCTCGGTCACAAGCGTCATGACGTCGGCGCTGCGCCGGAAACTCTCACTGATCTGCTCGAGTTCCATCTGCCGGCCGCGGAAGACCTGGCGCACTTCAACTCGTCGCGCGGTCTGCGTCTCCGGGTCGAGCGTCACGTGGGCGTCGAGCTCGGCCCGCTCGCGGAGAGCCTCCTTCACCCGCTCCGCGAGTTCCTCTGGAAACTCGAAGTCGACGGCTTGGTTGGTCGGATCGCGCAGACGTGCGGTGTTCGCCTCGAAGTCGGCCTCGAAGACCACGCCGCTGATTACCTCGTCTGCCTCCTCGACCGCCGACGACGACAGGTAGCCGCGGAGTCGATCGCGATTCGAGGCATCGATGCGAGTGACCCGCTGGTTCGGCGTGTCCGGATCCTCGATGAACGCGATGGCGTCATGGCGCACGCCGACGCCCACGTTCTTGGACATCTGCAGGAGCGCCCGAGCGATCGCCGGGTCGGGCTTGCGGGAGCGGACCGCCTTTGTCACTTCGCTGAGTGCTCGGTACCCCAGCGACTGACCATGGTCGATCTGGACGCCGGTGTCGGTGGTCAACGCCTCGGTCGTCTCGTCGAGGTCAGACGCCTCCTCCTCGAGCGATGGGGGGCGCACCAGGACGCCAACACTGGCCTCCATGAGTCGGACGAGTCGGATCCGCGCGGCGTTTTCCACGAGCTTGCCGCGACGGCCCGTGGTCAGGCGCTTGCCCACGACCTTCGCGGCGCCGGCCGCTGCCGCATCCTGGATCCCGATCATGAGGTTGGCCACGTCGCTCAGTGGGACCTCGCCAAGATGGGCGTGCGGTCCTTCGAGCTTGACCTCGAGAACGACTCCGCTCTCGTCGTCAGTCATAGGGGAAGCTCCTTCGTCCTTCGGCCACTCTTCCACGCGCCTACGACATGGGAGGTAAGCCTACCGTTCCGGGGGGCCCGGTTCCGCTTTGCGAGGTCGGGCCTCGACTTCCTCAATCGCGTGGAGGCCAGCCACGCCCACGTGGTCGACGCAGAGGTTCAGCTGTACGGGGAACCGCAGGCGCACACGACGATCTTGGAGGCGCCGCCCGCGCTGGCGGGCCACTTCACTCGCCCGAGCCTGGAGGGCCCTCTATCAGGCCCTTCCGCACAGCGAAGTCGACGATGTCCTCAACGTCAGGCCACTTGTGCGGACGAACTCGGTCGAGGTTCTCCAAGGAATCGCCCAGCTTCGCCGCGATGTACTCCGCAAGTTTGTCCTGAAGCCGACCATCATCGCTTACCTCGGCGTGTCCTCGCTGGGTCATCCCAACGCCCCTAGCCATCTGCTCGTCCTCCAGGTTCCGTAGGACGTCCGTGAGCTGAGCTATCACCGGTTCCAGCTGAGAGGCAAGGCGCTTGGCGGCCTCGTAGTCGATGTCGGTGATCATCATGCGATGCACCACTGCGTTGCGGAAGTCATACAGTCGGTGAAGCTCGAGTGCCATGGCCTCATCGATCACCCCGATCGCCTGGGCTCGCTCGAAGATCTTCCGCTCACCGATATTGTTCGTGATCACGCGGCCGTCTATCACGTTGTCTTGTCGGTCCAGCTGCCCCTTCAGCACGAGCCCCATCCGGAGGCTGGCATCGATCTGAGAGAAGGACAAAAGGATGTACTCGATGAATGCTGCGGAGGCCCAAGCCCGATCACGCAAGAGGGTCACAACGCCGAACGAGAAGAGGAAACTCTCGAACCGCTTGGCAGTCAGCTCGGAGCTGCTCATTGGGGAAGCATAGGTGTCGCGGTTAGGCGCGGTCCTCCTGACCGAGATCGTGGAGATTCTCCGGTCGCCACCCCTGCTCGCCGCTCGTAAGTTCGTCGACCGATTCGAGGAGCAGGCCCGACCAGCAACCGATGACTACCCGGCGTTCGTCCCGCATTCGGAGTGGCGTGGGAGGCAGCTAGGGAACTTCGGGTTAGGAGTACTGGACTGATCCGCAACGAAGCGTTGAAGCTCCTACACCAGTTCCCGACCGGTCCATAGTCTTTCGGCACTCCGACACCTCGTCAGGTGTTCGAAGAAGACGGATCGGACTCCGGGCCCCAGACTTCCTCCTCGATCTGTTCGAGCGCTTGACGCGCGGCCTTCTGCTGGGCGGCCTTCTTCGAGGTGCCCCTGCCCGTGCCATGAACGCGCCCGTCGATGGCGACCTGCGCCAAGAACTCCTTGCGGTGGTCCGCGCCGCCGGATTCGTCGATCGTGTACACAGGACGGAGCTTCGGAGACACGCGCGCGAGGAATTCCTGCAATCGGCCTTTGTAGTCGTCGCTGAGCCGGCCCTCGGCGTACTCACGAAGCCGCTCGCCGAACCAACGGCTGACCATCGCGCGGACGGTCTCGGCCCCTTGGTCAAGATGGATGGCTCCCAGCACGGCCTCAAAGGAACCGGCCAGGATGCTCGTCTTGTCTGGGCCACCGTGATCCTTCTCGCCCTTGCCCAATAGCAGGTACGCGCCCAGACGTAGTTCATCCCGAGCGACCGTGGCGAGGTTCTCGTTGTTGACGACCGCCGCCCGAATTTTGGACAGCCTGTCTTCCGCGAGGGTCGGAAACTCGTGGTACGTCAACTCGGCAATCGCCTGCCCCAGGATCGCATCGCCCAGGAACTCAAGTCGCTCGTAGGAATCCTTGGCGAGCCTCTCCTGGACGGCGGAGTCGTGCGTAGTCGCATCCCGTAACAACTGCTGGTCGTGAAAGCTAACCCCGAGCCCTTCTTCGAGTCCTTCGAGTGTTCTCATCTCCTTCATGGGAGTTCTCCTCCTTCTCCCCCAAGGTAGGCTCGCACAGCTCGCGTGCATTGCGCTGGACCCATCCGCTCCGCGGGCGCGTCCACGACTTCGACCGCATCGTCGGAGGCTACCGCTACCCTGCTGCCGTGGACGACGGGCTGCGGGTGATCGTGGGAGATGAGACGGGCGGCCCCCGCTCGGTTCTGTGGCGGGTGTGGACGGCGCGCCGAACGAGCGACGTGTACCTGGGCGCGCGGCCGATCGCGGGCGAGGTCCGCGTGTCCCTCCACGAGTCGGGCAGGTGGCGGTACGCCTTCACTGCGAAGCACCAGTTCGGCCCCAAGCCGCTGATCGGCCCTGACGAGGACCGGGCCAAGTTCAAGTGGGACCGGCCACCCGAGGTGTTCCCCGGCTTTACACGCGCGTTCGTGATCTGCGTCCCGTCCACCGAACTGATGCAGCCCGCCGGTCCGGACACGTTGAAGAAGCCCGCCACCTGGCTTCCCGTGCCGCCCACCGATCACCAGGTCGAGATCGATCTCTGGCTGGCCCGCCCGCCGACGAACCCTGCGACTTGGCCGGGGATGCGCTCGATGGGCACGGAGTGCCTGTATCGGAAGACGCTCCCAAGCGGCGAGGATCTCATCGTGACCGCCTACGTCGCTGTGACCGACGAGGAGCGCCGCCCGAACATGGACCGCGATAAGGCCACCATGCTGAAGGCCCTCCGGGCTGCGATCGCGGCCGGAGCCGACGCCTCGGGGGACAACGTCCGGGGCGTGCTGTTCAGCGTCCCGGGACCGGAGGCAGCGCCCGACTTGCAGGGGGTTCGTGCGTTCACCGATGTCTCCTTCCCTCGCGACCTTCTCGAAGTCGCATAGCGCTCGCACGATCGGGGATCCCGGTCGCCCGGGCGCCGCCCTGACGGCGGCGCGGATCGCCGCCCTTCGGAACCGGCCGGTCGACCTCGCTGGTACGAACCGCGTCGGGCATCTCGGAGCGGAGCCCTGCTTCGTCCCGCATTCGTCCCGCGAACGACCGGGAGACGTCAAGAAACGACAGGATCAGCTGGAGCATCGAATCCGCAGGTCAGGCAGCGGATTCCAGCATCGTCGCAGGTGGCGAAACCGGCCCCGAGAACACTCTCAAGGTGGAGACACGGGTTCGAACCCGTCGGACTACAAGCGGATTCGCAGGAACTGTCGAGGAGGCGCACCTCCTCATCGGAGAGCTCAGCCATCGGACGCCTCCTCGGAGCCTTCGCTCGCGGTGCCGGGGAGGCGGAGCCTCTTGAGCAGAAGCGCGTTCACCGCCACGAGGAGGCTCGAGCCCGACATCGACAGCGCCGCGATCTCTGGCCGGAGCACGAGACCGAACGCCGGCTCGAAGACGCCCGCAGCGATCGGGATCGCCACCGCGTTGTAGCCGATCGCCCACCCCAGGTTCTGGCGCATCTTCTGGAGCGTTCCGCGTCCGATCGCCAAGGCGGTCGGCACGTCGAGCGGATCCGAGCGCATCAGCACCACGTCGGCGGTCTCGATCGCCACGTCGGTGCCAGCCCCGATGGCCATCCCGAGATCGGCCTGCGCCAGCGCCGGCGCGTCGTTCACGCCGTCGCCGACCATCGCGACCTTCTTCCCTGCCCGCTGGAGCTCGGCGATCTTGTTCGCCTTGTCGCCGGGGAGCACCTCAGCGATCACGGTCTGCACCCCGAGCTGCTCGGCGATCCGGTGTGCCGTGGCCTCGTTGTCTCCGGTCAGCATGACGACCTCGACGCCGGCCTCCCGAAGGGCCGAGACGGCGGCCGCCGACGTCTGGCGAACGGCATCGGCAATGCCGATCAGCGCGACCGCCCGGCCGTCCACGGCCGCGATCACCGCGGTCTGGCCCCCGGAGGCCATCTGCTCTCGCCTGGCTTCGAGCGGACCCAGATCGATCCCCTCTCGCTCCATGAGCCGAGCGTTGCCCACGGCCACGAGGCGACCGCCAACCTTCGCCAGCGCGCCGTGGCCGGGCACGTTCTCGAAGCTCTCGGCTTGCCCCACGGTGACACCTCGGCCCTCGGCGTATCGGACGACCGCCTCTGCCAGAGGATGCTCGGACTCGCGCTCCACCGCTCCAACGAGCGACAGGACCTCGGACTCTGGGAGCCCATCGGCGACGAACTCCGTCACCTCCGGCTCCCCTTTGGTGAGGGTGCCGGTCTTGTCCATCACAACCGCGTGGATCCGGGCCGACGTCTCCAAGGCGACGGCGTTCTTGAACAGGATCCCGCGCTTGGCGCCCAAGCCGGTCCCAACCATGATCGCCGTCGGCGTGGCCAGACCGAGTGCGTCGGGACACGTGATCACGACGACGGTGATCGCGTACAGGATGGCGGTGCTGAAAGGCTGGCCTACCGCGAGCCAGACCACAAGCGTGGCCGTGCCGCCGATCAGAGCGACGAGGACGAGCCAGAAGGCGGCACGGTCTGCGAGACGCTGGCCAGGGGCCTTCGAGTTCTGTGCTTCCTGGACGAGCTTGACGATCTGGGCCAGGGCCGTATCGGCGCCAACTCTTGTGGCTCGGACCCGAAGCGTTCCGTTCTTGTTGATCGTCGCACCGATGACCTCGGAACCCCGTGATTTCGACACCGGGAGGCTCTCGCCCGTGACGACCGATTCGTCGACCTCGCTCTGGCCTTCCTCGACCACCCCGTCGGTGCCGATCTTGTCGCCGGGACGCACCAGCATCAGGTCGCCAACCACGATCTCGGCGGTGGGGATCTCCACAGCCTCGCCACCACGGATCAGGGTCGCCTTGGGGGGTGCGAGGTCGAGGAGCGTCCGGATGGCATCGTTCGCCCCGCCGCGCGCCCGCATCTCGAACCAGTGGCCTAGAAGGACGAAGGTGGCGAGCACGCTCACCGCCTCGTAGAACGTGTCTCCGCCGCCGGTGAGCGTGACCACGAGCGAGTAGAGCCATCCGGAGCCGATCGCCACGGCGACCAGGACCATCATGTCCAGGGTTCGAGCGCGGAGCGCCCGAGCGGCCCCGTCGAAGAAGATCCACCCGGAGTAGAAGATCACCGGAAGGCTCAGCAGCAGGAGCCAGACGTCGTCGCGGAGCCCGAACGGCGCGGCGACGTGGAAGTTGAGCACGTCTCGACCGATCGGCGACCACATCAGGATCGGGATCGAGAACAGTGCAGCCACGAGGAACCGGTTCCGCATGTCGCGAACCATCACGTCCATCGACATGCCGGCGTGGCCGCCGTGGCCCATCATCTCGTGCGGCGAGGGCATCGCCTGCTCAGGGGCCATCGCATGCCCCTCGTGCCCCACCGCTGGGGCGACGGCCGACACTTTGGGTTCCGCGTGACCCATCTGCTCCATGGCCGCCGCGGACGGCTCGGCGACCGCCATTTCGCCGTCAAGCATCGCGTTGGCGGGATCGGGTTCCATCAGCGGGTCGCAGATGTGCTCGGGCACCGACTGCCCGGCGCAGTGGTAGCCGCAGTCCTCGACCCACCGGCGGAGCTCCGCGATGGACGTCTTCGCGGTATCGAACGTCATGTTCGCCGTCTGTCCGACCGGGTTGGCGTCCACGCTGATAACTCCGAGGCGGCGCCCCAGGGCCTTTTCGACGACGGCCTTCTCGCTCCCGCGATACATGCCCCCGACGTGGAGCACCGCCGAGGTGACCTTCTCAGCGCTCGCAGGCTCGCGCGCCGGGACGGCGTGGTCGCCCGAGTGATGGCCGGACGTTTGCGGATCTCTCGATCCCATATCGTTCACTCCCACATCGACTTGGGTGATCAGCCCGAAGGACTGATCCCCCGGCCGCGAGGCCCCGCGATCCAGCCCACTGCTGGGCGCCGGCCGGACCTCTTCCGATCAGGCCGCGAACCTCTCGGGTTCGGCCACGAACTGATCGTGGCAGCTCATCGAGCAGAAGCGGTACGTCGTTCCCTCGTACTCCGCGCTCGCGGCGGCGGTCGCTGGATCGACGTCCATGCCACAGACCGGGTCCTTCACCGTTGCCATGGTCTCCTCCTCCTTGTTCGGCTTGCGTTCGCCCACCTCCACGCGCACGGGTCCCCTCGCCGGTCGTCGGCCGCCGCCCGCGACAATGGGCGCCGTGAAGCCGCGGAGCCGGTTCGCGTTCGTCACGACCGAGAGTGAGCTCGCGGCCATCGCCGCCGCGGCAATCATCGGGTTGAGCGTGATCCCGAAGAACGGATAGAGGATCCCTGCAGCGATCGGGATGCCCATCGAGTTGTAGATGAACGCGAAGAACAGGTTCTGCCGGATGTTCCGCATCGTGGCACGGCTGAGCGCGAACGCCGAGACCACCCCTCGCAGGTCCCCGGAGATCAGCGTGATGTCCGCGGCTTCGATCGCGACGTCCGTTCCGGTCCCGATCGCGACCCCGACATCGGACTGCGCGAGCGCCGGAGCATCGTTGATCCCGTCGCCCACCATCGCGACGAGCCTCCCCTCCTCCTGCAGCCGGCGCACCTCCAGCGCCTTGTCCTGCGGAAGCACTTCCGCCAGGACGCGCTCGATGCCGACCTGTCGCGCGACGGCCTCGGCGGTGCGTTCGTTGTCGCCGGTGATCATGACCACCTCGAGCCCGAGGTCGCGGAGGGCACCCACGGCGGAGGGCGAATCCTCCTTGATCGTGTCGGCGACCGCGACGACCCCGGCGGGGCGCCCGTCGGCGGCCGCGTAGATCGCGGTCTTCCCCTCGGATGCGAGACGCCCGGCGATCTCCTCCAGGGACGAGGGGTCGACGCCGGCGTCGGCGAGCAGCTCCTTCCGGCCGACGAGCACTTCGTGTCCGTCGACGGTCGCGCGGACCCCGTGCCCCGTGACGGAATCGAACGCGCTCGCCTCGCCGAGGGTGATCCCCCTCGCTTCGGCTCCCCCCAGGATGGCCGAGGCGAGCGGATGCTCCGACGAGCGCTCCGCCGTCGCCACCAAGCGGAGCAGGGTCTGATCGTCGAAACCGTCGGCGGGGACGACGTCGGTCAGAGCGGGCGCCCCCTTCGTGATCGTCCCCGTCTTGTCCAGGACGATCGTGTTCAGCTTGTGCGCGGTCTCGAGCGCCTCGGCCGAGCGGATCAAGACGCCGTTCTCGGCGCCCTTGCCGGTCCCCACCATGATCGACAAGGGCGTCGCGAGGCCGAGCGCGCAGGGACACGCGATGATCAACACCGACACGGCGCTCACGAGCCCGAAGGTGAACGCGGGCGCCGGCCCGAAGTCGAACCAGATCACGAAGGTGCCGATCGCGATGAAGACGGCGGCCGGGACGAAGTAGCTCGCGACGAGGTCGGCGAGGCGCTGGATCGGTGCCTTCGAGGCCTGCGCCTGCTCCACGAGGCCGATGATCTGCGCCAGCATCGTGTCGCGGCCGATCTTGGTGGCACGGAACCGGAACGCGCCGGTCCGGTTGATCGTGGCGCCGATCACCTCGTCGCCCGGCTCCTTCGAGACGGGGATCGGCTCGCCGGTGACCATCGACTCGTCGACCGCCGAGCGGCCGTCGATCACGTCTCCGTCGACCGGGATCTTCTCGCCCGGGCGGACGGCGAGGACGTCGCCGACCGCGACGTCCTCGATCGGAATCTCGCGCTCCTCCCCGGCGCGAAGGACGCGGGCGGTCTTCGCCTGCAGCCCGATGAGCTTGCGGATCGCCTCGCCGGTCCCCGCCTTGGCACGCGCCTCGAGCAGCCTGCCGAGCAGGATCAGCGTGAGGATCACGCCGACGGCCTCGTAGTAGACGTCCCGGAGTTCGGACGGCACCGCGCCCGGAGCGACGGTGACGAAGACGCTGTAGCCGAACGCCGCGCTCGTGCCGAGGGTGATGAGCGAGTTCATGTCGGCGGAGCGGTGGCTGAGGATCAGCCAGCCGGTCCGGTGGATCGGCCAGCCCGTGTAGAACATGACCGGTGCGATCAACGCCAGCTGGACCCAGGGTTCCATCAGCCAGCTCGGCACCCAGGTGGCGTCGAAGAAGTTCGTGGCCATGACGGCGACGAGCACGGGGGTCGTCAGGATCGCCCCGATGGCGATGCGGCGCGAGAGGTCGCGGATCTCGGCGCGTCGCGCGATCGCCTCCTCGTCCTCGGTCTCCGCCGAGCCTGGCTCCCGCCGTTCCTCGACCCGATAGCCTGCCCCTCCGATCGAGCGTCGCAGCTGATCGACGCCGACCTGGGAAGTGTCGAAGTCGACGGTCACGCGCTGGGCACCGACGTTGGCCTGCACGCGGTCGACGCCTGGGAGCCGGTCAACGAGGGACTCGATGTTCCTGACACAGGTTGGGCACGCGAGGCCGTCGGCACGAAGCGAGAGCTCCACCCGAGTCGTGCCGCTCACCTCCTGCGTCGGTCCCACGTCGACGGCTCGCGCGACGTCGTGTGCGTGGGTCGCGGCATCGGCGGGTTCTGCATCAACCGGCGGCAGCGCCCGCCCGTCCGATCGCGCCTCGCCGTTGGGCACACCGGCCTCGACGAGCAGCGTGCCGTGGAGCATGTTCATCCCGCACGCGAACCCGAACTCCCCCGCGCTCGTCGGCATGAGCTCGACCGTCGTCCGACCGAAGGCCGCGAGCGACTTGCTCACCCCGAAGTCCGGGAACACGACGCGCGAGGAGCAGTCGCTGTTCTCCTGTCGGTCGAACACGAGCCGGAGGGGAACGCCTTCCTGGGCCCGGATCAGGTTCGGTGAGTACCCGCCCTTGACGGTGATCTCCACCTCCTGCACCCCTCCGCGCATCTCGGCCCGTCGAGCCTGCTTCGGGCCGAAGAAGAACCACACCAGCGCCGCGATCAGGACCACGCCACCCGTTGTTACCGCGATCTCCATTCCGGTCATGTGGCCTCACCCTCGTCGGTCATCAACGCTCCACGTTGATACCTATACCCTGGAGGGGTATTCTGCGTCAACGCAGAACGGCCCTAAATGGAGGAGGCGAACGGTGGCGACCCAGGCACGCGGGTACACGACAACGAAAGACCAACTCCTGGAGCGTCTGGCAAAGATCGAGGGCCAGGTTCGGGGCGTCGCGAAGATGGTCGAGGACGATCGCTACTGCATCGACGTGGTGACCCAGATCAACGCGGCGAGAGCGGCTCTGGACAAGGTTGCGCTCGGGCTGTTGGACGGCCACGTCCGTCACTGCTTGATCGGCGGGCACGGGGGACCGACAGATTCCGACGAACAAGCACAAGAGCTGATGGGCGCCGTCGGTCGGATGGTTTCGCGTTAGTCCGCCGCAGGCGGGCGCAGTCCAGACAACGTGACCGACACGAGGCGACGAACCGCTCTCTTCGAACGCTGGGCGCCGGCGCCCTCGAGCGCGTGGAGGCAGTAGCTCGCGAGCTCATCGAGAGGCACGTCGTCCCTCACGTCCCCGGTCTTGGCCGCCTCTGCCAGCAGATCTCGGATCATCGCGTGCACCTCGTGCTGCGCGCGCGCGAGCCGCTCGTCTCGATGCAGCGACGCCACGAACCCGGCGTCCTGATGCCCCCGGGAGTGTCGAGACAGGAGCGCGTAGGCCTCGAGCACCGCTTCGAGGCGTTCGCCGGCATCGGCGGTCTGGTCGCGAACGTCGGCGAGGTACGCGAGGTGAGCGGCGATCTGCCGATCGTGCCAGGCGAGCAGGATCGCCTCCACATCGGGGAAGTACTTGTAGAGGGTCGCCCGCCCGATGCCGGTCTCCTCGGCGATCTGCGACATCGTCACCGCGAGCAGCCCGTGCTCGGCAACGAGCGTCGCCGTGGTGTCCAAGATGGCGTCACGCACCTCCCGGCGGTGCGCCTCGATCGTCTCGGTCCACAGCTTCGGCATACGAGAAGTATACGCGGCGACGGACCAGGGACGCTGTGATTTGACAGAGACAGTCTGTCTCGATAACGTGAGGAGGTCCTCGACACCTTCCGGGAGGAGGAGAACGATATGATGTCACACTCGCCTCGCTCACCCGATCGGGCCGACGACCCAGGCTCGCCACCGGACCCAGGCACCGAGAGCGGCCCGCGACGGTGGGTCGTCGTCCTCGGGATCGTCCTCGCGATCGCGGTGCTCGGCCTGATCGTCTTCCTTCATCTCAGCGGCGCCATCGGCCCGGGTACCCACTAAGGGTGTGATGGTGACGAACCCCATCGGCGATCGCGAGCATCCGATCCCTCCCGACGGCACCGTCCCGGAGGTGGTCTCGGTCAGATCGCTCACGAAGCGCTTCGGCGACCTCGTGGCCGTCGATGACCTCACGTTCGCCCTCTTGCCGGGCACCGTTACGGGGTTCCTCGGCCCCAACGGAGCCGGGAAGACGACGACCTTGCGGCTGCTCCTCGGCCTCGCCGGGCCGACCGCGGGCGAGGCGCTCGTGTTCGGGCGCCGCTACGCCGACCTCGACGAGCCCGCGTGCCGGGTGGGTGCCGTCCTCGAGTCGAGCGACTTCCATCCTGGACGCACCGGACGCGACCACCTACGTGCGCTCGCGCTCGCTGCGGAGATCCCGTCGACCCGCGTGGAGGAGGCGCTCGCGCTCGTCGAGCTCGAGGAGGCGGCTGGCCGCCGGGTCAAGACCTATTCACTCGGGATGCGCCAAAGACTTGGGCTGGCCGCGGCGCTGCTCGGCGACCCCGAGCTGCTCGTACTCGACGAACCGGCCAACGGTCTCGATCCCGCCGGCGTGCGTTGGCTTCGACGGTTCCTACGCCGGTTCGCCGAGCAGGGCCGGACGGTGCTCGTCTCGAGCCACCTCCTCGCCGAGGCCGCTCTGACGGTCGATCGTGTCGTGATCATCGACCACGGGCGCCGGATCGCGAGCGGGTCGCTCGAGGAGCTCACCCAGAACGGCCGGACGCTCGAGGACGTCTTCCTCGGCCTGACGGGAGCCGCGACGTGAGGGCCCTCCTCCGCTCCGAGCTGCTGAAGCAGCGCTCGACCCGGACATCACTGGGCCTGTTCGCCGCCATGCTCGGGCTCGTCCTGCTCGCCGTGCTCCTCCACGCTTTCGGTCTTCGAGCCGAGAGCCTGCGTGATCCGGACGTGCAGCTGATGGTGCTCGGTCGCGGCGAGTTCCTCGGCGCGCTCTTCGCCGCGCTGCTGGGCGCGCTTTCCGTCACGGCCGAGATCCGTCATGGCACGATCCGGCCGACCTTCCTGTTCAGCCCGCGCCGGACCCGGGTGGTCGCGTCCAAGGTGTGGGTGAGCCTCGGCATCGGCGCGGGGTTCGGGCTCGTCGCCGGGGCGGTCGCGGTCGCCGCCGGCGCTGCGGCGCTGCGGACACGAGGGATCGACCTGCAGCTCGACGGAGGCGACTACCTCCTCCTGGTCGCGGGCAGCGGTGCGGCGGCGGCGCTGTGGGCGGCGATCGGAGTCGGCGTGGGGGCGCTCGTTCGCAACCAGGTTCCGACGTTGATCGGCATCTGTGCGTGGCTGCTGTTTGTTGAGGGACTGCTCGCCGGCGACGCCGGGGGCCTCGGCGACGTCGGACAACTCCTGCCCGGTTCGGCGGCCGCGGCGATCAGCGGGCAGGACCCCGGCACGCTGCTCGCACCTGGCGTCGGTCTCGCCCTGCTCGTCGCCTACGCGGGCGCCGCGGCCCTGGCCGGAGCGTACGCGCTCTCCCACCGCGACGTCGGATAGGCCATGTCCTCGCCCTCACTCCATCCAAGCTCGGATGCCGGCACCGCCGAGCGCGAGAACGAGCCATCGGGCATCCGCATCAGCCTGACCGTCGCGCACCGCTACACGTTCAACACCGATTTGGTGACGGGCAGTGAGATCAAGGAGACGGCCGGCGTTCCCGCAGGCTTTACCCTCCACCGCCGCACGCACGGAGGGAACGAGTCGATCCCCGACGACGCGGAGATCGCGCTGCACAATGGCGACCACTTCTTCGCACGACCGCCCTCGAGCAACCCATGATCTCGCGGCCTCGAACGATCGCGATCCTGCTCGGAGCGGCCGCAGCGGCGGCCGCAGCTGTCGTCGTCATGCGGCACGGCCACAGTGCCCTGGGGCGAACGGCGCCCGGCGGGATCCTCATCGGCGATGCGCGCATCTACGACGCGTTGAGCCACCGGCTCCTGCTCGGCTCGCTCTTCGACGCCGTCGGGGCCGACGTCGCTAGCGTCGCCCCCGAGGGCGGGTGCTCGAGTTTGGCTGCGGTCCCGGCAGACTCTCGCTCCTTCTGGCTCGCCGACACAGCCTCGACGTGACCGGCCTCGATCTCGATCCGGCGATGATCGGGCGCGCCCGGGCGAACGCCGACCGTTCGGGCGACGGGGACGAACGCGGGCCATCGTTCCTCGTCGGCGACGTCGCCTCGTTGGCGTTTCCCGACGGGTCGTTCGACGTCGTCGTCAGCACGCTCTCGATGCACCACTGGGCCGACCCGAAGACCGGACTGTTCGAGATCGCTCGCATGCTGCGACCCGGCGGTCGCGCGCTCGTGCGGGACTTTCGTGCCGGCTACGTGCCCCTCACGGGCGCATGCCCGATCCGGCTCACCATGCAGACGGCCTTCCCCTCCGAGTGGCGAGCGCGACGCCATGGCGCTGGCCCTGGCGGTTCCACCTCATCCGTCGGATCGAGCTCGTGCACACCGACGACGAGTCTGGACACGAGCGAATGTGGGCAGACGATCGGCGCACTCAGCCGAATGAGCGGGGGCTCGACGTGACCCGCTAGGAGGAGACACTTCGGCGCTCGCCGCGGCCCAACCAGGAGGAGGCGGCGCGGACTCCGAGGATCGCAGCCCGGATCGTTCGTCGCTCCCAACCCGGGTCGAACGGCCCGCCGCCCTTCGCCTTGAGCGGCCCTACCGTGGAAGTGTCGGGAGGTGAGGCGATCGTGATGTACGGACCGTGGGACGGCGGATCGTGGTTCGCGATGATGCTCTTCTTCCTGCTGTTCCTTGGACTCATCGTCCTGCTGTTCCTTGGACTCATCGTCGTGGGCGTGGTCTTCGTCGTCCGTTCCTCCTCCGACGGCGGGCGTGGTTATCGGTCAGGCGGCAGCCGGGCGCTCGAGATCCTCGATGAGCGGTTCGCACGCGGTGAGATCGACCTGGACGAGTACGAGGAGCGCCGGCGCACCCTCACGGGCGGGAGATGAGCGCGACGAGGCGACGGACGCTCGGCCTGATCCTCATCGCCCTCGGGCTTGCAGGTCTGATCGGTACCGCCCGGGCCTTCGCGGCAAGACCCGACGTCGTTCGATCGGGATCGCGCGTATGGGGTCCCATGATGGGCGCTCGCCCGGGCCCTGCCTGCAGCGCGCCGACACTCCCCGGTCAGACGGTTGACGTCGACCTGTCCGACATGGGCGGCATGATGGCCGGCGGTCGAATGATGAGCGTCACCGCGAACCCGTCGACGATCCCCGCCGGCGATGTGTCGTTTCGGGTGTGAACTCGGGGACGATGGTGCACGAGCTCGTCGTGCTTCCGCTCGCTCCCGGCGGGATCGGCACCCGACCGGTCGGGTCCGACGGGAGGATGAGCGAGGCCGGAAGCCTCGGTGAAGCCTCCCGCTCGTGCGGCGAGGGATCGGGCGAGGGCATCGCTCCCGGATCGACGGGTTGGGTTACCCTGCATCTCGCGCCGGGGCGCTACGAGCTGATCAGCAACCTGCCCGGGCACTACGCCATGGGCATGTTCGCCGAGCTCGACGTCTCCTATCCATAAGTTGCCGATGGCACTCGAATGGTTGCGGAGAAGGCCCCATGGGAGGTCGGCCCGTCAGAGATGGCTGGTCGCGGAAACCGCTCGAAGGCCTTGATCGAAGAGCGAACACTCGTCGAGTGTGTCGCACGTGCAGTCACCCGTCGCCTCGAGCCAACCCTTGACCTCCGTTGCTCGGGCGATGAGCGCCTCGAGCTCCGGCAGCTTCCGTTGTGCCAACCGCTTCAGCTGCATGTGCGCGGGAGCCCCTGCATCGGTCGCATCGAATAGGAGCCGGATCTCCTCGAGCGAGAAGCCGGCCTGCTTGGCGACCTCCAACACCGAGAGTCGGCGTAGCACGTCCACGTCGTACCGACGCTTCCCGCCGACCCTGGCCGGTTCGGGAAGGATGCGGTGCCGTTCGTAGTAGCGGATGGCCGAGGCGGTAGTCCCGGCGGTCTCCGCCACCTGCCCGATCGTCAGCATCTCCGTCATCGGGACCCCCAGTTGACTTGAACCCAGGTTCAAGTGAGACGGTACCCATCGACCCGCTCGCGAGGAGGCGACCGATGGACGAACCGACGATCGCGTGTTCACTCGGCGTAGAGGACTATTGGAAGCGTCTTTCGTCGATCCGGAAGGTGGGCGAAGTGGCCTTCCTCGAGATGGAAGCGAGGCCCGATGGTGCGGTGCTGTCGTTCCGTGACTCTGAACAGGTGCGCGCCGAACTCGCATCCATCGTCGAGGCCGAGGCAGCATGCTGTTCCTTCCTCGAACTGTCCGTCCACTCCCAGGGAGACCGATTGATCCTGACAGTCCTTTCTCCACTCGAGGCGATGCCGGTCGTGCGAGACCTCACGGCGAGCTTCCGAGGCGCTCACTGACCGAGGTACCACCCCCGTGGCCGCGGGGTGAGTAAGGAGGTGGTCTCGTGCTGACGATCTACGGCGTTCTCGCCCTCAGCTTCATGATGGTGATGTACGCGCTCGAGGCTCGCGGCAGGATCTTCACCCTCGGTTTCGCGGCGGGATGCGGACTCTCGAGCGTCTACGGATTCCTGGCGGGAGCCTGGCCGTTCGGGATCGTCGAGCTGGTTTGGGCCGGAGTGGCGCTTCGACGCTATCAGCGCCGTTCCCACACCGAACGCGGATGGATCCGCTGACGCCCGACACCCATGCATCGTCGTTCGTTCTCTTCGGATCGAACCGGCGGGGCCGGCGTTGCTGGCGGCTAGAGACCCAGAAGCAGCCTCCCGGCGGTCAACCAGTAGTACACGACGTACGCGCCTGAGAGAAGCAACAAGGCTGCGCTGAGCGTCGTGACGATCCGCACGAATCCCTGAACCCGCTGGAGGATGCCGAAGCTCACCACGCCGGCGACGACGGTGAGACCAACTCGCCGGCGTGGAACTGGTTGATCGCCGCGTGGTCAAGCGAACAGCGATCTTCGTCCGGCCCGGCAACGTGCCGCATGCTGACGGTCTCCTGAGTGCGTTGGGCTGCGAGGTCGATGAGGCCGGCTTCGCCACCGTCCACGCTACCGGCAGGACGAGCGCTTCCGGGGTGCGGGCCGCGGGCAACGTGGTCGATCCCCGTGCGCAGGTGATCACCTCTGCGGGCGCCGGATCCGCGGCCGCGATCGCCATCATTGCGGACCTGGTTGATGAAGACGTCCGGATCGCTTCCGGCAGCTAAGAACGCAGCGGACTCCGCCACGACCCCGAGCGTTGACCTTTCAGGTCGCCGATCGGAAGGTGACGCCCCAAGGTGAGGCTGGCCGACGACTCTTACGATCGCCTCTGCAGTTGGCCCGCTTCGTCATCGCATCAGCGACGCGATCGATCAGCAGTGGGCGCGCGACGTCTCGGGAAGGCCGTGATCGAACAGCGGCTGCGCGTTCCATCTCCTCGGTGAGGGACGGATCGAGACCCTCGCCCCTGAGTTTCCAACCGCCTACCTCGCTGACGTCGATCTCCATCCATAACGGACGGTGAACGGAACGGCACGCACTGCGCGAAGCCGGTGCAATGTCACCAATCCCGTCATAGCTTCTCGGTCGGGGGCGCAGGGGGTCGCGGGCCGTGTCGCCCGCCGGGAGGAGGTGGTGGCGGTGGAGGGCCCGTGGGGTAGTGTTCGTCGTCTTTCCCGGTCTCTTCGCGGAACGCCTTGCGCTGATAGAGGATCCGGAGAGCGGCCTCCAGCAGCACCTGTTCCTCCCCAGCCCGCCCGGCTTGGCGGATCTCGCGCTCGGCGATCGTCTTGAGCATGCGAATCGACTCCACGCCGAGGCCTTCATCGAGCAGGAGCTTGATCAGCCGTGCGATGGCCATGTCCCGAGGGGAGTAGCGAAGCTTCCCGTGCTCTCTGGTCGGACTGATGAGACCCTGCTCCTCCCAGTAGCGAAGGACGCGGGGCGTCACCCCCACGTGGTCCGCCAGGCGCGGGATCGCCATGAGGTCATCATCACGATCTGACATGATCGTGTAATATCGTACAGCAGGAGGGCCCGCCGAGCCACCAGCCTGACCAGGGAACCCCAGCGGAGGTGGAGGATGCTTCGCAGATTCATGCCCTCGTCCAGGTCCGAAGAGGACACGATCCCGTCACCTCGGGATCCGCTTCGCACGATTATGTGGGGCGGTGGGGGCGTCGTTCTAGCCGCAGCGGTCGCGTTCAGGTATCGCGTGGTGCTGCCGACGGCGACCCTTACGGCCGGCCCGTTCCTCACGCTCGCGGTCGTGATCGCGGGAGCGGCCGTTCTGGAGAGACTGGGGGTCCTGCGGTTGCTCGCTCGAACCCTCGTGCCGGATGCCGCCCCGCCTCGGACGGCCTTCGTCCGCGTGCTCCTCCTCGCGGCGGTCCTGTCCGGGTTGGTGAACCTCGACGTCGCGGTGGTGGTGGCGATGCCGGTCGCGATCCGGGTGGCTCGGCGAACCGGGATCGCGGCCGGGTCGCTCGCCATCGCGGTTGCGGCCACCGCCAACGCCTCGTCGTTCCTGCTCCCCACGTCGAACCTTACGAACCTGCTCGTGATGGACCGCGCCCCCATCGGATTCGCCGCCTACGTCGGTGAATCCTGGATCGCCTGGATCGGGGTTGTGGTCCTCGCCATCGTCGGTCTGACCTTGGTGCTCGGGCACGGAGAGGAGCGAGCAGAAGTGCACGAGACCGAGGAGCGGATCAAACCGCTCACGGCGATGCTCGACCTGATTCCTTTGTTCCTGGCGGCCACAGGGCTGCGTGCGTTGCTCGGAACCGGGCTCGTGCTTCCCGGTGGTTTCGCTGAGCAGGCGGGGCTCGGATCGCTGCTCGCCGCGGGTGTGAACAACCTGCCGGCGGCGGCCGCCATGCATGCCCTGTCGAGGTCGAGCGCTTGGGCAGCGGTCTTGGCGATGGCGATCGGTCCAAACCTTCTCGTTACGGGGTCGCTGGCGACCGTGATCTGCCGATCCATGGCCCGGGAGGCTGGAGCGGTCTTGGATCCCGTTCGCTTCTCCCTTGTTGGGCTTGCCCTCACGCCGGTCCTCCTCGTCACCGCCTTCGTGGGGCTTCGGATCGGCCGGATCCTATAGTCGCTTCACCCGGCTGGTAGTCCGTGCAGGGCGGGACACTTTGGGATCGGTCGCACAGATCGGACGATGCAAAATCGACCCGCGACGGTGACCGCCAGAGATGCGCCGGACTCGAGCTGTGACGCCCGGTTCCACGGATCAGGCGACCAATCTCATCCGTCAGCCGCCGCTGATGCAAGCCACGCGTCCACATCCTCCCAGCTGTACCGGAGATGGCGGCCGACACGACGTGCGCGCGGACCCTTTCCCTCGTACCGCCATGCGTACAACGTCTTCACTGGCACCTGAAGGTAGGCCCCTACTTCGATCGGCGTGGCCAAACGTCGCATCCGCAACGTCGACCAGCCCGCCTCGTCCCCTGCACAACCCTGCATGGTGTCGACGACCGTACCTCTCCGAGATGACATTCCATCCAATCGACGTGCTCCACGAGAGGGAAACTGTCAAGGGAACCGACAACTCGAATTGTCATTGAAACTAACAACTCGACAGGCGCGACAACCGCCGCGACGAGACGTGGTGAGAACCGTTCTCAAACCGCCGCGGGACCAGCGCGGGACACATTTGGTCGGGGCGCGAAACCGTCAGCCAGAAACAGGCTTCTACCTGCAGCTTTTCAGCTCCGGGGGTGGGACTCGAACCCACAACCTACGGATTAACAGTCCGCCGCTCTGCCGATTGAGCTACCCCGGAAGGAACGGTCGGGAGTCTAGCAGTGGCTCAGCGCCCGCTTGGACGGCGCGGTAGGCTGTGCGCTCCAACCGCCAGGGGGTATCCGGTGAAGCTCCGAAACGTGCTTCTGCTCGTGATCGGGATCGCGATCGGCTACAAGATCGCCGCCACGATGCGCCAGGACGACCCGAACGTCGTGAAGGGCCCGCGTCGCGAGTCGGGCGGGAGCCGCACGGTCCGCACCGTGTCCGCGCAGGCGCAGCGTCTGGCCGATCAGGCCACGACGAAGAGCCTGCAAGCCATCAAGAAGGCTCGCGTCTCCTTACGGGATCGTATGGGGGACTACGAGAGCGACGACGCCGTCTGGAACTGACCAGCTAGTCTGAGACAGACTACTCGAGATAGTCGCGGAGCTTCTGCGACCGGCTGGGGTGCCGGAGCTTCGAGAGCGTCTTCGACTCGATCTGGCGGATCCGCTCGCGCGTGACGCCGAACTCGCGTCCCACCTCCTCCAGTGTGCGCGGGTGGCCGTCGACCAACCCGAACCGCAGCTGGATCACCTTCTTCTCGCGTTCGCTGAGCGTGTGCAGCACCGACTCGAGCTGCTCCTGCAGCAGGATGAAGCTCGCCGCATCGACCGGGACGACGGCATCGGAGTCCTCGATGAAGTCTCCTAGGTGGGAATCCTCCTCCTCGCCGATCGGCGTTTCGAGCGACACCGGCTCCTGCGACACCTTCTGGATCTCGCGCACCTTGTCGGCGCCGATCCCCATGACCTTGCCGATCTCGTCCGGGGTGGGCTCGCGACCCAGGTCCTGCAGCAGCTGACGCTGGACGCGCACCAACTTGTTGATCGTCTCGACCATGTGCACGGGGATCCGGATCGTCCGCGCCTGATCGGCGATCGCGCGTGTGATCGCCTGGCGGATCCACCACGTGGCGTACGTCGAAAACTTGAACCCCTTCGAGTGGTCGAACTTCTCGACCGCGCGGATCAGACCGAGGTTCCCCTCCTGGATCAGGTCCAGGAACAGCATCCCTCGCCCCACGTACCGCTTGGCGATCGATACCACCAGACGCAGGGTCGCCTCGATGAGCTTCTTCTTGGCGAGCTGGCCGTCGCGCTCCACCCGGTGGAGCCAGTTGATCATCTCCTCGTCGGTCTTGGGGCGGTACGACTTCGAGATCTTCTCGCGGCCGATGCCCTCCACCTTCCCGAAGGCGGTCAGCTGATGGTCCCGGATCTCCCAGACCTTCTCCACGACGTGCTTCAACCGCTTCGGATCAGGCTTCTCCTCGCCCTCGATCGTCTGCTGGAGCGCCGTGGAGAACTCCCCCGCCTCGATCCGTCGCGCCAGGTCCACCTCTTGAGCGGCGTTCAGGAGCGGGACCTTGCCGATCTCCTTCAGGTACATCCGGACCGGGTCGTTGGTCGGCGCCTTCAGCAGGTCGACCTCGATGCGGACGTTGGTGGCGGGGTCCGTGTCCTCGCCCGGGACCTCGATGACCTCGATGCTCTCGGCCGACAGGTGCTCCTGGATCTGGGTCAGGAACTCCTCGACCTGCTCGGGGGTGAAGTCATCGACAGGGACCGCTTCCAGGAGATCTTCAGAGGTGACGAACCCACGCTCCCGCCCTTTGGCGGTGATGGATTCCTTGACCTCGTCCAGGCTCATCGGTCCTTCATCGCGAGCCGGCTCAGCCAATGGGTGTCCTCAGCGAACGATGCATCGGTGGCACGAGTGTACGAAACGCGATGGCCCGTGACCCATCGTGCCGTTGCGTCACCGATCGATGCTCGGATCGCCGTGGCGGAGTTGCCGCAGGGCGCCATCGACCGCCACGAGCTCCTGGAAGAGGTCGTCGTACTCGGGATCCGTCGTGGGATTCAGCTTCTGCAGGCGCATCCGCATCGCGTCGCTCCGGCCCTTCAACAGGAACTCCTGCAGACGCGCCCACACGCTGTGGGCGTACTCGGGCTCGAGCTCGCCGTCGAGATCTTCGACCGCGAGCGCGGC
>JBOGVK010000158.1:0-5582 GCA_050692375.1 Actinomycetota bacterium
ACTGAGAGCCGACAACGACGCGTTGTCGTAATCGACCTGCTGGATCTCGATCGCACCGGGGGCCTGAGCCGTCGTGGGCACGGTGGCTCCGCCGGCCTTCTCGTTGGTGCGTGCAGCATCGGCGATCGAGGTCGTGCTCTTCCCGATATGGGGAAGGGTGAGCGTGACCACGAGGAGAGCGGCCGCGGCCGCGGCGGCGATACCGGCGACCCGGTACGAGCGAGGGGTGATGCCGGCCTGCCGATGTGGCTGCGCTCCTTCTGCCCCCGCAAGTGCGCGGGCGGCGACGCCTGATGGCGCCGGCACCGCTGCCAGCGATCCCAATGCCGAGCGGGCGCCGCCGGCGAGCGTGACCTCCCGCCGGCACCGCAGGCACTCGGCCAGATGCGCATCGACGACGGCCCGCTCACCTGCGGGCGATGTGCCGTCGACGTAGCCGGCGAGGAGCTCCTCGGGATGGGTCATGACTCCCTCTCCGACGGCGGCGGGGCAGAGGTCGGTTCCCTTCCCGGCATATCCAGACCCATCGCCCGGGCCAGGGCGATCCGGCCGCGGTGGACGCGGGACTTCACCGTGCCGATCGGCACGTCCAAGATGCGCGCGATCTCCTCGTACGCGACGTCCTGGACGTCGGCGAGCACGAGCGTCACACGGTACTCCTCGGGGATCTCTTGAAGCGCCCGGGATACATCGATCGAGCCCACGGTCGCGTCGGCATGATCGGCCACCGGAGGACCGGTCTCCGGCATCGGGTCGTCCTCGTCGCCGATCAGGCGAAGTCGGGGCTGACGGCGACGCTTGCGGAGGATGTCGTAGCAGGAGTTCACCGTGACGCGGTGGAGCCACGTCGTGAAGGCGGAGTCGCCGCGGAACTGCGACAGTTTCCGGAGCATCGACAGGAACGTGTCCTGGGTTGCGTCGCGAGCGTCGTCCGGGTTGCCCAACACCCGCAGGGAAACGTTGAACACGCGTGTCTGATGGCGTTCGACGAGGATCGCGAACGCGTGCTGGTCCCCAGCGAGGAACCGGCGGACGAGCTCTTCGTCCTCTGCGGGGTCGGTCACGCCCGCCAACGCTACAGGGAGGTCGGACCGTTGGTCTCGGTTGCGGTCACCTTCGTGAAATGTTTGGCGAAGCCGAGGTGGCCAACGAGGATGGTCTTGGCTTCCTTGCGGACCGTGATCGTGACGGTACCGGTCGGGACGTTCACCACACAGCCCTTGTTCGCCAGCTTCGCCGACGCATCGTCTGCCGCGATCGAGGCGATCGCGGCCTGACATGCCGCCTCGACGTTCCTGCTTCCCTTGAAGCTGTTGGCCGCCTGGGTGGAAGCACTGCTGGCCACGTCGGCCAGCCGGAACTTCGTGAACGCGATCGATCCGGCGTCGATCGCCGTGACGCCGATCACCGCGACGACGACGAGCCACATGACGATGAGCCAGCCGACGGCTCCCGACTCCCCATGGTGGAACCGGTTCTTGGGCTCATTCATCGGCGGGATCTCCTGAGGACCGCGTCTTTCACTTCATCGGCTTCCTCGATCTTCACGATAAGCGTCGAGATCACAAACACAAGGACGCCCGCGAGAACCCCCGCGACGACCTGGAGGAGGCGGGCGAACGTGTTGGCGTCCGTGCCGAACGCCGATCGGATCCCGTTGGCGGCCAGGACCGCCGCGCCAGCTGCGAGGATCGACGCCGGGAGCAGGCGAACGAGCGTTCTCCCGATGCGCCGTCCGTCAACCCGGTCGAGCCGTCTCCGAAGCAAGATCAGGCATACCATGGTCGCGAACACGTACGAGGTTGCGTGACCGAGGGCCAGACCCGGCACGCCCCACCCGAGCGCGACGTAGACGAGGTCCGCGCCCACGTTCACGATCGCGGCAGCGATGTTCACGAGCGCAGGGGTTCGTGTGTCCTGCATCGCGTAGAACGTCCGCGTGAGCAGCTGGAACGCAGAGAAGAACGGCAATCCGACGGCGAAGGCCTGCAACGTGCGCGCTGTCAGCTCCGCTCCGGCGGGGCCGGCTCGCCCGTGCTGGAGCAGCAGGCGAACGATGGGGAAGGCGAGCGCGATGTAGCCGAGCGCGGCCGGAACGATGATCACGGCGGTATCTCGTAGTCCGCGGGAGAAGAGGGCGCGGAGTCCATCGCGGTCGCTCGCTGCCCAACGCCCGGACATCGCCGGAAGGAGCGCGGTGAAGATCGACACCGCGACGATCGCATGTGGGAGCTGGAACAGGATGAAGGCGCTCGCGTAGACCACATACCCCCCCGGCCGGAACTTGCCCGTGAGCACGATGATGACGATGTATGCGAGCTGGTTGGCCACGACGTAGACGACGACCCAGAGCGCGAGCTTGCCGAGGCGCCGGACCGCCGGGTGGTTCCAGTCGAAGCGGAGATGCCATCGGAACCCCAGTCGCCTGAGCGAGGGCCACAGCGCGAGCGTCATCGCGACGACACCGATGGTGGTCCCGGCGGCCAGGACGGTCTTCTCCGCGAACGTGATGTTCGCGAGTGAGGGTTTCCCACTTCCAACCAAGAGCGCATAGACGCCGAACGTCGCGATCACGGCGAGGTTGTTGAGGATCGGCGCGAACATCGGCACCGTGAACTTCCGCTCCGCGTTGAGCAGTCCGGTCGCGACGGCGCCGACGCCGTAGAACACGATCTGCGGCATGAACCACCGGAGGAAGAACGCGCCGAGCGCGACCTGCGCGTCCTTGTTCCTCGCGTGGGAGGCGATCAAGTAGAGGCGGATGATCTGCGGCGCGAAGACCACGCCCAGGACGGCGACGGTGCTGAGGATCACCAGGGCCAGCGTGAGGACGCGGTCGGCCACGAGCCAGGCCTGTTCTCGGCCGTGCTTCTGGAGCCATTCGACGAACACCGGGACGAAGACGGAAGTGAGGATCCCACCCAGTACCAATTCGTAGACGATGTTCGGCGTCGTGTTGGCCATCGTGTACGTGTTGCCCAGGACGCTCACGCCGAGGGCTGCGAACTGCGCGACCAGTCGGAGGTACCCGGTGACCCGCGAGAGCGTCGTGCCCACCGACATGAGGGCGGTGTTGCGCACGAAGGCGCTACGCGAGTCCTCCGCGGGGAGCTCTATCGGCATGGGCGTTAGCTCGTCGGGCGTCTGAACAACCTCCTCGACCACAGGGTGATCAGCACCAACGCCGCGGCCACCATCACCGCGACGGCGATCCGGTTCACCGACGTGGAACGGACCGTGAGGGTCGTTTGCTGGATCGGTCGTCCCGAAGGAGCTCGGAGCACCACCTGGATCGTGCTCTGACCGGCGGCGAGGGCCGTTGCTTTGAACGTCACGATCTGGTTGGGCTCGGTGAGCGTCACGCTCTGTTGATCGCCATCGGGGAACCGGAACCGGCTGGACCGCAACTGCACCGTGAAGGTGATCGGCAGGTCGCCCGGATCGCCCATCCGCAGAGGGATGGAGGCACTGTCGGACAGGAAGGTGAATGTCTGACTGGTATCCGGCACCGCCTGAGAGAAGAGGTCGTGGGTCACGCTGTTCACGTTGTCGATCCAGGCACGTCCCGCATCCTCGTTCCCCAGGTAGGCCGCAGATTCGGCGTAGAGGAGATCGCGACTCAATCGGTCGGGGATGACGCTCGGTTGCACGAGCATCGACCGGAACGCGAGCAGGTCACGACGTTCCCCCTTGATGGCCTCGACGTACTCGGGCGAGAAGCGATCGGTCGCGAGAACGGCGAGGGAGCTGGGCGCCGGCGGCGGGATCCGTGCGACCAGATCGCTGGCGCTGGTCGGTCCCAGGAATGGCGCCGATGCGAGACGTCCGAGGAACGCGCCCCAGAAGCGCGAGGGAAGACCTGCGGGGAGCGAGATCGCGATCCCACGTGGCGCCGACGGGACGGGTTGTTCCCGCCAGATGGTCGCGAGCTCGCCGAGCGTCGCCTGAGCCGCCCGGACCGGATCGGCGAGGAACGCCGTCTGTGCCAAGAGGGCCTGCGTTCCGGGATCGGGCAGGACGAGCGCGACGGTTCGCCCACCGATGTCGAGCGAGGCCGTGGGCAGGGGCGCGAATCCGTTGGGTTGCGGAGGACGGGCGACCGTGTCGGCGTTGCCCAGGATGGTCGAGGCACCCAGCGCGGTGATCGCTCCCACGGCAGCATCGTCGACTGCCGCCCCCGGCGGTCTCACGACCGCAGAGCTCGGCTCGATGCCGAGGATCTGCCGGACCACGTCCCGACCGGCCGCCAACTGAACGGATAGATCCTGAGCCAGGCCGCTGGCCAACAGGGACGGGATGGTTGGGGCGGAGAACGGCATCGCGGTGACGTGGACGTTTGGGGAGGCGACCGCGTGCCGGAGCTGGGTCAGGAGTGTGTCTGCGTCGGCCGCGGGACCGGTTCCGTTCGCCACGGTGGTGCCGTCGACGCGCACGTATCCGTCGGCCATCCGGTTCAGCTGATCGAGCAACGCCGGCTCCACCGCCAGGTCGACGGCACTCCGGGCATCGCCGGCCATCCGATCGAGCGCGGCGACTTCCGCCCCCAAGGTGCCCTCGGGAGCGATGGCGGTTTCGAAGGTGGGGTCGGTCAAACGACCATCGGGGCCAAACGCGATGGGCGCCATCAGCTCCATCGTCGTGGAGACCATGAGCGGGGCTTCGGGCGCTCGCACGAGGAAGATCAAAGCGGTATCGATCACCGCGAGTTGGGCGCCGCCGCTCCGCAGGTCGATCCGCATCGGGTAGACGAGCGAGTCGCCCGGGCTGATCCCACCGATCGTGGAGAGATCGACCGTCGTCCGGAACCGTCGGGAGCCTCCGGGCTCGAGCGTGCCATCCTCGGGGATCGCGGCGGCGAAGATCGGCAACTCCGGGCCGTTGGTGAGTGAGGTCTCGTAGACGGTGCGGGAACGGACCGCCGCTCCGATCGTCACTCCGATCGACAGGTCTCCGATCGCGGTCGCTCCCACGTCGACTGCGCGGATCGCCACTTCCGAAACGGGGTCCGAAAGCGTGTTCCACGGTGTCTGCGACACCAGCGTGAGCGTCGCCGAAGCAGCGCCCTGGGCGTGCGCGAACGGGACGGCCACGAGCGTCGTGACCAGGGAGATCGCGATCGCGAAGAGACCTCGTGCGGCTCGATACATGGTCATGGCGGCGCCTCATCGTAGCGGTCGCGCTCCGCGTGGCCTGCAACGGCGACGGAGCGTCTGCGATCAGCGAAGGTGCTCGGCCGCGCGACTCAAGACGTCGCGCTCCCCGCGATACGCCGCGCGCTTCAAGGCACGTTCCAGGGGGAACCACTTCACGTCTTCCATCTCGTCGTCTCGGTCATTCAGATCGCCGCCGGTGGCGCGCATCAGGAAGAAGTGGACCGTCTTTCGGATGCGGACGTCCTCCCACACGTAGAAGTAGCGGGCTTCCCCGAGCGAGGCCTCGATCTCGGCTTCGATCCCGGTCTCCTCCCGCACCTCACGGACGGCGGCTTGCTCCGCCGATTCTTCGGGCTCGATCCCGCCTTTCGCTAGACCCCAGGCGAGATCGCCGCGGCGTGTGCGGCGTGCCGCCAGGATCACTTCGAC
>JBOGVK010000159.1:0-8214 GCA_050692375.1 Actinomycetota bacterium
GTGTTGACGAGCGAAGCGAACGCCGCGCCGTCCGTAGCCTGCGCGGCCTGTTGTTGAGCGATCCACTGGGCACCCTTGCGCTCATAGCCTGTGCGCTCGATGGCAGCCGGTGCCAGCGCGATCGCGAGCAGAACCGCGAGCCCGGTGCTGGCCACGGCCGGCCGGATCCAGGTGGCTCGTACGCGGATGAGCTTCATCATCTTCGCCCCGAGCCACGCTCCGCCGATCCCCGCCAGATAGATCCCGGCGAGATGGACGCCGGTCACGTATCGCCGCAGGAACAGATCGGTTCCTCCGGGGAGCAGATCGATCACGGACCCCAACGTCGGCCGCCCGAAGAACAACAGCAAGCTTAAGCATCCGACTGCGGGGATCGCTCGAGCCGGCTCGTTGCGACGGAAACGCCAGAGGCAGACCACGAGTCCGACAAGGGCGAGGAGGCTGATGACGGGCACCCGCCCGTCGTCGAAGATCCGACCGGTGAACATCCAGCCCATCACGCGGCGGGCGCCGAACGAGTCGTAATAGAACGTGCCACGGGAGAACTCGTCTTGCGTCATCCACTTCGCGTCGGTGATGAGCGGAACCAGCATCCAGGCAGCAGTCGCGAGCGCGCCGACCCCAACGAGCACCGCGCGCCCGAACCGTCGGAGCAGCTCGCCAGGCGAGAGCAATACCCACACCCCCAAGCTGAGCAGCGCCAGGTAGCCGATCAACAGATGGAGGCAGACGGTGATCCCGAGCACCAGCCCCGCGAGCGCGATCGATCGCCCCCGCGAAACGACGCGCCAGGACAATCCCCACGCGAACGGGAGCGCCCACATCCCCCAGAGCTGCGCCCATGTTCCGGATCCGCGCCACACGTAGCTCGACCATTCGAACCCCAGCGCCGGAGCGCTCACGATCAACGGTGACACCAGAGCCGCCGTCGCGGCGGCCCACGGATCCAGATCGAAGAGCCGCCCCCCGCAGTAGACGGCGATCGGCCAAGTGCACAGGAGGAGATACAACGACCAACGGAACGTTCCGGCTCCCGTGATCGTGGAGAGCGCCCCGGTCAGGATGTGCGGGAGGCTCTGATAGTGATGGAACCGTGATGCGCCCAGTGACAGGTACGGGTACCACCCGTCGAACGGCAGATGACCTGAGCTGATCCGCTGCGCGACCCATCGAACCATCGACGCATGGATCCCCGCATCGTTCAGGAACCAGACGTCACGGACCTCCGCGCGCAGCGTCCAGAGGTTGAAGAGGACGGCCGCCCCGACCAAGGCGAGGGGCAGCCGTCGTGAGCGGGTTGGCGACTCGACCTCGGCCATGCGTCGAGGAGTCTAGTTCCGGCCGGGCCTCCGGACGCCCTCGTCCGCGACGCGGATCGCCGCGCTAGACGGACGTGGTGACGTCGACGCCCTTCGGATGAGCGATGTCGATGCGCACGCTCGGACCCATCGTCGTCGAGATGGCGAGGCTCTTGATGTATCGCCCTTTCGCACCGGTCGGCTTGGCACGGAGAAGTTCGTCGATGATCGCCAGATAGTTCTCGACCAACGCATCCTCCTCGAAGGACTTCTTGCCCATGATCACGTGCACATTGCCCGTGCGGTCCGAGCGGTACTCGACCTTGCCTCCCTTGATGTCGGCGACCGCCTTGGCGATGTCCATCGTCACCGTCCCCGTCTTCGGGTTCGGCATCAGGCCACGAGGACCGAGCACCCGTCCGGCCTTGCCTACCGCCGCCATCATGTCCGGCGTAGCCACGGCCGCGTCGAAGTCGATGTTCCCCTTGATGACTTCTTCAACGAGCTCTTCACCGCCCACGAGGTCGGCGCCGGCTTCGGTCGCCTCCCGCGCCTTGTCCCCCAGGGCGAAGACGGCGACGCGGACCGTACGGCCCGTGCCGTTCGGCAGGGAGACCGTTCCACGCACCATCTGGTCGGCCTTCCGCGGATCGATCCCGAGGTTGAACGCCACCTCGACGGTTTCGTCGAACTTCGCGTCCGGCAACGACTTCAGCACCTTGAACGCCTCGCCCGGCGGATACTCCTTGTCCCGGTCGATCTTGGCGTACGCCTCCTGGTACCGCTTGCCGCTCATGCCTCCACCTCCACGCCCATGCTGCGCGCCGTGCCGGCGATGATGCGCATCGCCATCTCGACGTCGTTGGCGTTCAGGTCATCCATCTTCTGTTCCGCGATCTTGCGCACCTGGGCCGACGAAAGCTTCGCGACCTTCGTTCGGTTCGGGATGTCGGAGCCCTTCTCGATCCCCGCGGCCGCCTTGATCAACTCGGCGGCCGGGGGCTGCTTCGTGATGAACGAGAACGATCGGTCTTCGTAGATCGAAAGCTCCACCGGGATGATCTGCCCTGCGAACTGCTGCGTGGCGTCGTTGTACTGCCGGCAGAAATCCATGATGTTTACGCCGTGCTGCCCCAGCGCCGTGCCGACCGGCGGAGCGGGCGTCGCCGCACCCGCCTTGATCTGGAGCTTCACGAGCGCGAGGATCTTCTTCTTCTTCGCCATGTGGTGCTTCACCTCCTGCGGTGCCTAGCGGCCGTCGAAGCGACCTCCCGCACTCTCGGTTGTTGTTCTTCTTGAGACTATCGCTTCGCTACTTGCGCCTCAGATCGAGGCTGTCGCTTCGCTCCTTGGGCCTCAGACCTTCGACACCTGGTCGAAGCCAAGCTCGACCGGAGTCTCCCGGTCGAAGATGTTGACGAGCACCTTCAACTTGCTTTGGTCCACGTTGATCTCGCTGATCGTGCCGTTGAAGTCGGCGAAGGGCCCCGAGATGATCCGCACGACGTCTCCTTCCTCGAACCCGAGGCGGAATTGCGGCTTCACCTCTTCCTTCTTCACCACGAGGATCTTCTCGACCTCACGACGCGAAAGTGGGGTGGGCTTCGATCCGGTTCCTGCAGAGACGAACCCGGTGACGCCCGGCGTGTTCCGAACGACATACCACGAGTCGTTGTCGTAGATCATCTTCACCAGGAGATACCCCGGGAAGACCTTCTTCTGAACCACTTGCTTCTTGCCGCCCTTGATCTCCATGACGTCTTCCATGGGGATGTGAACGTTGAAGATCTTTCCCTCCATCTGCATCGTGTGGATCCGCGATTCGAGGTTGGTTTTCACCTTGTTCTCGTATCCGGCGTAGGTGTGAACGACGTACCAATCCCCCGGGCCGGCGTAGGGGTCGTGTGCGGCCTCAGGGATCGATTCACCGGGCGCGTCCCTTTTCGTCGCGACGACCTCGGCGATCGGCTCCTCCTCGGCCGTCTCGGTTGGAGCTTCGATCACTGCAGCTTCGATCACCGCCTCCTCCAAGACCTCCTCGGCCACCACCTCACCGATCGCTTCCACGAGCGTTGCTTCCTCGACGGCTTCGGCGATGACGACCTCAGCCGCGCCGTCCTGCCCGTCCTCGATCAGCGCCTCCGCCTCCTCGGCGGCCTCTTCCAGGATGTCGGCAGCGATCAGATCTGCTTCCACCTTGACCTCGACAGCTTCCTCGGCGGCTTCCTCGACGGCGTCGGCGACGACTTCCTCGGTCGCTTCGGTCGTCATGGTTCCGTCGGTCATGTCTGGGGTCATCTGTGGCTCGGCTTCCGATCGGGGGTCTTCTCGAGGATCTGCCAGAGGCTCTGGCGCGTCCGTATGGGCGTCGTCGGCGTTCTCGATGGGGTCGGTGGTCACGAGGGTCCTCTGGCGGTCAGTTCTTGGTGAGCACGTTGAAGATCAACTTCGAGAAGACGAAGTCTAGGCCGAAGACGAGGCTCGTCATCACGACCACGGTCACCAGCACCACGATGGTGTACGAGATGAGCTCACGACGCGAAGGCCAGTCAACCTTGGCGAGCTCGAGGCGGACCTCCTTGAGGAACTTGCGGGCGCCCGTGCGCTTCTTCTTTCCCTCGGTCGGAGCGCTGGAGGTGCGACGGACAGAGGTCGCGGCGGCTTCGCGCCGTTCGGCGACGGTGCCTTTCGCGCGCCGCTCCTGGCGCTCCTGCATCCGCTTCATCTGCCTGTTCATGGATCTCCCTTGCAGGGGCGGAGGGACTTGAACCCCCAACCTTCGGTTTTGGAGACCGGTGCTCTACCAAATTGAGCTACGCCCCTCGGCTCCGACCGCCCAGGTACGTTGGGGACTTCGGAGTCCTCAGTATAGGTATGACCTCTCGGCTCGGCAAAGAGCGCGACCTGCTCGGTTCCTCGCACACATCTTTCGTGCTCGAGGTGCGTGTTCACGGCCCAACGCTCGCCTATGCTTCGCCCGACGCATCGCGCCGGCCCCGGATCGCGAGGCTTCGTTATGGATACCGGCACCACGTACCCGCCGGAAGGTTCCGGCGCCCCCCGGCGTGGATTCTTCGCCCGCCGGCCCGATCCCACCGCGTCCTACCCCGCCCACGCCGACCCGAACACGCTCGAAGGGGCGGTCGAGGAACGGCTGGACGCCGGTCTCCAGGCGATCCAGGAGCAAGCTGCCGCCTTGATGCGCGAGATCGCGTCGGAGATGTGGCGCGCGTCCGGTACCGATATCGGTCCGGAGCAGGATCGTATCTTGAGCTTCCTCTCGCGCGACCAGGCGATCCGTAGCCTCATCGCATCGAGCGACGACCGGTTCCAGGTGCTCGCCGTGCGGACGGCGCGCCTGGAGGACGCGCTCGCTGAGCTCGCGGAGAACGGTCGCCTGATCCGCGAAGCGATCCAGATGTCCGCCCAGTCGATCCACGAGGTCGCGAACTCGCCCACGTTGCAAGGCGTCGAGCTCATCCGTACACAGCTCGAACAGGTCGAGGTGCACATCTCCTCGACGTTCCAACATCTTGACGAACGCGATCACAAGCTGACCGGGGCCATCCAGGAACGGATCGTGGAGCACGGCGACCTGATCGCTCGCGAGACCGCCAGGATCGTCGAGGCCATGGAGAGCTACGTCCAGGGTGGCGCCGAAGCGATGGGGCGCTTGGCATCACGTATCGAGCAGCACGCCGAGTCGTTCGCCAATCACGACGACACGCTGGCGGACAAGCTCCGGGGAGCTGTGAAGGACCAGACCCGCGAGATCGCGGAGCAGGTCCAGATGTTGGGCGAACGGGTCGGCATCCAGGGTCGATCGAGCCAAGAGCACCAGGTCGCCATGGAGCGGCTGGTCGAGACGCGCGTCATGGGGCTCGCCCAGCTCTCCCGGTCGGACTCACTGGCGCTCCGCGAGCTGATCGATCGCAACGCGGCGGCACAGGAGGATCGTCTGCGCGACACGATCGACGATCGGATGTCGGCGATGACGCTCGCGTTCAGCGGAGCGGTGGAACGCAACATGGCGCAGCTCTCCGAGCGCGTCGACGCGCAACTCGCGGCGGTGGCCGAAGTGGTGACGCATCGGGCGGCTGAAGCTGCCGACGGGACCCCGGCATCGACGTTCGACAAGACGCTCGAACGGCTTGACGCGTCCATCGCCTCGATCGATGCGATGGGCATGACGGTCGTCGAGACGCTCGTCAGCTCGCGCGCGCAGACCGAGGAACGCATCGGGGAGCACGTGGACGATCGGCTCGCCGCGCTCGCGAAGATGATCCGCTCCGACAATCGCGTGCTCGCGCAGCGGATGTCGGGCGTGGAGGCTCCCGGCAGCTCGGCCGACGCCGAGGCGATCAAGCAGACCCTCCGCGCCGTGAAGGAGCTGCAGGCCGGACTCGGCGCAGATGTGGTCGGCTCGGTGGAGCGGCGGTTCCAGACCATGTCGGAGCAGCTCCACAAGGAGACCCAATCGACCACCGAGGCGATGGTGAAGGTCGCAGAGGTCTTGGGCGAGAAGGTGGACCGACTGTCGGTCCGGGTGGACGAGGGAGTGGGGGGCGACCTCCAGATCGTGATCGACCGGATGAGCGACGCCATCCAAGCGATGTCGGGACGCGGTCGCAGGGAGTAGCGCAACCGAGTCACATTGATCCGCTCGGCCGTTCAGGCCGGGAAGCGGACCTCGGCCTCCCCCTTGCGGATCGCGAACTCGGCCGATCCCTCGCGATCCACCGTCACCCACAGCTCGACGATCGCTGTACGCGTGTCGCTGTCGATCGCCCGAACGCGGCCGCCCGCCACGATCTCCTCACCCATCAACACGGGCGCCCGGAACTGCGCCGAAAAACGCAGGATGTTCGCGGGATCTCCGGCCCATGCCGCGACGCAGGTGGCGAGGTGCCCCATCGTGAACATGCCGTGGGCGATGATCCCTGGGAAGCCCGCGACTCGGGCAACATCGTCGTCCTGGTGCAAGGGATTCTGGTCGCCCCCCGCGTCCGCGTAGGCACGCACGTCCTCGCGGATCACGGTGCGCGAGAGCGAGGGCAACTCGGTATCTATGCGGAGATCCTCGAATCGGGTGATCATCCTGCGTTCCGCTCGATCATGGTCGACCGAGCGATGGCCGCCACCGCGCCGTCGGCACCTTTCATGGTCATCTCCACCGTAAGGAAGCCGTTGTCGCCCTTCTGACGGATCGACGCGACCCGAGCCTCGACCGTCAGGATGTCCCCGACCCGCAGAGGCCGGCGATATTCGTACACCTGGCTGCCGTGGACCACGCGGCGGAAATCCAAGGCGAGCGCGGGGTCTCCGATGATATGCGGGAACAGGGCGAACTCCGCCGCCGTGAGGATGGTTGGCGGCACGCCCGGCGGTCCGCCGAAGAGCTCGAGGAAGGTGCGAACCCGCTCCTCGGTGATCTCGAAACTGACCGGCCCGTAGGTCGTTCCCTCGGCCGCCACGTTCACGCGGGCACGCTACCGGAGGGCCCCGCGCCCGGCAACCGGATCGGATGCGTGCGTCGGCCGAGCGGTCGGCCTAGGATTCGGCGGGATGGCAGCCGCCCCGACCCGCATCACCGTCCTCATCGCTGACGACCATCGTGCCTTCGGTGAAGCACTCGCGATAGCGCTCGGCAAGGAGCAGGACCTGCAGGTGCTTGAGGTGACGGCGGACGGAGCGACGGCCGCCGAAGTCGTCGAGTCGCAGCGACCGGACGTCGCGCTGATCGACCTCCAGATGCCCGACGTCGATGGCCTGGAGACGTCGCGCAGGATCCGGTCGGCCTCGACGGAGACGGCGGTGATCATCCTCACGGGCTCGGAAGATGAGTTGGCCATCGGTCGGGCGATCCAGGCCGGAGCCCACGGCTACCTCCGCAAGACGGCGACGATCCAGGAGCTTGCCGACGCCGTGCGGCGCGCCCACAAGGGCGAGCCTCTGAATCCTCGGGATGAGATCGAGCTCGCGCTGCGTCGGCTCGGTCGTCTTCGGTCCCGCGACGACGACGTCGCGCAACGATTCGATCGGCTCACGCCCCGCGAGCTGCAGATCCTCCAGCTCCTCGCGGACGGACGGCCACCCGATGAGATCGCTGCCGAGCTCGGCGTCAGCCGGAACACACTTCGAACGCACATCCAGAACGTGCTGATGAAGCTCGGCGTACACTCGAAGCTCGATGCGATCGTGGCGGCGATCCGACACGGTCGCGTGCGAACCGAACACGTCGGCGACCCCGTCGATGCGACGGTGGTCGAGCTGGAGACCGCATCGAATAGCGAAGAGGCGAGCTAGCGCGTCTCGCGGTGGAGCGTGTGCTTGCGCTCCCAGCGGCAGTACTTCTTGAGCTCGATCCGGTCGCGGTCGTTCACGCGGTTCTTGACCGTGTTGTAGTTGCGCCGCTTGCACTCGGTACACGCGAGCGTGATCTTCGGGCGGTTGTCACCCTTCGCCATCAGCCGTTCTCCCTCATCGCCGCCCTGACCTCGTTCGCGAACGCGGGTTGTTCACGAAGCTCCTTCACCGCGGCCCAGACCTCCGGGCGGTCGGCGTCCTCCATCCCAAGGTACACGCGCACGGCATCGTCGAGCTTCCCCTTGTCCTCGGCCGTTGGTGACGAAGGGAGGTACTCATCGAGATGCCTGGTGTAGCAACTCATTTGACGATCTTGACCACGCGACCCGCACCCACGGTGCGTCCGCCCTCGCGGATCGCGAAGCGCAGGCCTTCCTCCATGGCGATGGGGGCGATCATCTCGACCGTCATCTCCACGTTGTCTCCGGGCATCACCATCTCGACGCCTTCGGGAAGGTGCGCCGTTCCCGTGACGTCGGTGGTGCGGAAGTAGAACTGGGGCCGGTACCCGGTGAAGAACGGCGTGTGGCGTCCGCCCTCCTCCTTCTTG
>JBOGVK010000160.1:0-28961 GCA_050692375.1 Actinomycetota bacterium
CCCTGGTGCCTACGTCTCGAACGAAGTTCCTGGCCATGCACGGAGCCTTCCGCACCGGTGGCACCTTCCTGTACGTGCCGGACGGTGTCGAGATCGAGCTGCCGTTGCAAACGCTCACGTACCTCGATACCGACGATGCCGCGGTGTTCCCGCATACGTTGATCGTGGTCGGGGCAAGCGCGTCGGTCACGTTCATCGACCGATACGCGTCTTCCGATCTCACCCACGCGTTCTCGAACGCGGTGACCGAGATCGTGGTGGGGGACGGAGCACACGTCCGTTACGCCTCGATCCAGGACTGGGGAAGCGGCATCACGCACCTGGGGGTGACGCGGGCCACCGTCGGTCGTGACGCCGAGATCCGGACGCTCGCGATCGGGTTCGGCGCCGACCTAGCCCGCGCGGAAGCCGAAACGGTGTTGGCTCAACCGGGCGGATTCAGCGAGATGCTCGGGGTCTTCTTCGCCGACGGCGATCAGCATTTCGACCATCGCTCGCTGCAGGATCACGTAGCGCCGCAGTGCATGAGCGACCTGCTCTACAAAGGCGCGCTCCGCGATCGGAGCCGCGCCGTGTACAGCGGGTGGGTTCATGTGCGGCCTGAAGCGCAGAAGACGAACGCGATGCAGACGAACAGAAACATCGTTCTGTCCGAGCACGCGAAGGCCGACTCCATCCCGAACCTGGAGATCGAAGCGAACGACGTCCGGTGTGGCCACGCGGCGAGCGTGGGACCGGTCGACGACGACACGATCTTCTACCTGCAGAGTCGTGGGATCCCCCGGGAGGACGCCGAGCGATTGATCGTGACCGGGTTCTTCCAGGAGGTGCTGGATCGCGTGACGATCGATGAGGTGCGCGAAGGCGCGGAGAGAGCGATCGCGAACGAGCTGGCGGGAGGGACGCGCGCATGACGCTCGTGAAGGTCTGCGCCGCAACCGATGTGCCCGACGGCGGGATCCGGCGGTTCCAGGTCGACGGTCACATCGTGGCCGTGGCGAACCTTGGCGGTGAGGGGTTCCGTGCCGTGACGGCGATCTGCTCGCATGCTCACTACTTCCTGGACGAGGGCGAGGTCGACGTGGACGACCAGACGATCGAGTGCCCGAAGCACGGTTCCACGTTCGACCTGAACACCGGGAAGCCCACGACGCTGCCGGCAACCCTTCCCGTGCACGCGTATCCGGTGACCAGGGACGGCGACGACATCCTGATCGAGGTGCCAAATGGTAAGTGAGATGACTGAGACGAACGGCGCGGCGACGCTCGAGATCATCGACCTGCATGCGGAGGTCGAGGGCAAGGAGATCCTGAAAGGGATCGACCTCGTGGTCAGGCAGGGCGAAACGCACGCGTTGATGGGGCCGAACGGCTCCGGCAAGTCGACCCTGTCGAATGTGATCATGGGACGACCGGGCTACAAGGTGACCCAGGGCAAGGTCGTGTTCAAAGGCGAGGACATCACGAAGCTCACGCCTGATGAGCGCGCCAAGCGTGGGCTGTTCCTGGCGATGCAATACCCGACCGAGGTACCGGGTGTCTCCGTGGTGAACTTCCTGCGGACCGCGTACACGTCGGTGAAGGGCGAACAGACGAGCGCGCTCGCGTTCCGCAAGCACATGAAGGCGAAGATGGAGATGCTGGGCGTGGAGGACACGATGGTTCAGCGCTACGTGAACCAGGGGTTCTCCGGTGGAGAGAAGAAGAAGAACGAGATCCTGCAGCTGGCGGTGCTGGAACCGCAGATCGCCATCCTCGATGAGACGGACTCCGGGCTGGACATCGACTCGCTCAAGGCGGTCGCGACCGGCGTGAGCGAGCTGGTCGGTCCGGATCTCGGCGTCCTGCTCATCACCCACTACCAACGGATGCTGAACTACATCACGCCCGACGTCGTCCACGTGATGATGAAGGGTCGTATCGTGAAGTCCGGCGGGGCGGAGCTCGCGAAAGAGCTCGAGGCCAAGGGGTACGAGGGCGTGCGGGACGAGCTGGGTCTGGAAGCGGACGCGACCGCCGAGAGTTGAGCCGGAGGCGAGGATGATGGAGCACATCGGGGGACTGGACGTTGCGAGGATCCGAGAGGACTTCCCGATCCTCGCGCGCACGGTCGGCGACTACCCGCTCGTGTATCTGGACAGCGCGGCCACGTCGCAGAAGCCGCGGCAGGTCATCGACGCCGAGTCTGACTTCTACGCCAACCACAACGCGAACGCCCATCGTGGCTTGTATCTCTTGGGCGAGGAGGCGACCCAGCTCTACGAGGACGCCCGGGCGAAGCTCGCGCGTTTCCTCGGGGCACCGTCGCCGGACACCATCGTCTTCACGCGCGGCGTGACGGAGTCGCTCAACCTGGTCGCGCAGGGCTGGGGGCGGAAGTTCCTCCGGGGGGGAGACGAGGTGTTGCTCACCGAGATGGAGCACCACTCGAACATTGTGCCCTGGCAGATGACCGTGGCAGCGACGGGCGCCACGCTGAAGTACATCCCGCTCACCGATGATGGGCAGCTCGACCTTTCCGATCTCGGTTCGCTGCTCACCGAACGGACGAAGATCCTCGCGGTCACCGGCATGTCAAACGCGTTGGGGACCATCACCCCGCTCCGTCAGCTCATCGAATCCGCTCATGCGGTCGGGGCCATCGTGTTGGTCGACGCCGCGCAGCTCGCCCCGCACCACGCGATCGACGTCCAGGAGTTGGGTGTCGATCTGCTCGGGTTCACCGGCCACAAGATGCTGGGTCCCACGGCGTCGGGCGGGCTGTACGGCAAGGCGGAGATCCTCGATGCGATGGATCCGATGCTCGGGGGTGGCGAGATGATCCACGAGGTCTTCAAGGACCACTCGACCTTCAAGCCGATCCCGCACAAGTTCGAAGGCGGGACGATGCCCATCGCACAGGAGATCGGGCTGGGCGCCGCCGTCGACTACCTGCAGGCGCTCGGCATGGATGCCGTTCGCGCGCACGAAGAGGAGATCACGCGGTACGCGCTCGACCGGCTGCTCGACGCCGGCGCCACGATCTACGGACCGAAGGACATCAGCATCCGAGGGGGCGCCGTCAGCTTCTGGTACAAGGACGTTCACCCGCACGATCTAGCGACGATCCTCAACGAGGACGGCATCGCAATCCGCGCGGGGCACCATTGCGCGCAACTGGTGATGCGGCGGTTCGATACGCCGGCGACGGCGCGCGCATCCTTCTACGTCTACAACACGAAAGAAGAGGTCGACGTCCTGGTCGGGAGCCTGGCGAAGGCCGAAGCGATCTTCATCTAGGGATAGCGGAGGGAACGTGGCGCTCGACGACATCTACAAGGAAGTGATCCTCGATCACTACAAGAACCCGCGGAACAAACGCGACCTCCCGGGCGCGGAGCTGAGCTGCACCCGGAACAACCCGCTCTGCGGAGACGAGATCACCGTGCTCGTGCATGAGGACGGTGACACGATCGCCGAGGTGACGTTCCAGGGTGCCGGCTGCTCGATCTCCCAGTCGAGCGCATCGATGATGACCGAGGCCGTGACCGGCAAGAAGGTCGGCGAGGCGAAGGCTCTCGCCGGCGATTTCCGCGGCATGATGGCTGGCGAGGTCGAGCCCGACGAGGATGGGTTCGGTGACCTGGTCGCCTTGAAAGGCGTCGTGAAATACCCGATCCGGATCAAATGCGCCGTGCTGGCCTGGGACGTGTTGCAAGAGGCGCTCGACGGCCCCGGCGCCGCCTCGGGGACCGCTCCTCACTCTGTCTAGGTTCTACCGAACGCACGGTTCTGCGTTCTACGCTTGCGCGATGCATCGTGCGCTCCGGTTGATCGCCGTCCTTGTCATCGCCGTCGCGACCGTCGTCCTCGCCGCGCCCGTGGCGCTCGCCCAGTTCGGTGGCGAGGCGATCCGCTCCTACGACGTGCAGATCGACGTTCGCGCCGACGACTCGCTGCGGATCACCGAGACGATCGTCTACGACTTCGGGGCGACACCGCGCCACGGCATCTTCCGCGACGTGCCGACACGGCTTGCCTACAACGACCGATACGACCGGGTGTATCCCCTCCATGTGGAATCGGTCACCGCTTCCGGTGACACGCCCGCGCAGTACGACGTCTCGGACGAAGCGGGCGGCATCACGCGGATCAAGATCGGCGATCCTGACCGCACCATCAAGGGCGTGCACACCTACACGATCGTGTACACCGTCGAGGCGGCCATGAACGGCTTCGATGATCACGACGAGTTGTATTGGAACGCTGTCGGCGACGAGTGGAGCGTTCCGGTGATGCATGCCACGGCCACCGTGACCACTCCCGGCGGGATCCTCGATATCGCTTGTTACGCAGGCTCGCTCGGCGGGCACGCGGCCTGCGATAAGGAGAAGACGGATGGCGTCACGGCCCGGTTCAGACGGGACACGCTCGGACCGTTCGAGGCGTTCACCGTGGTCATCTCTCTGCCGAAGGGAGCGGTGGCCGAACCACATCCTCGGCTGGTGGAGCCGTGGAACATCAGCCGAGCGTTCGAGTGGACGCCCTTGACACTCGGGGTGTCCGGCGGACTCCTCGTCCTGCTGATCGGCGGATGCATCTGGCTGTTCTGGACCCGTGGACGCGACCGGCGTTTCATCGGCTCGCCGATCGATCAGACGATGGGGGATCCGAGCGGCGCGGATCAGTCGGTGCCGCTGTTCGAACGCGGCCAGGCACCTGTGGAATTCGCCCCTCCCGAGGACCTACGACCCGGTCAGATCGGGACGATCATCGACGAACGGGCGAACACGCTGGACGTCACCGCGACCATCGTCGACCTGGCGGTGCGGGGGTACCTCACGATCGAGGAGATCCCGAAGGAAGGGTGGTTCGGCAAGCCCGAGTGGATACTGCACAAGATGGACAAGCCGACGGATGACCTGCTGACGTATGAACGCACGCTGCTCGCGGGCTTGTTCGAGGCGGGCAACGACCCCACCCTTTCGAGCCTCAAGCGCACGTTCTCAGCCAGGCTGGGGAAGGTCGAGGACGAGCTCTACACCGACGCGGTCAAGCAGGGGTGGTTCTCCACTCGCCCCGATAAGGTCCGCGAGACCTGGCACGTCCGCGGCGTGCTCATGTTCCTCGGGGGAGTGGTGCTCACGTTCGTCCTGGCGAGATGGACGCACCTGGGTCTGGTCGGATTACCGGTGATCGTTGGCGGTATGGTGCTCATCATCGGAGCTCGGTGGATGCCGTCACGCACCGCGAAGGGAACCGCGATCGCGCGTCGTGTCGGGGGGTTCCGCACAGTGATCGAGACGGCCGAGACGAACCTATCGCGTTGGGCGGAGGAACAGAACATCTTCACCCGGTATCTGCCCTACGCGATCGTGTTCGGTTGCACCGAGAAGTGGGCCAAGGCGTTCGAAGGGTTGCAACAGATGCCGCCAGATACGACGTGGTACCGGTCGAGTCGGCCGTTCATCTACGCGGACTTCGCCCGGACGATCGACGACTTTTCGGTGACGACGGGTGGCACGATCACATCGAGGCCGAGTGGCTCGGGATCCAGCGGATTCGGCGGCGGCGGGTTCTCCGGTGGAGGCGGTGGAGGCGGTGGAGGCGGCTCGTGGTGAGCAGGTGCACCGGTAGCATGGTGCGCCGTGCACATCGTCTTTTCTGAGGACCCGCGAGACTTCCAGCGCCGAGACTGGTCGACCTTGGTCGACGCGGACCCCTCCGGCACGTTCTTCCACACCCCGGAGTACCTGAAGTTGTACTGGGAGGAGTTCGGAGAGACGCCTGAACATCTGTTGCTCGCGTTCGCGGAGTCCGACGATGGGATGCAAACGGGCGCGGTCGCGTTCGAGCGGATCGGCGAAACGCTCCGTTTCCTTGGAGGCACCGAGGTCACCGATTACCAGGGACCGGTCGCATTCCCTGAGGCACGAGGAAGGATGGCGACGGAGCTCTGGGCGGGTCTCCTGCAGCGAGACGACTGGACCGATGCAGACCTCCGAGGACTCCCCGGGGATCGGCCGTGGCTGGGTCTGCTACGCGAGGCCGCGATCGCGCAGGGCATGACCGTCGAGGAGACCGAGGACCAGAACGGTGTCGCCCCGTTCCTACCGCTCCCCTCGACGTGGGACGACTATCTCGAAGGGCTCCCGGCCAAGCTCCGTCATGAGATCAAACGCAAGGCGCGAAAGCTGGAGGCCGAGACGGGTCCGTTCCGTATCGTGACCGCGACCGAGGACACGCTGATCCCGTTCCTCGACCGGTTCGTCGAGCTGCACCGGATGAGCGAGGGGCCGAAAGGCGTCTTCATGCAGCCGGGGATGGAGATCTTCTTCCGTCGATTGGGGGAGGCGTTCGGCCCGCGCGGTATCTTCCGGCTCACGTTCATCGAGGTCGCAGGCGTGAAGGCCGCCGGCACGATCGGCTTCTGCTTCGGCGGGACGTTCTTCTTGTACAACTCCGCCTTCGATCGCGAGCTGCAGCAGCTGGGACCGGGGATGGTCTTGGTCGGAGAGGACATCCGTCTGGCCATCGAGGATGGTTGCGACGCGTTCGACCTGCTGAAGGGCGATTACGCGTACAAGTACCGGTTCGGGGCGCAACCCCGACCCATCCGGCGTCTGCTCGTTTCCCGTTAAGCCAGGGCGATGTCTGCAGCGGCGAGCGTCGTTCCGTCTTCGGCCGTGATCGTGACTTGAGTGAAGGGAGTGAGATCGCTCGAGGTGACGAGCCACGTTGCCGCGTCGCCATCGGTCTGGAACTTCAGCGTGCCCATGTCGATCGTCCGTCCGTCGTCCGCTGAGAGCGTGACGGCCGCTTCACCGGTCACCCCCGGCGCGCGGACCACCACGATCCCCCACGACTGACCCTTGTCCGAGTCGTACAGAACGACGCTCCCATCGAAGACCGTATGGCCGCTGCGCGAGCGGAGCTCTCCGATCCGGAACTCCTTGCCGCCGAGGGACGTGAGCAGCCGGGAGTAACTCTGGGCGTCGGCCGCGACGACGCTCGCGCGACGTGTTTGCGAGGCACCCCACCCGAGCGCCGCGACGACGGTGAGGACCACGGCGGCCTTGCCGATCCACGAGCGGCTCCGCGTGTGCGTCACCTGCTCGTCCGCGGCCTGCCACTCCTCCAACAGGATCGTCATGACCCGATCCTGGAGATCGGGCGGCGGCGTGCGGTCGTGGGCGGCGAGCGCGAACGACGCGACGCCATCGGCAAGTCCGGTCATCTCCACGCGGCATCCGCCGCAACCGCGTAGGTGACGACGGACCTCGAGGTCCTCGGGTCCTTCCAGCGAGCCGAGCAGATGCTCGGGGAGGAGCTCGCGTACTTCGTCACACGTCACGTTGTTCCTCCGCCATGGCTTCCCGCAGGCGCAAGAGCGCCGTGCGGATCCGGGTCTTCGCCGTGCCGATCGGGATCCCTTCCATCTCGGCGACCTCCGCGCTCGTCTTCCCGCCGAAGTACGCGAGCTCGAGCGCCGCCCGCTGTTCGCCGGAGAGCCGCTCCATCGCGCTGCGTGCGCGTGCGACCAGGTCGGCGGTCGCCGCGAGCTCGTCCGGCAACGGCCGCGGGTCGGCTTCCGGCGGATGGCCGAGCGACTCCAGCGATCGTGCCTCGAGCACCCGGCGGCGAAGCGTATCGATCGCCAGCGAACGTGCGACGAGCAGCACCCACGTCTCGAGCTTCCCGCGCGAAGCGTCATATCGTTCGGCGCTCCGCCAGAGCTTCACGAACGTGTCTTGCACCAGATCCTGCGCCGCGGCGTCGCTTCCGAGCATCACGATCCCCAAGCCGTAGATCCGCGATGAGAACCGCCCGTAGAGCACGTCGGCAGCTGGCGCGTCGCGCTGCGCGAAGCGCAGCATCAGCGCCGCGTCGGACTCGGGCTCGCGGGCTCTCATTCGTAGCACGGTACTCGCATGTTCTACGAACGGGAACGGGGGTGGGCTTGCGGCCGCGATCGTCTCAGGCGTACGAGCGGATGTGGCGCAGGACGAGCTCCGCCACGTCCTCGTCGCCACCAAGGACGACCATCCCGGAATCGAGGACGTCGTCGGGCTGCAATCGATGTGCCGCCACGAGCGCGAACTGCGGAGCCCGGCCCTGGATCCGGGCGTCGGGGCGCTTGTCGGGAGGTGGCGTCTCGCCGGCCCCGAGACCCCAGTGCCAGGAGCCTTCGCCCGCTCCCTCGAGGTCGACTTGGACGCTTCGACCCTGTAGATCGATGCCCGCCTGCCCGAGCGTCCACGGCAGCATGCGCACACCGAGATCCACGGTGAGGTGGATGGGCCAGTGCTGGATCTGCGGCCCGAGGTCGGTGGCGGCGCGGACGTCCTCGCCATGGACCCACCACTCCACGATCCGGGATTGGACCAGGTACCGGGTTGCGATCGAGCCGGAGAGCCACGGGAACCGCTGATCCCGCCAGTCGTCGTCGGAGAAGAGGGACGCGTATGCGAGGAACGCCTCCGCCGCTTGCCCCCACGTCGTGAGGACCTCGCGGTAGCCGAGCCCACTGCGATGGTTCACCAGGACCGCATTGAAGTCGTCCACGGAGAAGTCCTGTCCGTCGGACAGCGCGCTGCGGAACTCCTCGAGCTCGGTGGCGGGCTCGCCCTTCATCAACTGCGCCGCCGCCGTGTCCTGACCGGCGAGGTGGGCCATCACGTCGCGGTTCCACCAACCCGCGATCGCGCTCGGTTGCTCCCAGGACTCCGCCGGTGCGTACTGGATCGTTCGGCCAAGACGCTGGCGCTCGGCATGCGCCGTCCCGATCAGCTGATCCCTGGAGAGGCTCACGTCCGTCGGGTCCCTTCCTCGAGGCCCGGGTGGGGCCGTCACGTCCGGCGCGGAATCGTAGCATCGACCCGATGCGCGTCCTGGTGGCCCCCGACAAGTTCCGCGGCACCCTCTCGGCGCGTCAGGCCGCGGAGGCGGTCGCGACCGGGTGGCGGCGTGTTCGGCCGGGCGACGAGCTGGACCTGGTGCCCATGGCCGACGGCGGTGAGGGGACCATGGAGGCGCTCGTCGATGCCTTGGGGGGCGAGGTGGTCCGCGCCGTCGTCCATGGGCCGCGAGGCGATCCGATGGAGGCGGCGTTCGGCATCGTCGGGAAGGGGGACGGCCGAACGGCGATCGTAGAGTCGGCGACGGCGTCCGGGCTCCAGCTCCTGGCGCAGTCGCGCCGCGACCCGCTCCTGACCACGACTCAGGGAACGGGTGAGCTGATCAGAGCCTCGCTAGACCGCTCGCCGGCCCGCCTGATCGTTGGGTTGGGAGGCAGCGCCACGAACGATGGGGGGGCGGGCATGGCGCAGGCGCTCGGCGTGAGATTGCTCGACGCCACGGAGCGAGAGTTGCGAGCGGGCGGAGCGGCGTTGTTGGAACTCGCCCGGATCGATAGCTCCGGCCTCGACCCCCGTTTACGTGCGCTCGCCTGCTCGGCGGCCAGCGACGTCGACAATCCCCTCACGGGTCCGCAGGGGGCGAGCGGAGTCTACGGGCCCCAGAAGGGGGCCTCGGGCGAGGATGTGCTGCTACTTGATCGAGCGCTTGCCCACCTGTCCGCCATCGTGCATCGCGACTTGGGCGTCGACCTGAGCGACGAGCCGGGTGCGGGTGCCGCCGGGGGGCTGGGGTTCGGCCTGATGGCCTTCCTCGGAGCGCGCGTACGTCCCGGTGTCGAGGTGGTGTCCGATGCACTGGGGTTGTCGCAGCGTATGGAGGCTGCCGATCTGGTGATCACGGGTGAGGGCAAGCTCGACGCGCAATCGTTGCGTGGCAAGACGCCCGCCGGGGTCTTGCGCCTGGCGCGCGAGTGGTCGATCCCCGCGGCGGTCGTGTGTGGCGAGGCGGAGGCCGGGCTGTCGCTCCCCGGCGTGCCCGTGGCGTCCCTCATGGAGCGATTCGGTCGGGACGCTGCGCTCAAGGATGCCCGGCGCTCGTTGGAACGCCTTGCGGAAGAGCTCGCCGGTCGGGCGAACGAGCTCGTGGAGGCGCGGTGACCGGCGCGATCGATCGGTTCCTGGATGCGGCGCGCGTCCGAGGCATCCATGCGGACGTTCGGCGGTTCCCGGAGGGGACAAAGACCGCCCGCGCGGCTGCAGACGCGATCGGGTGCGAGGTCGGGCAGATCGTGAAGTCACTGGTGTTCATGGCCGACGATCGGCCAGTCATGGCTTTCACCAGCGGTGCCAACCGCGTGGACGAATCGAAGTTGGCCGCGGCCATCGCGGCGAACGCCGCCCGACGGGCTACGCCGGAGGAAGCGCGGGCCGCGACCGGGTTCGCGGTGGGCGGCACGCCTCCCTTCGGCCATCCCGAGCGGCTCATGAGCGTGGTGGATCCCGATCTGCTCTGCTGGGACGAGATCTGGGCAGCGGCCGGAACGCCGGACTCGGTGTTCCGCCTCACCCCTGCGGAGCTGCTCCGTGTGACGGGGGCCGTGCCGGCCGCCTTCACCGACGGTTGAGGCAAAGGATTCAGGCAACGGCAGGCTCATCGGCGCTCGGCGGTTACAATCCAGGGGTCCGCAGATTCGCGAGGTCTTCCCCGGAGGAACCATGATCGCTCTCACCGAGAACGCAGCCGGCAAGGTCAAGGAGCTGTTGACCGAGGAAGGGCGCGATGACATCGCACTCCGGATCGCCGTCCAGCCGGGCGGCTGCTCCGGACTCCGCTACGCCATGTACCTGGACGATCAGATCACCGAGAAGGACCAGACCGAGGAGCAGTTCGGCGTTCGGATGGTGATCGACAAGATGAGCGTGCCATACCTGTCCCAGGCCACGATCGACTTCGTGGATTCGTTGGAGCAATCGGGGTTCACGATCGACAACCCCGCCGCGCAGAGCTCGTGCGCCTGCGGCAGCTCCTTCCACTAGCCTCCCTCCGGCGAGGGATTCCGGGCATACCCTTCGTTCCATGCGTTCAGGAGCGAAGGAGGCACGAGCGTGAGCACTCGTCCGATCGTTGGTTCCGTCGAACACCCGGCGCTGCAGCAACACGAGGAGTTGCGCCGTGGCGATCTGCAGAGCAGGATCGCCGACCGCATCACCCGGTTCGCGGGGTCGATGATCTTCGTCTACGTGCACATCTTCTGGTTCTCGTTGTGGATCGGCTTCCACGTCGAGAAGTACCCGTTCGGATTGCTCACGATGATCGTGTCGCTCGAAGCGATCTTCCTGTCGACGTTCGTGATGATCAGCCAGAACCGAGCTGACGAGAAGCGCACTGTGATGGCGAATCATGAATGGGAGTTCGTCCAAGCAGAGGAGAAGCAGAACGAGGAGCTGCTGGCGCTCTCGAAGCAGATCCTCGGTCTGACGACCGCGATCCACGGGATGGCGACGAGGATCGACCCGGGGGCGCCGCCGCCGACAGCGCCGCAGTCGTGAACGGAGCCGCTAGGCGAGGGTGTCGAGGGCGGCTCGGATCCCTTCCACGAGCTCCGTGAGCTCAGCCGCGCTGAGCACCAGCGCGGGCGAGATCTGCAGAGCGCCAGGGACGAGCGCGCGCGTGAGCACACCGGCCTCTCGGCAGGCCGCCACGACCTTCGAAGGGAGCGCGGGGTCCTCGGCGAGCGCCGCCGGCGAGAGCTGCACCGCGGCGAGCATCCCGGCGCCGCCCCGGATCTCGCCGACCAGTGCGTGCTCGCAAAGCGGGGTCAGCGCCGTTACCAACTCCGCCTCGAGTTCGAACGCCCGCTCACAGAGCCCCTCGCGTTCGAGGATGTCCAGGTTCGCGAGCGCCGCGGCTGAGGCTGCGGCGTGCCCCGAGTAGGTGTAGCCGTGGCGCCACAGGCCCGCGCCCTCGGCCCAGAACGGCTCGGCGACCCACGGCGCGGCGATCGTCGCCCCCATCGGCAGGTACCCGCTGGTGATGCCCTTCGCGCAAGTGAGGATGTCGGGTTCGAGCTCCCAGCGACCGCTGGCGAACCACGCCCCGCATCGGCCGAATCCGGTGATCACCTCGTCGGCCACGAACAGCACGCCGGTCTCACGGCACACCGCGCGGGCGGCCGACAGGTAGCCGTCGGGGGCGGGGAACACGCCGCCCGCCCCGATCACGGGTTCGCAGAAGAAAGCCGCAACCTTCCCGGCTCCGATCTGATCGATCGTGTCGCGGAGTTCGTCGGCGTCATCCCACGGAACCTGGACGACATCCTCGATCAGCTCGCCGTGGCCCGCAGAGTTCGCGGGGATGCCGGCCAGGCTGGTTCCGGCGGCGTGCATGCCATGGTACGCATGCTCGCGGCGGATCAAGATCGTGCGTTCGGGCTGGCCGACCAGTTGCCAGAAGTGTCGCACCATCTTCGTGGCGGTGTCGATCGAATCCGAGCCGCCGCTCGTCAGGAACACCCGGCTGTCGGGGACCGGAGCGAGCGCGCTGACCCGCTCGGCCAACTCGGAGGCCGGCCGGTTCGAGAGATCGCCGAACGTGGAGTACGCGGGGAGCGCCGCCATCTGCGCGGCCGCCGCATCGGCGATATCGCGGCGTCCGAAGCCGACGTTCGCGAACCATAGGCCGGCGGTCGCATCGAGGTAGCGGCGAGCGGACTCGTCCCACACGTGGACGCCCGTGCCGCGCACGAGCACCAGCTCGCCGTGCGCGGTGACCGACGCCATATCCGCGAAGGGATGCCAGAAATGACCCACGACGCCGAGGCTACCAGCGGCCTTGTCGAGGATCCTCTGGCCGGAACGTCTGGCTCGACGATCAGGGTGTGGCCCGCTTGTCAGTCCGGGTCATACGCCAGATGCGGTCGGAGCCAGCGCTCCGCCTCGGCGATGCTCTCACCCTGGCGGCGGGCGTAGGACTCCAGCTGGTCCTTCGCGATCCGTCCGACGTTGAAGTACCGGGACTCGGGATGCGCGAAGTACAAGCCCGACACGGAGGCGGCCGGGGTCATCGCGCAGGTCTCCGTGAGGTCGATCCCGATCTCCCGCGCCCCCAGCAGGTCGAACAACCGTCGATCCTGACTGAGGTCGGGGCAGGCCGGATACCCGAACGCCGGCCGGATCCCCCGGAAGCGCTCCGCGATGAGTGCCTCGCTCGGCAGACGCTCCGATTGGTAGCCCCACGCGAGGCGCGCCTCCTGGTGCAGGTGCTCGGCGAACGCCTCCGCCAACCGATCGGCGAGCGCCTTCGCCATGATCGCGCGGTAGTCGTCGTGTTCGGCTTCGAACCGCTTGACCAGATCGTCGGTCCCAAGCCCGGCCGTCACGGCGAACGCACCCAGATGGTCTCGGAGACCGGTCTCGGCCGGCGCGAGGAAGTCGGCGAGGCAGCGATTCGGCCGATCGTCGCCCTTGGCGGCCTGCTGACGCAGCATCGGAAACACGACGCCGTTGTGCAAGACGATGTCGTCGCCCTCGGCGTTGGCGGGCCAGAAGCCGAACACGCCGCGAGCCTGGAGCAGCTCGCCCTCGTCGATCTCGTCCAGGAGTTCGACCGCGTCGTCGTAGAGGTCGCGGGCGGCCGCACCGTGTTTCGGATGGTCGAGGATGGCGGGGAACCGTCCCTTCAGCTCCCAAGCGGTGAAGAAGAACGTCCAGTCGATGTACCCGCGGAGCTCGGCGACGGTCGGCTCGACGACGCGTGTGCCGGCGAACGAGGGAACCGCCAGATCGTCGGCGAGCCATTCGATGGGCGTCCGGCGCTCGATCGCCTGGCGATAGGGGAGGAGCGGGGTCTTCTCGCGCTCGGCGTGCTGGGCCCGCAGCGTCTCCTGGAGTGTGCGGTTCTCGGCGTCGAGCTTCACCTTGCGCTCTGGGTCCAACAGCGACGAGACGACCCCAACCACGCGGGAGGCGTCGATGACGTGAACGGTCTGACGCGAGTACTTCGGCGCGATCCGCACCGCCGTGTGCTGGCGGGAGGTCGTGGCGCCGCCGATCAGGAGCGGCAGATCCATCCCGCGCCGCTCCATCTCGCCTGCGACGTTCACCATCTCGTCGAGCGAGGGCGTGATCAGACCCGACAGCCCCACGATGTCGCAGCCTTCGCTCAAAGCGGTGTCCAGGATCAGATCCGCCGGTGCCATGACTCCCAGGTCGATCACGGCATAGTTGTTGCAGCCCAACACCACCCCGACGATGCTCTTCCCGATGTCGTGCACGTCACCCTTGACGGTGGCGAGCACGATCTTCCCCTGCGCTTTCGCCGCGTCTCCCAGCGTCAGCTTCTCCGCCTCCATGAAGGGCTCCAGGTAGGCGACCGCACGTTTCATGGCCCGAGCACTCTTCACGACCTGCGGCAGGAACATCTTCCCCGCGCCGAACAGATCGCCGACGATCTTCATGCCGTCCATCAGCGGCCCCTCGATCACCTCGAGCGGACGGTCGAAGCGCTGACGTGCCTCCTCGGTGTCCTCCTCGATGAAGTCGACGATGCCGTGGACCAAGGCGTGGGAGAGCCGCTCCTCGACCAGGCCCTCGCGCCACGTCAGGTCCAGCTCGCGAACGACGCCACCGCCCTTCACCGTCTCGGCGAACGTGATCATCCGCTCCGTCGCATCGGCGCGCCTGTTGAAGATGATGTCCTCCACGTGCTCCAATAGGTCCTTCGGGATGTCGTCGTAGACGGGTAGTTGCCCGGCGTTCACGATCGCCATGTCCAGCCCGGCCGCGCGCGCGTGGTAGAGGAACGCCGAATGGATCGCCTGGCGAACCGGCTCGTTCCCACGGAACGAGAACGAGAGGTTCGAAACTCCGCCCGACACCTTCGACCCGGGGCAATGCCGTTTGATCTCGCGCGTCGCGTCGATGAACGCCTTCGCGAAGTCGCTGTGTTCCTCCATCCCGGTCGCGATCGCCAGGATGTTGGGATCGAAGATGATGTCCGAAGGGTCGTAGCCGGCCTCCTCCGTCAGCAGGCGGTACGCGCGCTCGCAGATCTCGATCTTCCGATCCACGGTGCCGGCCTGACCGGCCTCGTCGAAGGCCATCACGACCACCGCAGCGCCGTAGCGTTTCACGCGGCGGGCTTTCGCCAGGAAGTCCTCCTCGCCCTCCTTGAGGCTGATGGAGTTGACGACCCCGCGACCTTGCACGCATTTCAAGCCCGCCTCGATCACCGACCACTTGGAGCTGTCGATCATGATCGGGACCCGCGCGATCTCGGGCTCCGTGGCGATGAGGTTCAGGAACGTCGTCATCGCCTTCTCGGAGTCGAGCAGGTCGGCATCCATGTTCACGTCGATCACGTTCGCGCCGCTGCGGACCTGCTCCAGCGCGACGTCCACACCGCTCTGGAAGTCCCCCGACTCGATCAACCGCCGGAACTTCTTCGAGCCGGTGATGTTCGTGCGCTCGCCGACCATCACGAATCCGCTCTCCGGCGTGATCCGGAACGGCTCGAGTCCACTGAACGTGGTGAAGCGTTCGTCCGCGACCGGGATCTCACGACTGGGGATGTTCCCGACGGTGTCCGCGATCATCCGGATGTGCTCCGGTGTGGTGCCGCAGCATCCCCCGACGAGGTTCACGAGCCCCGCGCGAGCGAACTCCTCGAGCAATGCGCTCGTGGTCTCGGGCGTCTCGTCGTAGCCGCCGAACGCGTTGGGGAGACCGGCGTTCGGGTAACAGCTCACCGGGATCCCCGCGACGCGAGCCAAGGACTCGACGTAGGGCCGCATCTCCGTGGCGCCGAGCGAGCAATTGACACCGACGATCATGGGCTCGGCGTGCTCCACCGAGGTCCAGAACGCTTCCAACGTCTGTCCGGACAACGTCCGCCCGCTCCGATCGACGATCGTGACGGAGATCCAGCGCGGGAGTTCCGGCGCGAAGTCGATCGCGGCCGCGATCGCGGCCTTCGCGTTCAGCGTGTCGAAGATCGTCTCGATCAGCAGCAGGTCGGCACCGCCGTCGCGCAGGCCGCGGATCTGCTCCGCGTACGCCTCGTACACCTGGTCGAAGGAGATCGTCCGGAACGATGCCTCCTCGACCTTGGGCGACATCGAGAGCGTGACGTTGAGTGGACCGATCGAACCGGCGACGAACCGGCCGCCGTGGCGCGCGGCCGACTCCTTCGCCAGGCGTGCCCCGGCGACGTTCATGTCGTAGACGGCACCTGACAGCCCATAGTCCGCCTGCCCCACCGAGGTCGCTGTGAACGTGTTCGTCGTGGTGATGTCCGCGCCGGCCTCGAAGTAGGCGTCGTGCAGCGACGCGATGATCTCCGGCTGCGTGAGGTTGAGCAGATCCGGGTCGCCCTTGACCTCGCGCGGGTGATCCAGGAACCGATCCCCCCGGAAGTCCTCCTCGGTGAGTCCTCGGCCCTGGAGCAACACGCCCCAGGCGCCGTCGAGGATCACGATTCGCTCTGACAGCAGGGATGCGAGGTCGTCGGAGCGGTCCACGCACCTCACCCTAATGGGCGCGGGAAGCCGATGACCAACGGTCACGCTCCGATCGGCCAGTGGTTCCCTATGCGCTCCGGCTCGCGCGGTGGCGCCCAAGGGGGGTAGGCTTCGGCGATGACGCAGAGCCTGCCCGAGATGGTGATGCGAAGCGGTCGCCGCACCCTCGTCGGCCGCCAACCGGAGCAGAAGATCCGGCGGACGCGGCGAGAGACCGCGAAGGTTTTGTCCGTCGTGCCGCTCTTCGCCGGTTTCACGAAGAAGGATCTGGATCATCTTGCCCAAGAGACGGACGTCGTGTCCTTCCTTCCCGGCCAGGCGGTCGTCGAGGAAGGGCTACTCGGCGAAACGATGTTCGTGATCTTGTCCGGCGAAGCCAAGGTGACCCAGGGCAAGCGGCGTTTGGGTGTGGTCCGCCCCGGCGATTTCTTCGGTGAGGTTGCGCTCTTAGACGGAGCGCCTCGGAGCGCCTCGGTCGTCGCCGAGACGCCGCTCACAGCTATCCGTCTCTTCCGACGAACGCTCCTGCGGATGCTGGAGGCCGAGCCGCAGTTGGCGCTGAAGATCCTCGACGTGCTCGTGCGCCGGGTACGCGACCAGACGAGCGCCCTCGACGCCTAGCGCCGATACCGAGCTCGGCAGCAGCGCCTCGATCGTTCCCAAGGTCGCCTCGTCTAGCTGTAGGGCGCCTGCCGCGGCGTTGTCGCGGGCATGATCGGGGTTACGGCTCCCCGCGATCGCCGAGGTGACGCCCGGCTGCGCGGCGTTCCATGCCAGCGCGAGCTGCGCCATGGTGATGTCGAGCGTGTCCGCGATCGGGCGGAGACCGTCGACGATCGCGAAATCGCGATCGAAGTGCGCGTCCTTGAAGGGTCCATCGTCGGACCGTCGCCAGTCCGAGGTCGTTCCGGCCCGGTCCCTCGAGATCTCCCCGGTGAGGAGTCCGAACCCGAGAGGCCCGTAGGAGACCACCCCGGTTCCGTTCTGGCCGCACCATCGGATGAGGTCGCGATCGTCGAGAGCCAACATCGAGAACTCTTGTTGCAGCGAGTCCACGTGGTGGATCGCCTCGCACCGTTCGATCAGCTCGCGGTCGAAGTTCGAAACGCCGAGGAAGCGAACCTTCCCCGCTTCCCGGAGTCCGACCATCGCGCCCCAGGTTTCCTCGACCGGTATCCCCTCCGGGTCGGGCCAGTGCAACTGGTAGAGGTCGATGACGTCGATGCCGAGACGGCCGAGCGACGCATCGCACGCCGTCACGACCTGATCCGGTCGGAACCCGGAGCCCTCGTCGGACGGGGCGACCTTCGACGCGATCAACACCTGGTCGCGACGGCCTGTCACTGCTCGTCCCACGATCGTCTCGGAGACACCCTTGCCGTAGACCTCCGCCGTGTCGATCCAGTTCATGCCCGCGTCCAAGCCCGCGCGCATGGCCTCGATGACCGACCCTTCCGACTCGTTCGCGCCCCAGGCGTCGCCTCCCGCCTCCCATGCCCCGAAGCCCACGATGCTCAGCTCGGGACCGTTCGCGCCCAATCGTTCCGTTCGCATCGCGAGACACCATAGCGGAGAAGTTGGGGCGAGCCGCCGTCCAGAGCTCGCGGGCGCGCTACGCTAGATACCCGAACCCGTTCGAACCCGCGAGGAGCATGCCGCAAGGCCGAGAGATGCCCAAGACCGTCGAAGAGAAGGAACGGGTCGTCATCCGGTTCGCGGGAGATTCCGGGGACGGCATGCAGCTCACGGGAGACCGATTCACGAGCGCCACCGCCGTCTTGGGCAACGATCTGGCGACGCTCCCCGATTTCCCCGCCGAGATCCGCGCGCCCGCCGGAACCGTCCACGGGGTCTCGGCCTTCCAGATCCAGTTCGCCTCGACGGACATCACGACGCCCGGCGATCACGCCGACGTGCTCGTCGCCATGAACCCGGCCGCCCTCAAGGCCGACCTCGACAAGGTGCTGAAGGGCGGCACCGTGATCATCAACGAGGACGCGTTCACTCCGCGCAACGTCGAGAAGGCGGGTTTCGCGAGCGATCCGGTGACGGATGGTTCGCTCGATGGCTACCAGGTCTTCAAGGTACCGATGACGTCGATCACGGTCCGTGCCACCGAGGACATCGGTATCGGCAAGAAGGAATCCGAGCGGGCGAAGAACATGTTCGCGCTCGGGCTGCTGTCGTGGATGTACGGGCGGCCGGTCGAGACCACGCTCAACTGGCTGGAGCGTAAGTTCGGAACCAAGCAGGAGATCTTCGATGCGAACGTCGCGGCGTTCAAGGCGGGGTTCAACTTCGGAGAGACGACCGAGCTCTTCGCCCAGTCCTACACGGTGAAGGCCGCGCCCGCAGATCCGGGTGTGTACCGCAACATCGCCGGTGCCACGGCTTTGGCGTGGGGGTTGATCGCGGCGGCCGATCGGAGCGGGCTCCCGCTGTTCTACGCGAGCTACCCCATCACGCCCGCGTCGGAGCTCTTGCACGAACTCTCCCGCCACAAGAACTTCGGCGTGATCACGCTCCAGGCCGAGGATGAGATCGCCGCGGCGAACGTCGCGCTGGGCGCGTCGTTCGCCGGACACCTGGCCGTGACCGGCACGAGCGGTCCCGGGATGGATCTGAAGGCGGAAACGATCGGGCTCGCGGTGATCATGGAGCTGCCGATGGTGATCGTCGACGTCCAACGCGGGGGCCCGTCGACCGGACTGCCCACGAAGACGGAGCAGAGCGATCTGCTGCTCGCCATGTTCGGCCGTCACGGCGAGTCGCCGATACCGATCATCGCTCCCTCGTCGCCGTCGGACTGTTTCGATGCTGCGATCGAGGCGGCGCGGATCGCGGTCACGTACCGCACGCCCGTGATCCTGCTCTCCGACACGTTCCTGTCGAATTCGTCCGAGCCGTGGCGGATCCCCGACGTCGAGACGCTGCCGATCATCGAGCCGAAGTTCGCGACCTCGCCGTCGAACGGCGACACCTTCCTGCCCTACGAGCGCGACGAGAAGCTCGCACGTCCGTGGGCCACGCCGGGCACGCCCGGGCTCGTTCACCGGATCGGCGGGCTGGAGCGTGAGGATCGCACAGGGAACATCAGCTACGACCCGCAGAACCATGAACACATGACGCATCTACGGGCGGAGAAGGTCGCGGGGATCGCGGCCGACATCCCTCTCATCGAGGTCGAGGACCCCGACGGCGACGCCGAGCTGTTGATCTTGGGCTGGGGCTCATCGCTCGGGACGGTCCGTGCGGCCGCCCGCCGCGTGCGCGCGGATGGCCGCAAGGTTGCAACAGCGCATCTGCGCCATCTGAACCCGTTCCCATCGAACATCGAAGATGTCGTGACGGCCTACCGGAAGGTGCTGATCCCGGAGATGAACTCCGGCCAGCTCTCGCTCCTGATCCGGGCGCGTTTCCTGGTTGACGCCATCAGCTTCACGAAGGTGCAGGGGATCCCGATCTTCGCGGACGATCTGGAGCAGGAGGTCCTGCGGGTGCTTGATGAGTGACATCGCGGCCGGTGGTGTCGTCGGCACGCTGAACAAGAAGGACTTCACCTCGGATCAGGAGGTTCGGTGGTGTCCCGGGTGCGGCGACTACGCGATCTTGTCTGCGGTGCAAGGCTTCATGCCCGAGTTGGGGATCGAACCGCACAAGACCGTGTTCGTATCGGGGATCGGGTGCAGCGGCCGCTTCTCCTACTACATGGACACGTACGGCATGCATGGGATCCATGGGCGCGCGCCGGCGCTCGCGACCGGGATCGCGACGGCGAACCCGGAGCTCTCGGTGTGGGTCGTGACGGGAGACGGTGACGGACTCTCGATCGGCGGGAACCACCTCATCCATGCCCTCCGGCGGAACGTGAACATCAAGATCTTGCTGTTCAACAACCAGATCTATGGCTTGACCAAGGGCCAGTACTCTCCGACCTCCGAGGAGGGCAAGGTCACGAAGTCGTCGCCGTTCGGTTCGATCGACCATCCCTTCAATCCGCTCGCGGTCGCGCTCGGCGCGGAGGCGACCTTCGTGGCGCGGACGCTCGACAACGATCGGCAACACCTGACCGACGTGCTACGTCAGGCGGCCGCACATCAAGGCACGGCGTTCGTCGAGATCTACCAGAACTGCAACGTGTTCAACGACGGCGCGTTCGACGTCTTGCGCGAGAAACCTCAGGGCGTGCACAACCAGATCCGCCTGGTCCACGGCGAGCCGATCGTCTTCGACGAGGGCCTGCGATGCGTGGCGGTGGGGGAGAACGGCCGCCTCGTCACCGCGCTCACCGCCGACACGCCTGAGGACAGGATCGTCGTGCACGACATGCACGGTCGGCCGTCGCTCGCGTTCTCGCTGGCGCATATCTCGCATGGCCCGACGGAGCCCACGTGCATCGGCGTCTTCCGCGAGTTCGAGCGACCCGTCTACGGTCAGGCGATGAATGAGCAACTCGCCCGTGCCACCGAGCGACTCGGCAAGGGCGATCTGGGCAAGCTACTGCACTCTGGCGACGTCTGGACGGTGAGCTGACCGCGACGAACGATGGAGCGGCTCTAGCGATCGGGAGCGCGGAACTTCGCCAGGGCGTCGGCGGAGATCGACTCGACCTCGCGGAGCTCATCGACCAATCCGGGAAGTACCGACAGCAGTCTCTCGACGTCGTCCTCTGATGTGGAAGGTCCGAAGCTGATGCGGAAACCCGAGGTGTTCGGGAAGCCGATCTGCTCGAGGACCGGCGACGGATCGTCGGGTTGGCCTGAGCAGAGCGAGCCAGCAGCCAAGCGGATGCCTCGGTCGTCGAGCGCCATCATGAGCGTCGCGGGATCCAGCCCGTCCACGCTGAAGCACACCAGGTGGGGAGCTCGGTGCGTCGGGTGGCCATGGACGCGTGCCCCGGCGACGGTTCCGGCGATCTGCTCGCGGAGGCGGCCAGTGAGCGTCCAGTCCCGCGCGGCACGATCCGCCATCTCCACGAGTGACGCGGTGAGCGCGGCTGCCATCCCGGCGATGCCCGGCGTGTTCTCCATGCCCGAGCGCCGTTTCCGCTCGCGGTCGTCGCCGCACGGGTAGGCGGTCACGCCCACGCCCCGGCGGACGTAGAGCGCCCCGACGCCCGGCGGCCCACCGAACTTGTGAGCCGAGAGCGACAGGAAGTCGACCTCGAGCGACTCCACGTCGATCGGCAGACGTCCGACCGTTTGGCAGGCGTCGGTGTGGAACCGCACGTGCGCCTCTCGGGCAAGGCGGGCGGCCTCCCCGACCTGTTGGAGCGTGCCCAGCTCGTGATTCGCATGTTGAACGCTCGCGAGGAGCGTCCCGGGCACGCGAACCTCGGCCGCGTACCGGTCCATGTCCAGGCTGCCATCCGCGTCGACGGGCACCACGATCACTTCGAACCCGTCGCTCTCGAGCACGTGACACACGCCACCGACCGATGGATGCTCGACGGCCCCGATCACGATCCGCGTGCCCAGCTCCCGGATCGCGCGCACGCCTCCCCAGATAGCGAGCGCGACCGACTCGGTCCCTCCGGACGTGAACACGAGCTCGTCGGGTTGGCCACCGATCGCCTCCGCCACGACCACGCGAGCGTCATCGATCACTCGGCGCGCCTCTCGGCCCGGCGCGTGGATGTTCAGCGGATCGCCGAACGAGTCGAGGGCGGCGACCAGCGCGTCACGCGCTGCCGGCAGGAGCGGGGTGGCTGATGCCGCGTCGAGGTAGATGTCGCTGGTCAGGGGGTGGCGGGCTCCTTGTCCCGCAGGAACAGCCCCCAGTAGGTGACGCCCGCGAGGATGGCGCCGGAGATCGGCCCGACGATCCAGACGAACCAGTCGTCCCAATGTCCGGAGGCGAGGGCCGGGCCCAACCAGCGTGCCACGTTGAACGCGGCGCCGGTCCACGGGCCGATCGCGAGGATGCCGAACGTGATCGTGAGTCCGATCGTAAAGCCGGCCGTCTTGCCGAATGGCCCACGGTCATCGATCGCGGTCGCGAACACCGCCCAAACCAAGAAGAACGTTCCGACGGCCTCCAAGAGGATGCCCTTGCCGGCGGAGATGCCGGTATTCAGGGTAGCCGCTCCGCCGAGCGCGCCGTCGAACGCCTGTCCCGGAACCAGGAACTTGAGGAGCAGCGCGCCGAACGCTCCCCCCAGAAGTTGAGCGACGATGTACGCGACGGACCGATCCGTCGGCATCTTGCCGGTCACCCAGAGCGCGATCTGGATCGCGGGATTGAACACGCCGCCGGAGAGATGCCCCATCTGCGAGACCATGATGGCGATCACCAGCCCATGGGCCAACGCGACCCCCACAAGGTCGAGCTGCCCGTTCAGAGCCAGGATGACCGACCCCGCTCCAAAGAAGATCAACGCGAACGTTCCGATGAACTCGGCGACGACCGCCTTTCCGATGTTCTCCACGGTTCCCTCCTCCGAACGACGCGAGATGTCGGGCGCACCTCCGCGATGATATGGCGACCCGAGTTCGAGCCGGAGGGTAGTTCACCGCGGCACGCGTCGCCAAGGCGCGAACCCGTGCGTAGTACGATGCGCGCCGTGGACGTCCTGCTCGTCTCCCCCGACCCCGCGTCGCGCGAGCTGATGGCACTTGCGGTTCGCAGCATCGAACGTCGGATCGGTTCCTCACTGCGTTTCCGCGCGGCGAAGAACGGGGAGTTGGGGATCCGCGCCGCGCTCCGAGATAGGCCCGAGATCGTCGTCGCCGAAGAGATCGCGAGCCGAGCGGGCGCGTTCGCGCTGGCGAAGGCCCTTCGCGACGATGCGGTTCCTTTCACGGGGGTCATCGTCATCCTGTTAGAGCGGAAGCAGGACAAGTGGCTCGCCCGTTGGTCGGGCGCCGATGCATGGTTCGTGCGGCCCGTGGATCCGTTCGAGTTGGCCGATCGAGTGCTGGAGCTCGTGACCGAGAAGGAGAACGCGTGAAGATCAGAGCGACGTGTAAGCGCGACGGCCGGGACTTCCTGGTCGAGCAGGTGATCGCCTCCGGGGGCGAGTGCCCGTGGGACGGCGCGCCGTTCAACGCCGACTACGCGGCAACGCTCGTCGAGGCGCTGCAGCGTGCCGAGGCTGCCGGCACCGAGCTCGAGACGGCCCTGCAGATGATCGCGGACCTCCGTCCAGAGTTCGGGCTGAATGCCGATTCGATCGTGGGTCCTCTCCGCCAGCACCTCGAGCGGCTGGACCGTCCGTTGGTCCGCAGGGGATAGCGGGTCGGATCGTGGCTGCCGGTAAGAACGGCTTCCGCGTTCGGATCGCCGACGCGGCGGAGGGTTGGCGTGTCACCATCGAGGATCCCGCGGGCGTCGTCGTGTTGGAGCGCGCGTGCGCCGATGGATCCGAGGCGCGGGCGTTCGCATCCACGGTGCGCCAGCACATCTATTGGCTCTCACCCCCGAAGTTCCGCGAGTACTACCGGGTGTGATGGGTCGGAGAGGGCCGCATGGGATTCAACGCGATGCAGCCGGGCAAGATCAAGAAGGGCGATGTCATCATGCTCGTCGCCGCGATCGTCGTGCTGGTGGCGTTGATCGTGTGGGCGACTCGCTGAGCGCGTGGCCGGCGGCACCGGAGACCTCGACTTCTGCTACCTGACCACCTTCGGACGAGTGAGCGGCGCCCCGCATGAGATCGAGATCTGGTTCGCATCGCACGAAGGGACGATCTATCTCCTGTCAGGTGGCGGCGAACGCAGCGACTGGGTGAAGAACCTGGTCGCGAACCCGAGCGTCTCGCTCCGATTGGGGGAGGAGACACGGGCGACGACGGCGTGGGTCATCTCCACCACGGACGAGGACGCGCTCGCGCGCCGTTTGCTGGTGGAGAAGTACCGGCCGCGACATTCCGGGGAGCTGGATGATTGGGGTCGCACCGCCATGCCAATCGCCGTCCGATGGGATACGGCGCCGTAGTCTGAGGCAGACTAGCCCTCGAATCCGATCGAGAACAGGCGTTCGAGGTCGTGCTTGGAATAGACCTGGAAGGCGATGAGCGTCTCGGTCCGGTCGACGCCGGCGATCTTGGAGATCCCCCCTGGGATCACCTTCGCTAGGTCGTCGTGCGCGTTCACGCGCACGATCGCGACCAGATCGAACTCGCCTGCCACCGAGTACACCTCGGACACTCCTTCGATCTGGGCGATGGCTTGGGCGGCCTCGGGGATCCCGTCGATCTCACATTGGATCAGGACGACGGCGTGCACGCTCATGTCGGTCGTGGCTCCCTTCAGGCGCGTTCGAGGATGACGGCCAGGCCCTGCCCGCCCGAGATACACAGGGTCGCCAGGCCGAGCGATACGCCTCGCACGCGCATCTCGTAGGCGAGGGTAAGGAGGAGTCGCGCGCCGCTCATGCCGATCGGATGGCCGAGCGAGATGCCTCCGCCGTTCACGTTGAGCTTGTCCCGATCGATCTTCAGCTCGCGTTCGCAAGCGATCACCTGCGCGGCGAACGCCTCGTTGATCTCGATCAGGTCGATGTCAGCGAGCGACAAACCCGTCTTCTCGAGGACGCTCTTGGTGGCGGGGACAGGGCCGATACCCATGATCTCGGGCGGAACCCCGGCCCACGACATGCCGATCACGCGTGCGAGCGGTTCACGCCCCTCGGCCCTCGCGCGCGACTCGGACATCAGCACCATCGCCGCAGCGCCGTCGGTGATGCCGGACGAGCTTCCCGCGGTGACGCTTCCTCCGTCGCGGAAGACAGGCTTCAGCTGCGCCAGCGTCTCCATCGTGGTGTCGGGGCGTGGATGTTCGTCCTCGGCGATCGTGATCGTCGAACCCCTGGGTCCCGGCGCTGGTACGGGGAAGATCTCGGCGGCGCGCGCACGCTTTCCCGACTCCGCTTTCTGCTGCGACTCCAGCGCGAACCCATCCTGTTCCTCGCGTGAGATGTCGTACGTGTCTACGAGGTTCTCGGCGGTCTCTCCCATGATCAGGCCGCAGAGCGGGTCGAGCAGGCCGTCGCGATACATGCCGTCGACGACCTCCGCGTTCCCCAGCCGGTAGCCGAGGCGCATCTGCGGCAACAGGAACGGTACGCGCGTCATGTTCTCCATCCCGCCGGCCAGTACGACCTCGGAGTCGCCGAGCGCGATCTGCTGCGCGCCCAGTTGGACGGCCTTCATCCCCGAGCCGCACGCGATGTTGACGTTGTACGCGCTGACCTCGATCGGAACGCCGGCGTTGACGCTCACTTGCCGGCCGGTGTTCGGGCCGTTCCCGGCCTGCCGGGCGTGCCCGTAGATCGTCTGGTCGATGCTTGCCGGCTCGACGTTCGCGCGGCGCATGGCCTCCCGAGCCGCCAACGTGCCCAGCTCGACCGCGGGGACCTCCGCGAACGACCCGAGGAACTTCCCGATCGGCGTCCGGGCGCCCTCAAGGATGACCGCTCGCTCCATGCGGTCCAGTCTAGTCAACGATATCTGGCGTCATCGCTCGTCCGGCGGCCGTGCACGAGCGACTCGCGGGCTCCCTTCGAGCCCGTCACCGGCGAGGGCATCGTTCCGATGACCCGCCATGGGCATCGCTCGACGCCGACGACCGCGAGATCGAGCGCCCGATGCAGGGACGGATCGTCCGCGGGCGGTGTGTCCAACCCCAGCTCGAACATCGGCTTCACCAACGCAACCAGGTCGGCTTCGGGGGAGAACTCGAGCGTCTCGATCTGCGGGACGGCGTCGGCGACGGACAGGTACGACAGATCCATCGTCACGACGTCGATCGCGTGCTCTCGAGGGATCGACGAGAGGTCGCCCAGATTCGTCCGCTCCAGGTTGACGACGCGGGGGTCGATCCTCAGATCGCCTCGAAGCTGACCGTGACCCGCATCGACCGCATAGACGCGGGAGGCGCCTCGCTCCAGAAGCACCCGCGTGAACCCCCCGGCCGAGGCACCGAGATCCACGCAGATGCGACCGGTCACGTCGATCGCGAACCTATCGAGAGCCGCCCGGAGCTTGTCCTCGCCGCGTAGAGCGCGGGGCACCCGGAGCACGACCGCGGCGTCGGCACGCACCTGCGAGCGCGGGTTGGTGACCACGTGCCCGTCGATCAGCACGTGTCCGGCGATGATCGCGGCCCGCGGGTCGGCGATGTCGGGCCGTATGCGTGTGACGTGATCGAGGACGTGGCGGAACTTCGCGCGCGAGATCGAGCCCATGTGTGCGAGTCTAAGACCGAGGCCGCAGGCGGGGGTGCTCGCGGTTCGTGCCCCAAGCGTGTGCCTGGATCCGCGCGATCACCTCCCCGCCGTCGACCGGTTCGGCAAGCGGACGGCCACAGTCCTGCACCTGCGCGTGATTCGCACGCAGCCAGCCGCGAACGGCTGCGAGCTCGTCGGCTGTCTCGCGCGAGCACGGGATCTGCAGCGGCTCAGCGCCGTCTCCACGCACGAGCGCACCGCCGGTGAACCGCACGAGCGACCCGGCGCTATCGCGTAGGGTGAGCGGCCCGGCTCCCACCAACCACGCGTCCATCCGTGCGCGAGCCAGAGCGTCGGCGAGTGCGCGCAGTCGATCACGCATGAGGCCCGCCTCCTCGTAGCGCTCGTGCTCCGAAAGGACGGACATGCGTCGTTCGAGCGCTGTGAGGAGCCCGCCCGGGGAGGTCAGGGAGGAGACGAGCCGCCGGACGAGCTCTCCATAGCGCTCGGGATCGACGCGGCCGTCGCATGGCGCGACACATCGTCCGATGTCCGCGAGGGCGCACGGAGCGAACCGGGTTCCCGCGCTCATCGTCTTCGTGCATCGGCGGATCGGCAGGAGCTCTTCGAGAGCCTCCTTCGCCAAGCGGGCACGCGAGGCGTTCCCGAACGGTCCGAGGTAGGTGCATCCGTCTTCGGGTGCGGCGGCACGCACCACCTTCAGGCGAGGGAACGCCTCGGTCGGATCGACCTTGAGATAGGCATACCGTCGCCAGGTCTTCCCGCGCCGGTTGTACGGGGGTTCGTGCCCCCGGATGAGGCGGGCCTCGACGACGAGCGCCTCCAGCTCCGAGTCGCACGTCACCCCCTCGACGGTGTGTGTCTCGGCGAGCAGGTCGTCGATCTTCTTGCGCTCGTCTCCGTAGAAATACGACTTGACGCGTGCCCGGAGGTCCTTGGACTTCCCGACGTAGAGGACGCGGCCATCGCGCCCGCGGAACAGGTAGACGCCGGGGGCGTGCGGGAGGTGGTCGGCCAGTCGGATCTTGCCGAAGTGCGGGCGTCCGCGGGCGCGCACGGCCTCGTGCAGGTCGCCGAGCGTGAGGATGCCGAGACGTCCCCCGATGTCGAGCAGACCGTGCAATACCTCGGCGCAGGCCTCGGCGTCGGCGAGCGCGCGGTGGTTTGGCTGGACGCGCGTTTGGAAGTACCGCGCGAGCGTCTGCAGCTTGACGTTCGGCACGTCGGGCCAGATGAACCGGCGCGCCAGGCGAGCGGTGCACACCGGCGGCGGTGGCAGTGGGTCGTAGTCGAGACGAACGAGGTTGGCGTTCAGGAAGGAGAAGTCGAAGCGCGCGTTGTGCGCGACGAAGACCGATCCGCGGCAGAACTCCAGGAACGCCGGCAGGATCTCTTCGATCGGGGGTTCCGCGGCGACGGCGCGATCGTCGATCCCCGTCAGGTGTGTGATGAACGGCGGGATCGGGATCTCGGGATCCACGAGCGCCTGGAAGGAACCGACGCGTTCGCCGCCCACGTATTTGACCGCGCCGACCTCGGTGATCCGGCTGCCGGTGGGCGATCCCCCTGTGGTCTCGAGGTCCACGATGCAGAAGCTGACCTCGTCGAGCGGGATCCCCTGGTCGAGGGTGGTTTGGATCGGTGCCGCGAGCACGGGTTCCTCCGTCCGGTGGGGCCGTGCGGAGTTGCGACCATATCGAACAGGTGTTCGAGCGTCAAGCCTCGGCGGCCATGCTGAGCGAAGGCACCGACATCGCTGCGCTTCTCAGATGCGGAAGCGCCGGTGGGCTAGGGCCCGCGCCCGCAGCGTGTCGCCGCGGAAGACGACGCGGACGCGGTATCGACCGCCGCGGGTGACGTTGAACGCCGAACGGTAGCCGAACGCCGTCTCGCCGTTCAGCAAGACGTGCGGCTTGCGTCGGGTTCGGAGCATGGCCCGATCCACCACGACCCAGCGGCTGCCGTGCTCGCACATCAAGACGATCTGGAGCGGCAGACCTGCCGCACCGTTGATCAGCCGGCCCCGCACCGCTACCCGGTGGCTCGGTGAACGATCCCGACGGTCGCGCACGTGCACGTGGAGCGTGAGGCTCGTCGCCGCCCGATCGTCGTTGAGGATGGTGCCCGTTCCGTTGGACCCTTGCTGGGCCCCGACGATGCCGGTGATTTCGAGAGTGAACGTCTCGTCCGGCTCGAAGCGGTCGTCTCCGAAGACGTTGACGTCGATGCGGTCGACGAGCTGTGCGGCGGGGATGATCAGGCTTCCGACGATCCCCTCGTAGTCGCTGCCGTGGGTCGCGGATCCGTCCGTCGTCCGGTAGTCGATCGTCACCGCGCCGGTGGGCGGGAAGGAAAGGCTCACGGGGAACATCAGGGTCGTCTTCGTCCCCGCCGGGCCTTCCTTCGTGGAGGCATCGCC